>JASFYU010000066.1:0-65267 GCA_045046905.1 Flavobacteriaceae bacterium | reverse complement strand
TCTTTTTTCTTAGTAAATTTTACAATACCATTAACTTGTGCATGTAATGTATGGTCTTTACCAGCATATACATTTTGACCCGGGTTATGTCTTGTACCCCGTTGACGTACAATGATATTTCCGGCAATGGCGGCTTGACCACCAAAAATCTTGACGCCCAAGCGTTTCGATTCTGATTCTCTACCGTTTTTAGAACTACCTACACCTTTTTTATGTGCCATGATATTTTATTTTGAAGCCTGAACCTTATAATTCAGAATCTGTTTTACTTTCTTATTATTTATTCAAAGCGGCTATTAAATCAGCTTTCTTCATTGAAGAAATACCTTCAATACCCTTAGCCTTTGCCATTTCTTTTAATTCCGAAACCGTATTCTTACTCAAATCAACACCGGCTTTCGAAGCTTCTTTTTCTGCAACTGGCGCAGCTTCTTTGACAACTTCTTTCTTAGCAACTGGTTTTGTTTCAGCTTTTGGCTTAGAGGCCGCTTTTGGCTTCTCCTCTTTTACAGCTGCTACCTTTTTGCCTCCCTTGGCAACAATGGCCTCGATTACAATCTCGGTCAATGATTGGCGGTGACCGTTCTTGACAGTATACCCTTTACGTCTCTTCTTCTTAAAGACGATTACTTTATCACCTTTAAGGTGCTTGATGACTTTGGCCTCAACAGCGGCTCCGTCTATAGCTGGGGCGCCAATAGTAATGTTCTTGCCGTCGTCTAAAAGAAGTACATTGTCAAAAGTTACCTTTTTACCTTCTTCAGTCTGCAAACGGTGAACATACACTTTTTGGTCTTTTGCAACTTTAAATTGCTGCCCTGCCATCTCTACAATTGCGTACATAGCGTTTATATTATTTTTGTTCTTAACCACCCATTTTTTTTCAATAGGCGGGTGCAAATATACTGCTTAATCAGTAATGTACAAGTGATTTGCAGAAATAAAACCTTAATAATAGAACCAAAATTTATTGAAATGATAGTAAACTACCTCGACTCAAGGGTAGGAGGCATTATAATCAAAGAACGCTCTTTTCATTCAGACGACTATCGGAAAAACGCCATCCGAATCTCGATAGCTATCGAGACGCGAGGAAACCTAACCTTTACCGGCTGGCAGGTTAAATCCAGTTTATGGCTATCGCTCCGCAATCAAACCGATTTTTTCTTAAGATTATTGCTAGACTTAAATAATTGCATAAAAGAAAGAGTCAATACCAAGGTAGTGGTAAAACCCATTATGGCAACGGTGAAAAATACTATGCCCACGAAATTCTTATAATCTTCGGCCCAAGCCGAAGAAAGTTCTTCTAAGAAACTAGTATTAAACTCAGTAGAATAAAGTGCAAAAAACAAGGTGAAAATTAGAGTTGCAACTCCTCCTGAGATGATTCCTGTAACAAAACCTTTGCCGTAATTAAACCCTTCTTGATCACTTCGCTTAAAATATTTTATGGCCTCATAAATTCCAAAGCCCGTGATAACCCCATTAAAAAGGCTATAAAACACATTGGTATGAAGATTAAAAAGGGAAAGAATCAAAAAATACGCAATTAGGCAGCCGCTAGTAGCTACCCCGAACCGAATAGGAAGGGCGAACTCTTTCATACACTTGAAATTTTAGGATTATGCCCTTTAAGTTACTTAATATCTATCAGCTGTCCCAAACAATTAACAATCAACTATTTCGATGCAGGCATACGAGGTATAAATGAGGCCAAAACATATTTATTTCGATGCAGTCTCGATAGCAATCGGGAGGGTATTAAACCCAAGTGATGAGAATAAACTACTTATACCCCTCTTTTTCTTCTATTTACCAAATACACACCAAAAAAAATAATAACCCCACCTATCAATTGAAACATATTTATGGTTTCGCCATCCCACAGGCCCCAAAAAATTGCCACTAACGGAATAGTGTAGGTGACCGATGCCGAGAAAACGGGGCTCGACAAATGAATCAACTTATTAAAAATAATATTAGCAACTGAAGTACCCAAGAACGCAAGGGCAAGCAGGTACCACAAGGCATCATAAATCAATGGGTTATTGTCTAATTCACTGAGAAGGCCAGCATTACAGACCACTAGCAAAGCGGGCAAAAAGGCAACTGCAAAGCTTGCCGTGGTTATCGCTAACGGACTTAAATGACTCAGGTGTTTCTTAATTACATTAATATTGAATGCATACCCCAAGGCCGAGATTAAAATAAAACCAGCGTACACATAGTTCTGATCAGATCTAAATTCCATTCCGGCAACCACCAGTACTAACATACCTACCAGACCCACAAAAACTCCTACTATTTGTTTTTTTGAGATACTGGCTCCAAAAAGGGAAATTCCGACAACCGTAGTCAGCAAGGGTACCACCGAATTAAATATCGAGGTCACCCCACTATCAATCTCAGTCTGCGCCAAGGCAAACAAAAAGGGCGGAAAAAAAGAACTCAAAAACCCTACAATGGTTACCCATTTCCAGTCCTTGATGCTTATTTGCCTCAGGCTTCGAAAACCAAAAACAAAGAGAAAAAGAGAAGCGAAAACAATGCGCAAACTTCCTAATTGAACGGGTGAAAAGCCTATGAGCGCCTTTTTGATAAGCAAGAAAGAAGAGCCCCAGATCAAGGATAATAAAATAAGGTAGATCCACTTTTTTCTGTAGTCGTTCATCACGTACAATTTAACCACAAAAGTGGTGCTTTTTAGTTATCCTTATATATTTTTGTAAAAAACAGAACGTCTTGAAATCACTTGGGGCCACCTTTTTTGTTCTTCTCTATATTCTGGCTATGATACGGCCCGTTCTTCCCTTGTTCGAGTATGTTATAAATCAGGATTATATTGCTGAATTTCTCTGCGTAAATAAGAAAAAAGTAGAACTGCAGTGTAACGGAAAATGTTACCTGATGCAAAAACTAAGTGCACAGAACGAAGAAAAAAAACAAAAGCCACCCAAAATAGCGATGGAAGAATACCCCATAGGCTTTGTGACCTTTGTCTCTGTAGACCTTCCGAAAGAAAAAATCATAACCAACAATAGCTTTCTGCGCTATTGCAATAATTACAGCTTTATCTATAGCGATAGCAACTTTCGCCCACCCGGTATTCTTTCATAGTATTCCTTTCACAGTCTCTAATTCCACATGGGATTGGCAAGGCCTGACTTTACTGAATTTGTTTCAATATTTCTCGGTTAAACCCAAAATATTGAAACTACTTCGATTTCTACATCTTAAAAAAAATATTTTGAAAATATATATCTCAGCCATTCTTGTAATGGCAACAGTTGCACTATGTGCGCAAGAAACAACCGACGCAATTATTGAAAAATGGTCTGCAGGAAGGCCTGACGGTCACTCCCCAATTTCAATTATGGGCGACCATATGCACAGCAAAGGCGGATGGATGTTCAGTTACCTTTATATGTCTATGAATATGGAGGACCTAAGACAGGGAAAAGATGACACCTCCTTTGACAACGCCCTAAGCAACTATATGGTTACGCCAACAAAAATGCCCATGAATATGCATATGTTAGGAGCCATGTACGCTCCTAGCGACAGGATAACAGTAATGGTCATGTTCAATTACCTAAATATGAAGATGGATCATATCACCCGAATGGGCGGTTCATTTACGACCGAAGCCTCAGGTTTTGGGGATATTCAAATTTCAGGATTGTACGAGTTCTTTAACAAGAACAAACAGACTATGCACGCACAATTAGGATTTTCCATTCCGACCGGAAGCATAACCCAAAGTGATGTAATCCCCGCCTCTGCCCCCAACAAAGCAGAACTGCCCTACCCCATGCAAATCGGCAGCGGCACTTTTGACACTAATTTAGGACTGACCTATCTATGTCAGGGCAATCTATTCTCTTACGGGCTACAATTGAAAGGCACTTTTAGATTTGGAAAGAACGACAGAGATTATAGCTACGGAAATCGATATAGCTTGAACAATTGGGTGGCGATAAAAGCGGCCAATTGGCTTAGCTTTTCAGTACGTGTCGAAGGTTTGACTATAGAAGAAATCAACGGTATCGACCCTAGACTCAACCCCATGATGGTGATTACCGCCGATACCAATAATTCAGGCGGCAATTTTATTAATTCAGGAATAGGGCTCAATACCTATATCGCGAACGGGGCCTTAAAAAATCTTCGTCTAGGTTTTGAATTCGGGTATCCCTTATACCAAGACCTGAACGGTATTCAATTAAAAAATAAAGAAACCTTGACCCTAGGGTTGCAATATTCCCTGTAATCTAGTTAAAGATGTAAGACCGCTACGACAATCTGACTATCATCTTACTATTTTACAAAAGCGAAAAACATCTTTTATAAACGTTGAGACACTGGTATTTACGCCTGATTTTGTCATAAATACTATTTTTCAGGACACTAATGGTTTTATTTGACCATTTCTGTTATTTGCGCTGCCAATGATTTAAAATCGCAGGGTTTCAATAACAGGAATGGTTTATATTTACATGTGAAAAATAGACTTGAGACTTGAGACTTGAGACTTGAGACTTGAGACTTGAGACTTGAGACTTGAGACTTGAGACTTGAGAGAAAAAACGAAAAAGGAAAGAGGAAAAACGCTCTAGGCCGAATTTGTTCTTTGCGCAGCATGTGAAATTTCAAAACAATTGACGAATCAATAAGCTCGACCCAAAGTATGAGCTATGCTTCAGAAAAAACAATATCTATTCCGATAGCAATCGGAACGAGGCAAGTCCCACCACAGGCGGGCAGGCATCGGAAAATTAAACCCTCCATGAGGGATTAAAAGTTAAATTCAAACATATGAAAAAAATAGCCTATTTACTTATGGTCTTTACAACCGTAACTATGATATCATGCAAGGAGGAAAAGAAAGAAAAAGAAAACACTCAAATGAAACTAGTAATGGCCATACATGACGAGGTGATGCCAAAAATGAGCACTTTAGGCAGCATGGTCAAAGAGCTCAGCGACAAGGAGGACAGCACAGAAATCGGCATAGAACACAAGCAGGCTAGAGAAGGTCTGCAAGCATCACATAAATCAATGATGGACTGGATGCAAGGTTTCGGAAACCGATTCGATTCAGATGAAATCCTAAATGGAAAGGCCCTCAGTGAGGAGAAACAAAAATGGTTGAATGAAGAAGAGGGAAAAATAAGAGCATTGCGCGAGCAAATCAATACGAGTATCGAGAATGCCAAGCTACTTTTAAAGGAATAAAGTGGTTTAATTTCTCCATTTTAACGTCTCGAGAATACGGCCCATATCTTCTTGTAAATAAGAGGCGGCAGGATAAATCGAATCATAGTTCGGCCGTGCATAAAAGTAGAGAGATCCCATTACAAAATGCTCAGTACTATCGGTGGCATAAAACTGGGCTTGTGAGGCGGCATCTCCGCTTACTGCATAAAACATACCGTAAACCTTGTCTTTAGTATTCAAGAACTCCTGCTGTTTAATGCCATCGGCCTTTGCTGCATGCTCATAGCTCAACCGTTGTGCATCAGACAAGAGTTTGTTCAAATTACCATTCACTCTCTTGTAGTTGATAAAGATAGCTCCTTTCATTCCAGGATAATTTAAGCTAAGTGCATTTTGGTCTTGAATCTTCACTTTTGCCAAATGGTTTCTTTGAAATTCGAAATTCTCAGTACTCAGTTTCCCATATTCAGTTTTAGGATATTCCAAACGCAGCATAGCTCTAGGCTTGGGCAGTGTATCCTCTTTGCAGCTCGTAAAGAAGAGCGCACACAGCAGTACCGAAAAAATAAATTTACTATTCATGGGGAAGGCTTACTTTTATTTGCTTCAATCTTTTCTTATCAAGGCTCTCCACTAAAAATTGGTACTTTTTAAATACTATTTTTTCTCCTTTTTTAGGAAAACCTCCAGAAATTTCCAATACAAAGCCGGCAATAGTCTCCGATTCTCCTTTTTTAGCCTCAAAATCTTCCTCATCTTCAATCTTAGCTACCCTATAAAAATCTTTAAGCGCCGTCTTTCCCTCAAAAACATAGTTAAAATCGTCAAGTTTTGAAAAAATTAGGTCTTCATCATCGAACTCATCACTGATATCACCAACGATTTCCTCAATGATATCTTCAAGGGTCACAATACCCGAGGTGCCCCCGTACTCATCTACAACAATGGCAAGGTGATTTTTCTTTTCCTGAAATTCTAACAGCAGGTCATCTAGCTTTTTATTCTCGGGCACAAAATAAGGCTCCCGTATCAAAGACATCCAATTAAAGGTTTTTCGATCTATATGGGGCAACAGGTCCTTGACATAGAGGATACCGAGTACATTATCCATATTCTCCGAAAAAACCGGTATTCTAGAATGCCCGTGCGTTTTTATTTTCGCTATGACCTCAGTAAATTTCATTTCTTCCTCAAGAGCGAATATATCAATCCGCGGCCTCATAACCTGTTTGGTGTCGGTATTACCAAAAGACACAATACCTTCTAAAATCCTCTGTTCCTGCTTGCTGGTGTCACCGTGAGAGGTTAGCTTCAACGCTTGAGAAAGATAATCTACGTTCAAGCTCGATTTTTCTTTGCCCAATTTCGTATGTAAAAAAACAGTTCCGGCGCGCATGGGCAAGCTCAAGGGCGAAAAAATAAAATCCAATACCTTCAGTGGATAGGCCATAAAATGGGCGAATTTAACTTGGTTTCGACTGGCATAAATTTTGGGCAAGATCTCGCCGAACATCAATATCAAAAATGTAGCTACGACTACCTCTAATAAAAAACGAACTGAGACAAAGTCGAACAATACATAATTGATACTAGAGAACAAGGTGTCTCCGATTATATTGAACAAAAGAACAATACCAATATTAATGGCATTGTTCACTATTAGAATAGTAGCCAACAGTTTTTTTGGTTGATCCAGCAACTTGACCACGATACTACTTTTCGCAGATTTTTTTTCTTCAAGGGCATTGATATCAGTCGGCGAAAGACCAAAAAATGCCACTTCCGCCCCCGAAATCATTGCAGAACAAAGCAATAGCAATATCAGTATCAATACCTTGAGCGTAAGAACACTGTCGAGAGCGATAAAATTTAAAAGTAAACTAAGGGGGTCAGAATCCAATAGCCAAAAATTTAGTTTTTATGAGGGAAAGCATACCAGATATTCTGTATTCTATTGCTTCTACTCTTGAGAAAGAAACAAGAATATAGCCTTGGGGAGCAAGACGGATCACATCTGTATTTTGGCTCTTAAATGACACTAAAAATTGATTGATATAACATAATTCAGTACTGAACGCATTTCGCGGATAATCTGAGTACATACAATTGGTTTTGGCCGCACCATATCACCATAATCTAGTCTATTTTCAAGTGCCTGACCTCTATTTATTTTTTAAAACGGCAAATCATCATCCTGCTCTTGCTCGATTACGGCAGGAGCCTCCTTAGGCTTTACATCCGTATTTGCAATAGGGGCATTATGTTGTTGGTCCTGCACAGCTGATTGAGCATTGGTCGTACTTTCTTTCTTGGTTGATAAAAATGTGAAATCCTGTACATGTACTTCGGTGGTATAACGCGTATTGCCATCCTCACCCTGCCATTGCCGGTTTTTTAACCGCCCTTCGACGTATATCTTATCACCCTTACTAAGGTACTTTTCACAAATTTCAGCAGCCTTGTTGCGAATCACAACATTATGCCAATCGGTATTGGTCACCTTTTCTCCGGTCTGCTTGTTCGTATAGGTCTCATTGGTCGCTATAGGAAAGCGGCCAATACAGCCACCCCCTTCAAAATAGTGCATTTTTACCTCATCACCCAAATGCCCAATCAACATCACCTTATTCAGCGTTCCACTCATAACCTTCATATATATTTAATCAAAAATACGAATTTTTAAACGTATTTATGAAATCAGAGATCAAAACAGGAACTGGATAATTGTCCAAATCAGCCAATACCATACCATCTTCTAATGCTGTACCAGTTTTCACTATCCAAAACTTGGTGTACAGGTGTTGATGAGAGAGTTTGTGAACAATTATACGCTCATTGAATTGATATATTTCTGGGGCATCATTGAATCGCATCATTTCGGGCAATCGCTGTTGCACCTCTTCTATATCAATCTCCGCTTCGGTCTCCAAAAGAGGAAACTCCCACAAATTCTGCCATATACCCTTGCCCTTTCGCTGATATAGAACCGTTTTCTCTTCTTGATCCAAGAATACCAGATAATTAAAATACCTGTTCTTAATCTTTGTTTTGTTTATTTTTATCGGCAAGATACCCGTGCGATTCTCCTGAAGTGCGACACAACTATCAGCCAAAGGACACCTTAAACAATCGGGTTTTTTGGGGCTACACTGAATGGCCCCGAATTCCATAATACCCTGATTGTAATCACGAATACTTTCTGTGTTCATGACTCGCCTGGCCAATTCCTTAAAATAGGTAATGCCCTTGGGGCTATTTATGGGTATGTCTACACCAAAATACCGAGAAAGAACACGGTAAACATTACCATCTACTACGGGCTCAGGAGCATCAAAACAGATCGAAGCAATAGCACTTGCCGTATAGTCTCCAATGCCCTTTAGTTTCAGAAGTTCGCTATAGGTGTCTGGAAATTTACCATCATATTCCGCAACTACCCTCTTGGCGGTCGCATGCAGGTTTCGTGCCCTTGAATAATACCCCAAACCCTGCCATAACTTCAAAACTTTCTCCTCTGACGCACAGGCCAAATCCTCAATGGTAGGAAAATTTTTTAAAAATTTAAGATAATATGGAGTGCCTTGTACTACCCGTGTCTGCTGTAATATAATTTCCGAAAGCCAAATTCGATAGGGGTCTCTATAGTCACGCCAAGGAAGCGCCCGTTTGTTTATGGAATACCAAAGAAGAATTTCTTTAGAAAAAGACATTGACAAGAATACTAATATGTAAAAGTAACAGTTTATTTATAGATTTCTAAGCCACTTCGAGCGATTGATAAAAAAGTACGGATGAATTCACTTAAAATTAGTCCTTTAGAGGGAAATATTGAATTAAATTTATATATTTGCAGGCCGAAAAAACACACAGAAAATTTAATATTAAAGATGACGAAAGCCGAAATTGTATCGAAAATCTCAGATAAACTGGGAATTGAAAAAGGAGATGTTCAAGCAACTGTCGAATCCTTTATGGAAGAGGTAAAAACTTCTCTTGAAGGAGGAGACAATGTTTATTTAAGAGGCTTTGGAAGTTTTATAATCAAGACTAGAGCTGAAAAAACAGGAAGGAACATATCTAAGAACACAACTATTAAAATACCAGCTCACAACATTCCTGCCTTTAAGCCAGCAAAAGTTTTTGTGGAAGGAGTTAAGAGCAACGTAAAAATAAAATAAAATAGTAATCTATAAAAGAAGAACTTTATGCCGAGTGGTAAGAAAAGAAAAAGACATAAGGTAGCTACCCATAAGCGAAAAAAGCGAAGGAGAGCTAACCGACATAAGAAAAAGTAGTTTTCACAACTACTTTTTCATTTTAAGACGTTCATTGACATAGAAATTCAAAAAGAATTTCGACAGGCACATATTGCCTGTTTAAAATATTGTTTAATCAATCCGGAGCCCAAAGTATGGGCACGGATGTAAATCATAAATTCAGGTGAATAGAGAATTAATCGTAAGATCTAGTTCCGATGCCGTCGATTTTGCCTTGTTAAAGGATGGAAAACTCACTGAATTGCATAAAGAAGATGACAATAACGACTTTTCGGTTGGCGATATATTTTTGGCCAAAGTGAGAAAGCCCGTTACCGGTCTTAATGCAGCCTTTGTTAATGTAGGTTATGAAAAAGATGCTTTCTTGCATTATCATGACCTTGGGCCGCAATTATCTTCAATGCTGAAATTCATAAAACAAGTGAGTTCGGGTAAATTAAAGGAGTATTCCTTAAAAAATTTCCCCGTTGACAAGGATATAGATAAGCATGGTGTGATAACAGATGTTATCAAGGCCAATCAATCCTTGTTGGTGCAAATTGTCAAAGAACCCATATCTACCAAAGGACCACGAATCAGTTCAGAGCTTTCAATAGCAGGACGATATTTGGTTATGGTACCTTTTTCAGATCGCGTATCCGTATCTCAAAAAATCGGAAGTAATCAAGAAAAGGATAGGCTTAAAAGGCTTGTAAAGAGCATAAAGCCCAAAGGATTTGGAATTATTATCCGAACAGTTGCCGAAGGCAAGAAAGTCGCAGAACTGGACAAAGACCTAGAGAACTTGCTGAACAAGTGGTCCGCAATGTGTAAGAAATTAACTAAGGCTCATACGCCTTCTAAAGTATTGGTCGAGCTCAATAGGGCCTCTAGCATACTCAGAGATGTTTTCAATGATTCCTTTACCGGGATCCATGTTGATAACATAACGCTTTATAACCAAATTCAAGATTATGTGCAAGAAATTGCACCTGGTAAAGAATCAATGGTTAAACTGTACAACTCGTCTGTGCCTATTTTCGAAAAATTTGGCATAGACCGTCAAATCAAAACCTCTTTTGGCCGTACAGCATCAATGAGCAAGGGTGCCTACCTTATCATAGAACATACCGAAGCGCTACATGTTGTAGACGTAAATAGCGGTAACCGTTCGAACAAGGCCAAAAACCAAGAGGATACGGCATTAGAAGTAAACTTGTTAGCTGCCTCGGAAATTGCAAGGCAATTGCGCCTCCGTGATATGGGGGGTATTATCGTAGTTGATTTTATAGATATGGTAAGAGCCCAGCACAGAAAAAAGCTTTTTGATCACCTCAGGGATGAAATGAAAGATGATCGTGCCAAGCACAAAATATTACCACCGAGCAAATTCGGACTTATACAGATTACCAGACAACGGGTACGGCCCGAAATGAAAATCAAAACAACTGAGGAAAATCCCAATGGCAATGGCCAAGAGGTAGAAGCCCCCATTGTTTTGCTAGACAAGATAAACGTTGATCTAGAGAGACTTTTAAAAGGTCCTGCAAAGGCGAATGATATAACACTTAATATACATCCTTTTATTGCAGCTTATTTGACCAAGGGTTTCAGATCCATACGCATCAAATGGTTCTTGGAGCATAAGAAATGGATAAAAATACAACCTCGAGATGCGTATACGTACCTCGAATACCGTTTTAAAAATAAAGACGGTAAAACCATTTATTAAAATTTAAGAAAGCGATCTTCGACAACGAGGGTCGCTTTTTTTGTTTTATATCAAAAACCCCATAAACCAGGTGATTCAAACGCTTTCATACTTCGGTTTCGCGCCACACAAACTTTTAGTCGTAGCAGTTTACTCATTATTTGCGTAGCCCTAGCTATAACAGGCAAGTATGCCTATGCAAATCACAGGAAGCAGGATAAAACAAAAAAAGAGATTTTGTTTTCTGTGACTCAGGTTAATAGTACTTTTGATTTGTGCAACACCAAAAATCATATACCCTTACCGAAGCGAAAAGAAAATTGGAGCGCTACTGCGCTTACCAAGAACGCTGTCATAGAGAAGTAAAGACCAAGGCATGGGAAATGAGCATGATTCCTGAAGCCATAGATCAGATTCTAGTACATCTTATCGAAAATAATTATCTCAACGAGGAGCGTTTTGCCCGCAGCTATGCACGCGGAAAATTCAACATAAAAAAATGGGGCAGAAAGCGAATTGTAAACGAACTGCAACAACGTCAAATTTCCAAATACAATATCAAAAATGCCCTTACGGAAATTGATGAGGAAACTTATCTGGAAACTTTGGATGCCCTCGCAAAAAAAAGATTAGATCAGTTAACGGAAACCAATTTTCTAAAAAAAAGAAAAAAACTGGCCGATTACCTCCTATATCGTGGTTGGGAAAGTCATTTGGTATATAGTAAAATCACCACACTTATAAAGTAAACCATCGCGAGTCAACGCTACTGGCACAAATGAGTATCCAAAATATAAGCTAGCAACTCATAGCTGAAAAAAGTTCTATTTAAAAATCCGATTTATTTTAAATCAGCCATTTATTGGTCTTTGCAATAGCCTTTTTATTTTTCTGATCGATCCATTGCTGCCCTTTTAATTTTCGCATCATTACATCGAAGTAGCGCATGATAAAAATATTATATGCGGCCTTACTCAAATTAATCGGGTTTCTGGCCAACGCACGTAAACTCATCGAAAAGCTAGGGCTAGTATATTTCATATAATGCCAATAGCCCTCTGGCATGTATAGCATTTCACCATGCTTTAAATTAGTTGTAAATCCTTTGGCCTTTTTAAGGGCCGGCCATTTCTTAAAATCAGGATTGGAGAAATCTATGTGTTCATGCGTAATTATCGAATGTGGCACCTTATACAGGTACTTGGTCTCGGATTTCGGAAATAGGATACATAGCTTTTTTCCCTCAAAATGAAAATGGAAGATATTGGCATAATCAATGTCATAGTGCATAAATGTATACGAATCACTGCCACCAAAAAAAAGCATGGGAACTCGCTTTAAAAGACGAATACCAAAATCAGGATAGGTGAAATCAGATTGCAGCTCTGGCACCTCCTTAAATATATTCCAAAGAAAAATACGGAATTTGGTGGGACCTTTTTTCAATAGACCTATATAATCGCTCATCTTCATTTCGGTATGTGGTTCATTAAAACCATCATCATGATGTACCGGCCTATCATCATAGAGCGGCACGGTTTTATGACCGGCCATTTTCTGCATATAGTCAAAATTCCATTTCGAATATGCAGGCCAATCCTCTATTGCCCGTTCTATTACAACAGGTTTTTGAGGTTTGAAATACTGTTTTATAAAATCTTCCTTGGTAATGGTTCGCAACCTAGGAATATCTTCTAGCTTCAATGGTAGTCGTATTTATATGAACTCCAAATGTAAGCAGCCTTAAGAAATTATCTTATACGGGCTTACCCATTTGTCTTTGTATCACGTGGTAATAATTTGTGGTTTACTATTTTTGATGCTGTTCGAAATCGCTTATTTATTGAAATAATACTAGCGTGTATTACTGCACTATTTTGGCATTTGCTTTGGCCTCTTCATTACGTTCGATACTATGCCCGGGGCGAGACCATTTTGGTTTTTCCCCCAAGGGTTTCAGTTTAGAATCCTGGGCTTCGATTGTTTTCGGTTGCGAGATTTTCGTAAACGGTTTCTGAGGGTTCAGCCCTAATAATTCAAACATTTTCATGTCTTCATTCACATCTGAGTTGGGCGTAGTCAATAACTTATCACCGGCAAAAATGGAATTGGCACCAACAAAGAAGCACATGGCCTGACCTTCTCTACTCATTTCAGCTCGCCCGGCAGAAAGCCGCACCTGGGTTTCTGGCATCACTATTCTTGCCGTAGCCACCATACGTACCATGTCCCAAATCGAAACAGGGGCTATATCTTCCATAGGTGTACCTTTTACAGGCACTAAAGCATTGATCGGAACAGATTCTGGCTGTGGGTCTAAAGAGGTAAGCGCGACCAACATTCCTGCCCTGTCCTCCAATTTTTCGCCCATCCCAATAATTCCGCCGCTACAAACGGTGACATTACTCTTACGAACATTATCTATGGTTTCTAATCGGTCTTCAAAAGCACGGGTAGAAATCACATCTTTATAATAATCCTCCGAAGTATCAAGATTATGATTGTATGCATAAAGGCCGGCCTCGGCCAAACGCTTGGCCTGATTTTCGGTCAGCATTCCTAAAGTACAGCAAACCTCCATATCTAATTTATTGATAGTTCGTACCATTTCGAGTACCTGATCAAATTCGGCACCATCCTTTACATTTCTCCATGCAGCCCCCATACACACCCTAGAACTACCTGATTCCTTGGCGCGTAACGCCTGTGCCTTTACATGAGAGACTGTCATCAGGTCATTGGTTTCGATAGCGGTGTGGTAACGAGCAGCCTGTGGGCAATATCCACAATCTTCAGGACAACCACCGGTTTTAATAGAAAGCAAGGTAGAAACCTGTACCGTATTGGGGTCGTGATGCTTTCGATGAATCGTTGCCGCATCATAAAGCAACTCCATAAAAGGCCTATTGTAAATATCTAGTATTTCCTGTTTGGTCCAATCGTGTCTTACTTCGCTCATAAGGTGGTAATTCTAGTACAAAAATAACTCTTAAAAACGGGAAAATTCCAATATCTATACCCCAAATTAGGGTTGCAATTTCAAAAATCAGGTTTTCTTAGTTATACGTTGGTTTTTTCAATAAAACACTAACGGCATTACCCCCAAACCCTACAGCATTAATCATAATTCTACGAATCTTTGTCGGCACCGAATCAGAGGCTATAAAAGGAACTTTTACAAAATATTGATGTTGTAACATCAATACAGCTAGTTCTATACTCAACATTCCTGATGCTCCAAAAGTGTGGCCTATCTTCCACTTATTGCTTGTTAATGCGGGAATGTGCGCCCCAAATACTTCTCGTATCGCCTTAAACTCTGACATATCGCCTTTTATGGTACCTGGAGCATGCATCACAATAACATTTACCTCATTTGGCGCTAACTCACCCAAGGCCATTTTCATGGATCGTTGAAAACATTGGGCATCGGTTGAAATTGAAATATTATGCTCTAAAATCTCGGTGGCATACCCTATACCTTCGATGACGGCTAATGCATTTTCAGGAATGCCCTTTTCTAGACAGGCAATCGATGCGCCCTCACCGAGAATCATCGAATTCTTCTTTTTTTCTAAGTCCAAGGCCCGGCATGGGTATACTGCAACCGCCGATCGGCTACGCTCAGCACCCTTGATTAAAGACCCTTTCGAATATATTTTTAAGGCCTTCATCTGTGCTATGGTAAAAGGAGTCAATGGGGCCTCACTACCACCCACCAAAAACTTATCAGCCATGCCGCCTTTAAGCCATGCGACACCGTTCAACAAGGCATGTAGGGCCGTAGAACAGGTGATAGAATGCGATATTTCAGGACCTAAGGTCTGTAGATCATGTGCCACCCAAGAAGAAATATTGCCCAAAGTAGTGGTCGGGGAAGATAGAGTCGATGTTTTTTTCTGGCAGATAAACTCTTCGTGATACTTTTCAAAAAGTGCCGTGGCTCCCCGAGAAGAACCGATATTTATACCGAAATTATCTTCTGATTTCCACCCAGCACTTTGAATTGCCCTTCTTGATGCATATATAGCAAAAAGCACAGAATCATCTAGGTTTTTATATTTAGAATCCGAGTTTCTGAGGTTCTTTATTTCGAGTTTTGCGGTTTTCGATAGGGCTGCGACCCATGTCATTTCATCCGTATATTTTTTGTTGATGAACAAATGCTGATTACCTTGGTAATTCTCCCAAATCTCTTCCGGGGAAGTCCCGACAGGGGAAATTGAAGAAATTGCGGTTATAGATATGGGTGCTGTCAAAATAGTCTTGGTTTGGGGCAAAAGTAAAAGTTCTTATCTTGATATAAGAAAAACAAACTGAAAAAAATGAGCAATGAGAGAATTAGTAATGATACAATATGAAAATAAAAAAAGAGAATAATGAGTGAATGGGACAATGAACTAATATCTAGGCCCAGTTGGGTGAAACGGAATTGGAAATGGGCCCTGCCCCTAGGTGGTTGTCTTGGCCTAATCTTACTTTTTGTACTCTTGATGGGGTCTATTTTTTATGGAGTCACTACCTTGTTCGAGGATTTGGATCCCTATGAATATGCTTTTGAAAAAATAAACCAAGATGAACAACTCATCAAAGTATTGGGCTCGCCTATTGAAAATGATGGCATGGCACAGGGTAGTTTAAACTACACCAATGGCGATGGAAGGGCCAATATGATCATCCCCATTTCGGGACCCAAAGGCAAGGGAACCCTGTATATAAATGCTTCGAGTTCAGGAGACAACTGGATTTATCATGAAATCAGGGTAGATATTACAGATGAAGAGACTTTTTACCTGCTTGAAGATGACTCCCTAGAATAGTTCTAATGCCTCTTTGATTACGCTATATATATTTTTTAACTGCCCATCAGTAATGACATAAGGGGCCAAAATATAAATGGTATTGCCTAAGGGTCGTAAAAACACGCCATTATCCATAAAGTGTTTGAATAATGTATTTCGCAAGTTTCCGTAGCGCTCCATTTTTACATCAAGATCCAGCGCATAAATGATGCCGCATTGGCGGGTGCCGGCTATTTTAGGGTGATTTTTTATTTCGAGATCAAACTTCTCATGCGATTGTATAATGCGCTGAATATTCTTCTGCATTTCATTGGAACGCAACAATTCAATGCCTGCCAAAGCGGCCGTACATGCCAAGGGATTGGCCGTATACGTATGCCCATGAAACAGCCCTTTTGCAATATCATCGCTATAAAAAGCATCATAGACATTTTTTGTGCAACTGGTAATCGCCATGGGCATCATACCCGCCGTCAGGGCTTTCGAAAGGCACATAATATCGGGTTTATTCACCAAATAATCCGATGCGAAATAGCTGCCCGTTTTTCCGAACCCAGTCATGACTTCATCGGCAATCGTAAGTACGTTATGTTGTTTAAGTAAGCTTAGGACCCGATCCAAATCACCGGCATCATACATTTTCATAGCCGCAGCACCTTGTACTAAAGGCTCATAGATGAATCCGGCAATATTATTTTGCTCTAATTTGGTCTGTAAAGAGCTTAGTAGTTGTTCGATATTCTCAGGGGTAGGAATGGGAATTCGTTCTACATCCATAAAAAAATCCTCAAAAGGACCATTGTATACCGATAGCCCTGAAACCGACATCGCACCAAAGGTATCACCGTGAAAACCATCCTCGAAAGCAAGCATCACCCCAGGTTTCTCACCACGATTAAAATGGTACTGTAGCGCCATCTTTATACCAATTTCGGTAGCCGTAGATCCATTGTCAGAAAAAAATAGCTTCTCCTGATTGTCAGGAAGTATTTCGATGAGGGCCTCGGAAAGCTTGACCGCCGGCTCATGCGTAAACCCGCTAAAAACCACCTGATCTAATTGGCGCATCTGATTGGTTACCTGCTCTACTATATAATCATTGCAATGGCCATACATACAGGTATACCACGAGGCAATACCATCAATATACTCTTTTTCGGCCTCATCATAGAGCACAGCACCCTTAGCCTTTACAATCGCTATCATTTCAGGATGCAATTTGTGCTGTGTCAGGGGATGCCACAAATGTTTTTTATCACGCTCTGAAATATTTTTTACCATAGTTGAATTTATTGTTCTTAGCAATGCTATCCCCAAACTACTAAAAAGTAATATTTTAGTAGTTTTACCTCTTATTGCAATAAGCTAATGCCTAATTTGGATTATAGCAACTGCAGGGCTGTTCGGAATTTATCTGCATACTTTCGTATGACGGTTTTATCAAAAACAGATTCTTCATCAATACGACCTACTAGCGATACTCCTGTTTTATGAAGAATAATGTTTTCAGTATGTGGGTCAGCATCTCCACTAAAAAGCACAGATACGTCATATCCCTTTTGAGTCAACCAATGTATAGTCAATAGGCTATGGTTAATACTCCCTAAATAATGTCTAGAAACAACAATGACCTTATACTTCGGCATAATGATATCTATGACCGTATCAGACTCGTTAAAAGGCACCAAGATTCCGCCACAACCCTCGATAACCAAATGGTTTTCGGTTTCCGGCGCATTAATATGTCGCAAATCGATGTATTCCCCATCGATTTTTGCCGCTGCATGAGGACTCATAGGGGTCTTTAGGTTATAACTACTTTTATGGATCACCGACTTGCCATTCGATATCAAACAGGCAATTTTATGACTATCGGTATTGTCGAGGTCACCAGCCTGTATCGGCTTCCAATAATCCGCTTCAAGGGCTTCCGTAATAATAGCGGATACAATAGTCTTTCCGACTCCGGTCGAAATTCCCGTGACAAAAAATTCTTGTTTTTCAGTCTTCATTAGTTATCATATTACAATTTAGGCATCTGTACTTTCTTTTTTCGAAAAACGGAAAAAGCTTATAGAAAATTCCTTTCCCCTTATAGTAAGGCTCCGATTTTTTTGCCTTGCAATTTGGACAAACTATAGCATTACCATCATGACCCACGGCATAAGCCCTAATCTCATTATAAATCTTCAAGGCCTTATCCTTATCCTTGGTATACACCAACAATTTTACCCCTCCGATAGCATTGCTTATCAAGGGGTCTGAATTTAAAGTGTTCTCGTCTCTAAGGAAAACAGCTATTCCTTCAGATTCTAATTTACCCTTTATAATCTGTACATCTGCCACATATTCAAAGGCAGCAAGCATGAAAAATTTTTGCTCCATATTGATCAAATATAAGATGATAAAAGCTGTAAGACCAAGCCTAATTCTTCTTTAGAATTATAACTATGTAAACAAAAACGTAGGCGTTCCTCTCCTTCTCGAACAGTTGGTGACAAAATTGGGCGAATATTAAACCCTTTATCCTGGATTTTTTTAGCCAGCTTTTTCACCCTTGTATTTCCAGGAATTAGACAACAATGAATTGCAGATATACTGGGAATAAAAAACTGATCAAGATTTAACGCTTGAATTTTTTTGTTGAAGAATACGATATTCTCCGCTAATCTCATTCTTGGCTCTTTTCCTTTATCAGACAAATACTCAAAGGCCGAATACGCTGTAGCTAATGTGTGCGGTGGCAGTGCCGTTGTATAGATAAAACTCCGCGAAAAATTAAGCAGGTACTCCTTTAGTTTTTCACACCCTAAAATGGCTGCCCCATGACACCCCATGGCCTTACCGAAGGTGACGATCCGTGCAAAAATTTTCTTTTGAAGTTTCATTTGTTGCACCAAACCTTGGCCACCACTTCCAAAAACGCCCACGGCATGAGCCTCGTCTATGACTACCCTATACCCCTGTTTCTCACAGAATTTCACCAAGGCCTCAATATCAGGCGAATCACCATCCATAGAAAAGACTGATTCAGTTACCATATAGACTTCAATAGGCTCATTCTGACTTAAGCGATTCTTTTGAACCATACGAGAAGCCTTATCCCTTAAATCTTTCAAGTCATTATGCTTGAACTTATAGCTCTTGGCATCACTTAGAGAAATACCATCACGTATGCTGGCATGTATGAATTCATCATAGAAAATAATATCTCCTTTTTGCGGTACAGAACTAAAAAAACCAAGATTCGCATCATAACCTGAATTAAAGACCAAAGTGCTTTCGCAGGCATAAAAATGTGTCAAATATTCCTCTAATTCTGTATACAAAGGGTGATTGCCCGTCAACAGCCTAGAGCCTGTTGCCCCATTTTGAGAGGCTTCTTTCTGTAGTATTAATTTAAAAGTATTTGAATAAATAGTTTCATTGGCAGCAAACCCCAAATAATCATTCGAAGATAAATCGATCAAATTATTTAAAAGCGGTAAGCTACGAACTGTATTTTCAACTTCTCTCTTAGATAGTTTTGATGTCAATTTTTTAGGAAATGTCTCCATAACACAAATGTAGTATATCCTCTTTTAAATCTTATATTCGTTCGTATAATACCTATTTAATTTTAGAAATAGTAGAAACCCTTATATAAATGAAATCGCTCCTGATTTTCGTCCTATTTTCTATTAGCACGTCCTTCTTGTTAGCGCAAACCAATACCTATGAAATCTCTTTTGAAAATGCCGTACACCAATCCCCCTTTTGAAGGGGTGTCGTAGGCGGGGGATGTAGAGTTGAGGCCAAAATCAAAGTCTCTTAATGAGGGGGTGCCCTTTAAAAGGAGTACGGGATATATGTTTAAAGGAGGGCGAGCAGCATATTCTTCAAATAAGCAACATACAGTCAGTTAATGCTTGAAAAACAGGTCTTTTTTATAATAAATGCTGCAACGAAACTCAAAAACAAGTGTACTAAAAACCCCGATTTTAAGTTTTTTTACTCAAAAACGGGGCTTCTATTATTGCTAAAAATCTTGTGGCATCAGTATGCCTTAAGGAGATTCACAACTCCTGAAAGTATTTTGTTTTTCCTAAAAAATTGACCTAAAGACACGAGGTATGCTGCCGACAAAATATTTTTTTTATATAGTTATCGAAATAAGGCAAGCCCCTACATATGCAGGAAGGCGTCGAGAAAATAAATCCTCATTGAGCGTTTAATCAGCCAATACAATTACTTTGTTGTCTTTCATTTCAATAGTACCGCTAGTAATCGACAAGGTGGTGTAACCATCGGCATCTTTTGAAAATTTACTTTCATAAGCTTCCTCAATGCTTAGATCACCATCGATTTTCACACTGCCTTCCTGTAGTAAAGAAACGACAGGTGCGTGATTGTTGAGCATTTGAAACTCTCCATTGATTCCAGGTACCGATACCGAATTAACCTCTCCTGCAAACAAAATAGCCTCTGGTGAAATGATTTCTAAATACATATTTTAATTGTTAATTGTTAGTTGTTAGCACTTCTGAGAGCTATCAACTGTGAACCAAAAACAAAATTAAGCCTCGGCCAACATTTTTTCTCCTGCTTCGATTGCATCTTCGATGGTACCCTTAAGGTTAAAAGCAGATTCAGGCAGGTGATCTAGTTCACCATCCATAATCATGGTAAAGCCTTTTATGGTATCCTTAATATCAACCAACACACCTTTAAGTCCTGTAAACTGCTCCGCTACGAAGAAAGGCTGCGAAAGGAAACGCTGTACACGCCTTGCCCTACCCACTGCTAATTTATCTTCCTCGGATAATTCCTCCATACCTAGGATGGCAATAATATCTTGTAATTCTTTATAGCGTTGCAATAACTCTTTTACACGTTGTGCACAATCGTAATGCTCCTTACCTAATATGTCTGCCGTTAAAATTCGAGAAGTAGAATCTAATGGATCCACCGCTGGGTAAATTCCTAATTCTGCAATCTTACGCGACAATACCGTAGTGGCATCTAAGTGAGCAAAGGTTGTTGCTGGAGCCGGATCTGTTAAATCATCGGCCGGCACATAAACCGCCTGAACTGATGTAATAGAACCTCTCTTGGTCGATGTAATACGTTCTTGCATGGCGCCCATTTCAGTAGCCAAGGTAGGTTGGTACCCAACAGCAGATGGCATACGGCCCAATAATGCCGACACCTCTGATCCCGCCTGTGTAAAACGGAAAATATTGTCTACAAAGAAAAGCACATCTTTTCCTTGTCCTTCACCGGCACCGTCACGAAAATATTCAGCTATGGTCAAGCCTGAAAGTGCAACTCGCGCACGCGCCCCTGGGGGCTCATTCATTTGCCCGAAAACAAAAGTCGCCTTAGATTCTTTCATGACATTTTTGTCTACTTTCGATAAATCCCATCCACCTTCTTCCATAGAGTGCATAAAATCATCACCGTATTTTATAATACCTGATTCAAGCATTTCACGAAGCAAATCATTGCCTTCACGCGTACGCTCCCCTACTCCGGCGAATACTGAAAGTCCACCGTGGCCTTTGGCAATGTTATTGATCAGTTCTTGAATCAATACCGTTTTACCAACGCCTGCACCACCGAACAAACCAATTTTACCTCCTTTGGCATATGGCTCGATTAAATCGATAACCTTGATACCTGTAAAAAGTACTTCAGTCGAAGTAGAAAGGTCTTCGAATTTAGGTGCTTCTCGGTGAATTGGGAGACCATTTTTACCTGATTTTGGCAAATTTCCTAAGCCGTCAATTGCATCACCGATTACATTGAACAACCTTCCGTAAATATCATCGCCTATAGGCATCTGAATAGCGTTTCCTGTTGCAAGTACTTCGGTTCCCCTACTCAATCCATCGGTTGAATCCATTGAAATTGTCCTCACCGTATTCTCACCGGTATGAGACTGTACTTCAAGAACCAATATAGAACCATCTTTATTGGTGATTTCCAAGGAATCATAAATTCTAGGAAGATCTGCTCCTGATTGAAATTCAACATCAACTACTGGCCCAATAATCTGGGAAACTTTACCTAGAACTTTCGACATTACGAACGTATTTATGTATTAGGGTTAATTCAAATTGAAAAAAAGACCCCTATAAGTCATATTTTCAGGCTGCAAAGATATAGTATTCCCTTTTAATTGAAAACTACTTTTCGCTCTTTTTTGAGCATAAAAAAAGACGCCTAAATTTAGCGTCTTTTACCTATATAATTTTAACTCTCTACGGGTTTATTGTCCAAGACAAATAATAGATAGACCCTATGAGTCCTGTACCCACTGCCTGAAAATATTCATCGGCCAATAAATTAGAACCTCCTAGCTTGAATACTGATTTAAGCTTGGTGCAGGTATAATTTATTTGAGCGTCCATTACACTGTACGAGGGCACATCGCCTTCGGCAAAAGTAGCTTCCCAAAAATACGAATCGCTCCATCTGTAGTTAATATTGAACCCAAAATTTTTAAACAAGGTAGTATTACCGAACGAAGCCTTTACTTTGTGCTTTGGCGTGTTAAAGTTGGTCTGAAAATCAGGATACGCCTCCTGATCAAAATCAAGCTCGGTAAAGGTATAGCTTGCGCCAATATCAAAATTTCCTAAAACCCTCACATCTACCCCTATAGAACCTCCGGCAGAATTGATATCTGCCAAAGAGTTGGCGTAAACCTGATACGCCTGAAAGTCTCCATTTCGAAGTGCCAGCAGAGACAATGTATTATCTCCTGTGGTACCATAGAAAGGTACGACCACATTTGTGGTAGAAATAAAATTCTTGTATTTGTTGTAATAGCCGCTCAAATCAATGGTCACTTTGCCCAATTGCGCTCTATAACCCACTTCAAAAGCCGTAATCTCCTCTGGCTTTACAAGGGCCGTATTAACGGCAGCTGGTGCCCCTATCACCACGGAGTTAGCCGAAAATGCATTTTCATAGGCCGCCCTGCCCACTACAGTGGCCGTATTGGATCCCGTCAGCGCCGCACCTTCTTCACTTAGGTCGAATACTCTAACATCTTTATCCAAATTTGAAGGGGCAGAACCCACCAAAACTGCCCGACCGGCATTTAATCCTATGAATAGATCCTGGGTAGTCGGGTTTCGGAATCCTTGTTGTACCGATACTCTTAGATTATGGTTTCTTTTCTCTCCCATAATATATAATAAAGATCCCCTAGGCGAAAAGAAGCCGTCAAAGAATTCATTCTTGTCATAACGTACAGAACCCGTAAATTTCAAGCGTTCATCCATAAATTTCTTTTGCAATTGTAGGTATGCTCCCCACTCACCATAGGTAATGGGCCCGTCGATATCGGTAAAAATGGTTCCATCTGAGTTTAGAACATATTCTCTGAAAGAGCCTCCTATTTGAATATCCGCGAAATTCTTGGTGATATGACTAAAATTGTAGTTTGCATCAATATGGCGCACTTTAGTATTATCAATAAACTTTGAGCCCGTCAATAAATCCCCGTCTGCTGTTACCTTATTAAATGCCGCCTTAAATTCAGGAGAGCCAGGCAAAAACCTTCCTTGATCTGCAGCCTGCCTTGCTAAGGCATGTGCGGTGACATCATCTAACATAACCCCAGTACCAACACCCAATCTAGCACCAGCATATGTGGCAATATAATCTCCAAACCATGAAGCCTCGCCCGGGTTGTCAGGATTAGGAGCATCTCTTTTCCAAGTACGGTTAATATTGATGGCCGTAAACCTTGTGTCATAAGAATCACCTGAATTCTCAGAGGTGAGGTAACCCCTTAAGAAGAAGTTATCATTACGTATTTCGACTTTATGCTGTTGCATAATGAAATTTTTAACTGCATATCTACTCAATCCCTGATAAATAGTATTTCCCCTACCGATTCTGCCGTTGTATAAAATTTCAAAATCATCGGCAAATGGTTTATAGTGTACCGAAAAATCAGTTTTTACGCTCTCGGCCGAATAATCTATCAAATCACGTTCATCATACCCAGTCCTCGTCACCACGGCTGAGCCTAAAGTGCCTGACGGAAGGCCTACTCTCGAATCAAAATCGATAAGACCACCGACCGCATCACCGTATACGTTTAGGCCATCATAGCCAGGGTCGGCCCTAGTAGCACCAGGGTTTTCTAAATCAAGGAGGCTATTCGCATGCCAGTCTTCTCCTCTTAAAATCGAAAAGTTTGCCTTAATTGCGAATTTATCACTGAATGCATGTGCCGCGCGTATTCCAAAATCATAATATTCATTGGTTCCTGCCGCTTTCTGAGATGTATACCCTCCTTTAAAGTACGTACTGATTCCTTGATAATCAAAGGGGCTCTTGCTCCTCATAAAAAGAACACCATTAAAAGCACCAGCGCCATAGAGTGCCGATGATGCGCCCGGCAATATCTCAACGCTCTGCACCTCTAGTTCAGACATACCCACCAAGTTGCCTAGAACAAAATTCAGGCCCGGGGCAGAATTATCCATACCATCTACTAACTGTAAAAATCTTGTATTAGCAAAAGTTGCAAAACCCCTGGTATTGATCGATTGAAAAGTTAGGCTATTGGTATTGATGTCTACCCCTTTAAGATTCTGTAAACCGCTATAAAATGACTCTGAAGAGGTATTCTTAATTTCTTTCAACCCAAAACGCTCTACCGAAACCGGAGATTCAAAAATACGTTCAGGGGTACGTGATGCCGAAAGCACCACCTCGTCTAAATACGTATGTGTTTCAGTAAGCTCCACGGTAATGGTTTGATTATTTTCAGAGATAGTCTCCAAAGCATCCGAATACCCGATGCTCGTAATTTTTAACTGAAAAGGAGGAACTTCCGAAGTTTGTAAAATAAAATTTCCATCAAAATCAGATGTGGTACCTATCGCTTTACCTACGAATACTACATTGGCTCCGGGTACGGGTTCATTATTCTGATCAACCACTTTTCCATTCACCGTGGTCTGTGAAAACCCTATGGCCCCAAACATCAGCAAGGATACTAATAGTACTGTTCTCATTTATAATTAATTAAGTTAGTTAACAAGTCTACAGCAAGATACCAAAAAAAAAAATTGCAAATAGCAAAATGACAAAAAAATTATGTACGCATAGTATTAATTCGCAAAAAAAAGAGGTGTAAATAGATTATTCTCAATATCAAACAAAAATAGGCGCTAGATACCCCAGCGCCTATTTACTTAAAAATGTTTCTTTTTATTTACTTACTCAACCGTGACCGATTTTGCCAAATTGCGCGGCTGATCTACATTACAACCTCTCATTACCGCAATATGATAAGACAACAACTGCAATGGAATAGTCGTCAACAAGGGGGTAAGGCTTTCTATTGTCTCAGGAATTTCTATAACATGATCCGCCAGATCTCTTACTTGTTCATCACCTTCGGTTACAATGGCGATTATCTTTCCTTTTCTCGATTTTATCTCCTGTATATTGCTAACAACTTTCTCATAATGCCCCTTATTCGTAGCAATAACCACTACCGGCATTTGTTCATCTATCAGGGCAATAGGGCCATGCTTCATTTCTGCCGCCGGATATCCTTCTGCATGAATATAGCTGATTTCCTTTAGCTTTAGAGCACCTTCTAAGGCAACGGGGAAATTATAGCCCCGTCCTAAATACAAACAGTTGGTAGAATCTTTATACACATCAGCAATAATCTCTATGAGAGGATTTGATTCCAACGCCTTTTGAACTTTAGCAGGAATGGTTTCAAGTTCGGTCAAGAATTCATGAAACTTAGACTCTGAAAATTCGCCCTTTTCCTTTGCCAATTTAAGCGCCATAAGGGTCAATACTGTAATTTGAGTGGTAAATGCCTTTGTAGAAGCCACTCCGATTTCAGGACCGGCATGGGTATAGGCCCCAGCATGGGTTTCACGAGCTATCGTGGAACCTACCACATTACAGACACCAAAAACAAATGCCCCTTTTTCCTTGGCCAATTTTATGGCGGCCAAAGTATCGGCCGTTTCACCCGACTGGGATATCGCGATCAGTACATCCTTATCTGTTATTATCGGATTCCTATATCTGAACTCTGATGCGTACTCTACCTCAACGGGTATACGAGCCAGATCCTCAAAAATATATTCGGCCACCAGACCCGCATGCCAAGAGGTGCCACAGGCTACGATGATAATTCTGTCGGCGTTGACGAATTTTTCTAAATGTTGATCAATTCCCGCCATACGTATCAAACCCTGATCCGCAAGCAAACGTCCACGATAGGTATCCAAAATAGCTTTGGGTTGCTCATAAATTTCTTTGAGCATAAAGTGTTCGTAACCTCCTTTTTCAATCTCCTCAAGATTTAATTGCAGTTCCAAAATATTCGGATAAACTATAGCATCATCCTTGATCTTTCTCAGTTTTATCTCTTTGCCCAATCGTATAATGGCCATTTCTTCATCCTCGAGGTACATCGCATTATTCGTGTATTCAATGAAAGGAGAAGCATCAGATGCAATAAAAAATTCATTTTCACCGATTCCGATGGCCAAGGGGCTTCCTAATTTGGCAACAACAATCTCATCTGGTTTTTTCGTATCGAATACGGCAATGGCATATGCCCCGACCACCTGGTTCAGCGCAATCTGAATCGCCTGACCCAACATCACATCTTCCTTTTTCTTTACCTCCTCAATAAGATTGACTAATACCTCGGTATCAGTATCAGACTCAAAAGTGTAGCCCCTTTTTATCAATTCTTTTTTAATAGATTCATAATTTTCTATAATCCCATTATGAATAATCACCAAATCTCCTGAATTGGAATAATGTGGATGAGAATTGACATCATTCGGCACACCATGAGTCGCCCATCTCGTATGGCCGACCCCGAGCTTACCCTCCAAAGAGATGGTACTTTTCGATTTATTTCGTAAATCTTCGACCTTACCCTTAGTCTTTGATAGGTTTATTTGGGTACCATCATACAAAGCAACCCCTGCACTATCATACCCCCTATATTCAAGGCGTTGCAAACCCTTCATTATTATGGGATAGGCATCTCTATACCCAATATACCCTACGATTCCACACATAATCCAAAATTTATTTTACGTTATATATCTAGTCCAAAACAGTTTCAAATATAAACGGGAACACTAAAGCCCATTTAAATCTACTTTGGATATAAACGCTTAATTTCTGTAAGTGGTATATAAACTAGGAAATAACTACAAAGAAATCATTGAACTACACAGACCTTCCCTAACTGCCAAAAAAACCGAAATCTTTTCTTAGTTAGTCTCTGTATAGAAAATTTCAAGTTTTAATCTCTTGTCATCGGAAACGTCAAGATTGCTGCCATACAGCACTGTACCCAGAGGGCTTATATTCGAAATAACAGGAAGTTCTTTCTCAATATCGTTTGCAAGTATAGCATTTGAGACACTGGTTATCCTAACATCAGGCGTAATGGTAAGCCCTAAAGTTGCATTTTCGGCACCCCTAATGATAATATCATTGATATACTTGGTAATCCTGACCGTATATTTTAAACCCTTAGTACCAGATTTTTCTAAAACTCCGTCATACTGAGGGTAGTACGATAACGCTGTATCTCCTTGGGTATCTGAGGTAACGTCATAAAGAACTTCACCAGTATCAGCATTATACAAATATAACCTTGGCGGTTCAATTACGTTTTCTGAATTATCCAAGCTTGTACGATCTACATAAAAGATTAAATTGGCTTCATTGATAATCCAATTATTCGCTTTGATTTGATCTATATCACCTTCCTCAAAAAGTATAATCTCCGCATAAGAACCCGCTCCTCCTTTTATAAATAACCTAGAGGCCTCTTCTCCAGTATCCAAATTATCTGCAATAGCTGGCGGATAATCATCATTGATAAATGTATTTACGGCATTTCCATTAATCAAGCCACTTTGTTGTCGTTGCAATAACGGCAAGAAATAGCTTTTTTCTTTTGTTTCCTCGATATCGTCAGAAATATCTGTGGTGTTATTTGTATCAACACTCTTATAGCTATAACTAACGGTGATGTTAGCTTGCTTTAAATCGAATAAAATCATGATATCATCATCGGGAATCGACAAATGGATGCCTCTTAGAAAATTTAAGAAATTCGCTTGGCTCAATAGGTCTGAACTCCCTTCTTTGTCGAGTAGGTTTTCTTGAAAAAAATCATTATCCAATGCCACTCTCAAACCCGGACTCAGCCTATCAAACTCATTTGATTCATCAACATCCTCTGTCGAAAGATTGTCTTTCTTTTTGAGCAGTATTTCTTTATTGCTTATAGTCACCTCTCCATAAAAAAGAACATCAGAAACAAAGGTCGGAGAAAACCGTTGTGACGAAAAATACTCCTGCGCTTCCTGAAAATTGGCAGTAGGGTCTAAGTCTCTTAGAAAGTACGTAGAACGTTCTACCTTAAGACTAAACGGCCTTGTCTCATAATCTTCTTTTTCTACACCATAAATACTGTCTAAATCGACCTTTCTCGCAAACTGGTTTTTTGCGAAATCGCCATCTTCATCATCATTAATCCCATCACCGTCGGTATCTGCATTAAGAGGGTCGCTACCTCTAGCTTTCTCCTGGGCATCAGTCACACCATCGTCATCGCTATCACTATTAGGGTCTTCAGGGTCAATATCAAATTGATCAGCGACCCCATCATTATCTCGGTCACCTGATGGATTCCTCAAAAAGGGAATATACAGATACACCGAATCTACAACTTCATCCTCCCTTATAGTTGAGGCAACATCATCATCTTCTGCATCGTCTTCATTTTCCTGGGAGAGAAAACCAAATGTAGGATTGGGCGTTGACAACTGCACTTGTGTCGTTATTCTCGCCTCAGATTTTCCATAAATCGGATCGTTAAAAATACCCAATTGGTATATCGGCAATTTATTGGTGCGTACCGCCTTGATTTTTTTATTATAAGCAAAAACACTGTAGACCCTCTTGCTTGTTGTAAAAGGCTCCCCTCCTATTACCCCGGCACCAATAGTTGTCAAATCCTTTTCACAGGAGACGAGTACCACAACCAGTAAAATTCCTGCAAAGGCAGAAAATTTGAATCTGTTCAAAAAAATCATTTAGGTTATTTTAAAACTTCAGTGCTATAAAAATTAGCATAGGCATCTTCAAACTCTTGTAAAGAAACATATGGCAACACAGGTTTTTTAAGGTTGGAAATGTGTTTTTGTAAATCTTCTGGAATGTCTTCCGCGGCTAAAATAATCGCATCTGAATGATCTACAGCTACTTTTAACAAATTATTATAATTGGGCTCGGCAAGTACGGTTATTTCATCTTCGGGTACGCCATCGAAAGCAATTTTCTTTATCATGCCCTTATCAAGTTCCCCGTCAAATGAACTACCATAGACTGATGTGACTATTTTACTGTCCGCAAACAAAGGCTCATCAGCATAATATTTCTTTAAATAAAGAGGTAGCAATGAAGCCAACCAGCCATGAACATGGATAATATCTGGAGACCAATTGAGTTTTTTTACCGTTTCAACAACACCTTTGGCAAAGAAAATAGCTCTTTCGTCATTATCAGGAAAAAGTACTCCATCCTCGTCAGTGAAGGTGGCCTTTCTTTTAAAATACTCCTCATTATCAATGAAATATACCTGTATGCGCTCCTTTGGAATCGAAGCCACTTTTATTATCAAAGGCATGTCCATGTCATTTATGACCAGATTCATTCCTGATAGGCGTATTACTTCATGAAGTTGGTGCCTTCTCTCGTTAATGCTTCCGTATCTTGGCATGAAAATCCTAATTTGACCACCACTGCTGTTGACCATTCTAGGCGTCTCGTACGACATTAAGGAAACCTCGTTCTCAGGCAAGTAAGGGACTAATTCAGAAGATACAAACAATATCTTTTTACCATTCATAAAAGCTATTTTTTATTAATTACGCTAGCGTGGCTGCAAAATTACAAAAATTATACAGATTAGCTGTAATTATAGTAAGTTTGCTCGCTTTTAATTGGATCCTATGTTGGTTATAAAGACTAAAAAAGAATTAGAGTCAAGACTTTCCTCGGTATGGGGAAGAAAAAGGCTAGGGCTGGTACCCACCATGGGAGCCTTACATAACGGCCATATAGCCCTGACAACAAGGGCTCTGACAGAAAATGAGCTTGTCGTGGTCAGCATCTTTGTAAATCCGACCCAGTTCAATACTGCCGAAGATCTAAAAAAATATCCTAAAACCTTAAACGCCGATTTGGCCTTATTACAAGAGGCATCAAAAGAAATTATTGTTTTTGCACCCTCGGTAAGGGAAATCTATGCCGCCGAGGTACATTCTAAATCGTATGAATTCGATGGCTTGGACAAAGTGATGGAAGGCGCTTTCAGAGACAATCATTTCAATGGGGTAGGTACAATTGTCGAGGCCTTATTGACCCTCGTACGACCAGATACGGCCTATTTTGGCGAAAAAGATTATCAACAACTACAGATTATCAAAAAATTAGTGCAGAAACGAAATATTCCGGTAGCAATAATTGGCTGCCCTATTGTCAGAGAACCGACCGGTCTGGCCTTGAGTTCAAGAAATAAAAGGCTTTCAAAAAGCCTGAGAAAAGAGGCCGCCTTCATATACAAAACCTTACAGACTGCCAAAAATAAATTTGGCATGGAAAGTGCTAAATCTGTTACAGATTGGGTCAGAAGTCAATTCAAAACCCAAGCGAACCTAAAACTTGAATATGTCGAGATAACCGATCTTGACACCTTAACACCTATTCAAAGGAAGCTTAAAAACAAAAAATATAGGGCTTTTGTTGCCGTTTACGCCAATGATGTAAGGCTAATAGACAATATAGCCCTGAATTAACTAACTTTGTCCTATGCAAATCGAAGTCATAAAATCAAAGATCCATCGCGTAAAAGTTACGGGAGCCGATTTAAATTATATTGGAAGCATTACCATAGATGAAGATTTGATGGATGCCGCCAATATAATTCGAGGAGAAAAAGTGCAGATTGTCAACAATAACAATGGCGAACGATTAGAAACATACGCCATTCCTGGCCCACGAGCTAGTGGAGAGATTACCTTGAATGGGGCCGCCGCAAGAAAAGTCGCCCTTGGCGATGTACTAATTCTAATCACCTACGGCAGGATGGATATTGAAGAAGCGAAAAAATTCAACCCCGCTCTAGTATTTCCTAATGAAGAGACCAATCTCTTAAATTAAGTTTTGATCAGCACAAATAAACCCCCTCAACCCAAGGGGTCGAAATATTATAGTAAGGAACTCCCTTCTCATTCCGATAGCTATCGGAACTACGCAGAGCCCACCTGCAGTAGGTAGGCATCAAGAAATTAAATTCAATGTATGGCTACCGCCCCGCGATTAAAAAAAACTTTAAAGATTATGCTCCCAATGGCCTTGGGAGTTTTTTTGGTCTGGTACTGGTACAATTCCACATCGGCAACTGACCGGGAACAAATACTGCACTACATAAAACAGGCCGATTTGTTCTGGGTCGGACTTTCAGTCCTATTAGGAATTGTAGGCCATATATCACGCGCCATTCGTTGGAACTATCTCTTGGAACCCCTAGGATACAAACCAAGGGTCAGCAACAATGTTTTCCTGATTCTTATGGCCTATTTAGCCAACCTAGGCATTCCTAGAACAGGAGAAATATTACGGGCCACTGCCCTTTCTACCTATGAAGATGTGCCCTTTGAAAAAGGTATTGGCACAATTATCACCGAAAGGGTAATCGATGTCATCATGTTGCTGTCTATTATCGCAATAACATTGTTCTTACAAACCGATATCATAATGGCATTCCTACAAGATATCGGCTTCCCCATCACTAGCATTTTATTGCTTTTGGGCGCAGGAACTCTGGGTCTGGTATTTTTTACTTTTATTATAAAAAAATCGACACATAAGATTGCAATCAAAATAAAAAAATTTTCGGAAGGTCTTATGGATGGCGTTCTGAGTATCTTTAAAATGAAAAACAAATGGGCCTTTGTGCTACATACACTTTTTATCTGGGGCTGCTATATTGGAATGTTATGGGTCATAAAATTTACCGTTCTTGAAACCTTAGACCTCTCATTAAGCCAGCTAATGGTAGCCTTTGTAGCAGGGGCACTTGCCATGATGTTCACCAATGGAGGTATTGGGCTCTACCCCATAGCAATTAGTAAAGCCTTGGCCATTTTCGGCATCAGCGAGGTATCAGGTAGTGCATTTGGCTGGATCATGTGGATTGCACAAACCCTTATGGTCGTGGTTTTTGGTGCAATATCTTTTCTGTTATTACCGTTATTGAACAGAAAACGATAGTCTACGTATTCGCCAAAAACTAACCCATGCAACGCCTATTCACCATTTTTACCTTGTTCCTATGTCTTGGTCTTCACGCACAAGTGACCTCTGAAATTTTTGAATCCTTTAAACTTCAAGAACGCCGAGAGCTGCGCTATTATTTTCCAGAAGATTATGATGAAGAGAAAAAATACCCTTTAATCGTTGTTCTTGATGGGGAGTATCTTTTCGAGCAAGTGGTGGCTACCACCAAGTTTTATAACCAATTTCAAGGTATGCCCCAAAGTATTATCGTTGGGGTGGATCAAGGTAAAAATGGTATTCGATTCGATGATTGCAGCTTTGATCCCGATAATGGACTGCCGTCGGAAAAAGGAAAAAAATTCTTCGAGTTTATCGGAATGGAGATTATTCCCTACCTCGAGTCGAAATACAGCACAGCCCCTTTTAAGATGATTGTAGGCTATGATATCACCGCCAATTTTATGAATTACTGGCTGTTCAAAGAAGATTCATTGTTTAATGCCTATATCAATATTTCACCGACCTTAGCCCCCGAAATGGAGACACGAGTACCAGCCCGTCTAGGTGCTTTGGACCAACAAATCTTTTATCAACTGATTTTAGAAGGCGAGAAAAGCAAACAGACCCCTAGAATTATGGCCATGCACAATGCCATCAAGGCATTGGACAAGCCATCTTTACATTACTATTTTGATGAATACCCTCAAGCGGACCATATTTCAATCGCTACCTATGGCATCGGAAAGGCCTTTGATAATATTTTCAGCATGTTCAAGCCCATTAGCCCTAAAGAATACAAATCCAAAATATTGACTTCAGACGAACCGGTTTTCAACTATTTAGAGGACAAATACAAGAGTATCGAAGATCTTTTTGGCTTTCATAAAAGTGTAGACCTCAATGATGTCATGGCCATTTATGCTGGTATTCGAAAAAAGGAGGATACAGAATCCTTAAAACCACTAGCTGATCTTTGTAAGCGAGAATTTCCTGGCACTATGCTCGGTTTCTACTTCGAAGGAGAGTACTATGAACAACTGGGCGAGCCTAAAAAGGCGCTCAGAACTTTTGAGAAATCTTTTGGGATGGATGAAATCGACTTCTTGACCAAAGAAATGGCCCTCGAAAAAATCGATGCCTTGAAGGCCGATTTCGGGTTCTAATCAGGTTCAATCAATATTCTCATAGAAATCAACAAGCTCGACCCAAGGGCACGAGCTATGATTCCGTAAAAACATCTTTATTCCGATAGCTATCCGAAAAAGGAGGCAATCTCGAGTACGAGAGAGGGCATTAAAAAATTTGTTGAAACCGACTATCCCCGAGGCAGAGCCATAGGGGAATTCTTTTTGATTAAAACGTGAAGAAAGAAATCAACGCACTTTTTCTAAGTTCTTACTACCTTTGGCTAAAACCAGATGTAAAGGTCTATGGCCAAAACAAAAACAGCATTTTTTTGTCAAAATTGTGGTACGCAATATGCCAAATGGGTAGGCCAATGCAGTGCATGTAAAGAATGGAACACCCTTGTTGAAGAAGTTGTTCAAAAAGAGGAAAAAACAGCTTGGAAAAGTCAATCTAAATCTTCAAAAAAAATAGCCAGACCTCTTCGAATCAATGAAATCAACACCGAAAAAGAACTTCGTTTAAACACCTATGACCTCGAATTCAATCGTGTATTAGGGGGCGGCTTGGTGCCTGGGTCATTAGTACTCCTAGGTGGTGAGCCCGGTATCGGAAAAAGCACCTTGCTATTACAGATTGCCTTAAAACTGCCGTATAAAACCTTGTATGTTTCTGGGGAAGAAAGTCAAAAACAAATAAAAATGCGGGCGGATCGCATACATTCGAATAGTGATACCTGCTTTATCCTAACCGAAACTAAAACCCAGAACATCTTTCAACAGATCCAAGCTACCGAGCCTGATATCGTGGTCATCGATTCGATTCAAACCTTACATTCCGATTATATCGAATCGGCAGCCGGCAGTATTTCTCAGATACGAGAATGTACCGCTGAACTCATCAAATTTGCCAAAGAAACCAATACCCCGGTGATTCTCATTGGTCATATTACCAAAGATGGTTCTATCGCAGGGCCCAAAATATTGGAGCATATGGTCGATACGGTACTTCAATTCGAGGGTGATCGAAATTATGTGTACAGAATATTGAGAGCACTAAAAAATCGATTTGGATCTACGGCAGAATTAGGTATTTATGAAATGCAGGGCAGTGGCCTGAGAGAAGTAAACAACCCTTCTGAAATACTAATCTCGAAGAATGACGAAGGACTCAGCGGAACGGCCATCGCCTCGACCGTGGAGGGAATGCGCCCCTTGCTCATCGAGATACAGGCATTGGTAAGTACAGCAGTTTACGGTACGCCACAGCGCTCTACCACTGGCTATAATGCAAAGCGGCTGAATATGCTCTTGGCCGTGCTTGAAAAACGTGCTGGTTTCAAATTGGGCGCTAAAGATGTCTTCCTCAATATCACGGGAGGAATATCGGTAGATGACCCAGCAATTGATCTGGCGGTAATCGCAGCCATACTTTCGAGCAATGCCGATATCGCCATCGAAAAAGGAGTCTGTTTTTCGGCAGAAGTAGGTCTGGCAGGTGAAATCAGACCCGTACAACGCATCGAACAACGCATTTTAGAAGCCGAAAAATTGGGTTTTAATTCAATTTATGTCTCCAAACGAAACAAAATAAGCCTAAAAAATACCAAAATCGAGATACATCTAGTTACGAAAATCGAAGATATGGCCAATGCATTGTTCACTTAGCGCTTATCATTCATTATTCGGGTTATAACCATAATAATTACGACGACCGCTATAATCAAGGCAATTTGCCAAAAACCTACTTTTAAAAAATACATAGTGTTGTTTTAAGGAGCCGGATTCGGAATTTCAGTATGTATCGCTTCGATACCCTGTAAAACCTCTTCATTTAATTTCAGATCAATACTGGCAATATTTTCTTTTAATTGCTTCATAGTGGTAGCCCCTATAATATTACTGGTTAAAAAAGGTCGAGAATTGATAAAAGACAGGGCCATCTGGGCCATTGACATATCATTATCCTCTGCCAATTTGCAATATTTCTCAGTTGCCTTCACGGCATTTTCACCGCTATACCGAGTATAATTCGGAAATAGGGTAATCCTAGCGGTCGGGGGTTTCACTCCTCCTAAATACTTGCCGCTAAGTACTCCGAACGCTAATGGTGAATAGGCCAAAAGACCTATTTTTTCACGGTGAGAAATCTCCGCATTGCCCACTTCGAAATCACGGCTCAAAAGATTGTAAGGGTTCTGAATAGTGATCATTCTAGGAAGGCTAATATGCACCTTACTTTCTTCAAGATAGCGCATAAGGCCCCAAGGAGTTTCATTTGATAGGCCAACATGTCGTATTTTACCTTGCCGAATCAAATCGCGAAGCGTTTCTAATACTTGGTGTATATTATCTTCCCAATGGTCTGTTATATCGTGTTGATAGCCCCGTTTTCCGAAAAAATTGGTGTTTCGATCCGGCCAGTGCAACTGATAAAGATCAATATAATCAGTCTGTAAGCGATTCAAACTGCCTTCTACCGCTTCTATAATAGATTCCTTGGTAAAACCAGTAGTTCTAATATGTTTTGAAAACTCATTATTGCCCGCAATCTTCGACGCCAAAATAAGCTGGTCTCTATTTCCATTTTTCTTGAACCAAGCGCCGATTATCCTTTCTGTATCTGCATAATCGTCTGAATGCGGAGGAATGGGATAGAGTTCAGCCGTGTCAAAAAAATTGACGCCCTGATCCAGAGCATAGGTCATCTGCTCATGACCTTCAGCCTCGGTATTCTGTTTGCCCCAGGTCATTGTTCCCAGACAAATTTTACTAACCTCGATATTGGTATGTGGTAGTTTGGTGTATTCCATAATTTAGCAATGGTTCTCTAGTTTGGTATAACAGGCTTAGAAATTCCGAATATAAATAATAATTGTTTATTTTTAAAATGACCTAAAAGTAATAAGACATTTATAACTGTGATTCAATTTCAACAAGTATGGGGCAGTGGTCGCTATGTTTGGCCTCGGACAAGATTACCGAACGTTTCAATCGGTCTTTTAATGGTTCACTGACCATGGCATAATCTAATCGCCACCCCTTATTATTGTTACGAGAATTGGCGCGATAACTCCACCAGGTATAGTTATGTGGGTCTTTATTAAAATGACGAAAACTATCAATAAATCCACTATCCATAAAACCTCCTATCCATTCTCGTTCTACGGGTAAAAAGCCTGAAACATTTTTATTTCGTACCGGGTCATGAATATCAATCGCCTCATGACAAATATTATAATCACCGAGAATAATCAGGTTTGGGTGCTTTTTTTTAAGCTGACCTATATATTCCTGAAGGTCGGCCATATATTTCAATTTAAAATCTAAACGATCTAGATTAGTCCCCGATGGCAGATACATACTCATAATTGACACCCCATCAAAATCGGCCCTAAGGTTTCTACCTTCAAAATCCATATAATCGATTCCTGTTCCGAATGTTACATGGTCAGGTTGCTTTTTTGACAATATGGCCACTCCGCTATATCCTTTTTTTTGAGCGCTGAACCAATAATTGTACCCATAACCAGCATCTTCAAAGAGAGAGAGATCTAATTGGTCTTTATTGGCCTTGATTTCCTGTAGGCAGATCACATCAGGATCAACCGTTTGAACCCAATCCAAAAAACCCTTGTTCAAAGCGGCTCGAATACCGTTCACATTATAGGAGATTATTTTCATTTCTTTTGATTCATATATTTGACCTTAAAAATAAAGAATGTTTAGGTTTATTTATAACATCTACATCCAAATAATTTAAATTAAAGTCTAAATTTTTATAAAAGATAATTGATGCTTATCTTCCCATTTGTTACATCGAACCTTATTACGTTCTGGCTTAAACCTTAAAATTTTTGGTCGAGGAGGCAGCTCCTTTGAATATTGTTTTTAAATGAAATATAGACACTCCTACCCTCTCGTATTTATTTATTTCCTTTTTCTTAATAGTAGTATTGGTCAGGAAAATAAAGCTTCAAAAATAGATTCTGTCACTCAATTAGAAGAAGTCATTCTAAGTGATTTTGCCAAGACAAAAAATGCGATGGGCATTACGCCCTCCGAAGTTATCACCAAGGAAGTTTTTCAAAATTATAGCCCTGTGGACATGGTTGCCTCCTTAAACCAAATTTCTGGAGTCTATATTTTGTCAGGAGCCTTAAACACCAATAGAATTACCATTCGTGGCGTGGGCGCAAGAACACCTTTTGGCACCGATAAACTTCGAATGTATTACAATAATATTCCTGTCACTAATGGCACGGGAGCCTCTACAATAGAAGCATTCGACCTTGAGAATCTAAATGCCATTGAAATCATAAAAGGACCTAAAGGAGTCGCTTACGGCACTAATTTGGGCGGCGCAATCCTATTAAAACCCAATGAAGCAATCCTGAACACTACAACGCTTTCCAATAGCCTTACCATTGGCTCTTATGGTTTGATAAAAGATAATTTGAGCTTTAACCACAAGGGTGAAAAACTCGCTATAGGCCTTCAATATGGGCATATGAAAATTGAGGGATACCGAGAGAACAATACGTTTAAACGTGATGGTTTTTTATTGAACACATCGTATCAGCTCAATGCAAAAAATGTTCTTTCTCTTTTAGTGAATTATATTGACTATACAGCGCAAATCGCAAGTTCTATAAATGAAACCGATTTTAATGAAGATCCTACAAAGGCAGCATTCACATGGAATGCTGCCAAAGGTTTTGAAGCCAATAAATATACATTGATAGGCCTATCCTACACCCATAAATTCAATGCTAGATTAAAAAATAGCAGCAGTATTTTTTACACTTATTCAGATCATTATGAGCCCAGACCTTTTAATATCTTAGACGAATTCAGCAACGGATATGGCTTTAGGAGTATCTTCTCAGGCAATCTAAATACCTCCAATGAAAATGCGGAATATACCTTTGGAGCCGAACTCTACAAAGACGAATACAATTGGGGTACCTTTGTAAATGATTATAAAAACAACAATAATAACGGCAGTCTACAAGGCTCTCAATTGAGCGACAACAAAGAATACCGCAGACAGTTCAATGCTTTTGGCACTTTTATGTGGCCCTTCTCAGCAGCATTTTCAGCGCAGCTAGGATTGAACATTAACAAGACCCATTATGATTTTCGCGATTTGTTCAATACAGGTACTGAAAATAAAAACGCCAAAAGAAATTTTGATGTTATTGCACTACCCAGTCTCACCCTTGCATACGATTTACAAGACGGACACCGTTTTTACGGCAATATAAGCAGAGGGTTTTCCAATCCCGGTTTGGAAGAAACCCTGACCCCTGATGGGGTAATAAACCCTGATATCGCCCAAGAAACCGGTACCAATTATGAGTTAGGTAGCCGCTTGAGCCTTTTAAACCATACAATGTTGTTGCATATTGCTATATACCATATGGATATCAAAAATCTTTTGGTGGCACAACGTATCGGTGAGGACCAATATGTTGGCAAAAATGCAGGGCAGACCAAACACCAGGGTATAGAGGTCGATCTAAATTATATAATCGATATCGCTCCTCGACTACGGTTAAAACCGTTTGTGAGCTATTCTTATAGCGATCACAGTTTTGTTGATTTTATCGATGGGGACAATGACTATTCTGGGAACCCCTTAACGGGAGTGCCAAAACACCGCTTAAATGCCGGGCTGCAATGGCAACATAGCAACGGCATGTATTGGAACACAAGTGTACAACATGTGGGCGAAATTCCGATGACCGATGCCAACACCCTATACAGTGACCCTTTTAGCGTGTTCTATAGCAGATTAGGATATAAAAAACAACTTACCCATAGATTTACCCTAGGTTTGGATGTCGGCATCAATAATGTCTTTGATACACACTATGCCCGATCCGTTTTGATCAATGCAAGGGGGTTCGGGGGTAATGCCCCGAGGTACTATTATCCTGGAAATGACAGAAACTATTATGGCAGCTTGCAGTTGAAATATCAGCTATAATCAAGTAGAATAACTATAAAAATCTGTCAATAAAAAAATTCTTGAAATCGAATACCCTTCCGCAGGTAGGTTAAATCTAATTTATGACTATCGCCCCGCAATTAAAGACTAAAGCAGTAAAATACGTATCTTCATAAGCTAGTACCTTAAACGTATATTATGAAATCATTATTGGCTATACTACTTTCCTTATTCCTACTTTCCTCCTGCAGTACAAAGCAAACGCCCATATCGCTATTTGACGGCAAATCACTTGACGGCTGGTTTATCGATGTCCCCAAAATGGATAGCGTTCCAGGGGCTAGAAACCCGTTCATCATCAGAGATGGCATGTTGGTCACCTTGGGGTCACCAGGCGGTCATCTGATTACCGATGCTTCTTATAAAGACTATCGGGTAAATTTAGAATACCGTTTTGTAGGGAAACCGGCGAATTGTGGGGCATTGGTACATGTATCTAAAAATAAACTCAGACGTTTGTATAAAATGTTTCCACAATCCTTGGAGGTACAATTAATGCATACCAATGCTGGTGATTTTTGGCTGATTGGGGAAGATTTGGAAGTTCCTGACATGGTAGCGCGTAGAGGCCCTAAAGAAAAATGGGGCGTTGACGGAGACAAAAATAGACGCATTCCCAACCTAACGGGAAATGTAGAAAACACGCCCGGAGAATGGAACTATATGCAAATTGAATGTCTAGGCAATGAAATCAAGGTTTGGCTAAACGGGCATCTTGTAAACCACGGATTTAATGCCACGGTAAGTAGCGGCAGCTTTTCCTTGCAATCAGAAGGCTCCGAAGTAGCGTTTAGAAAAGTTGAAATGGTCGCTATCACCTCATTGAGCGACTAGCACACCATAAATCATGGCTGCCAAGGTTTAAAACCATTGGCACAGCCATTCTAAATCTTCTGCAACCACGTTTTCATATCTACTTCTTTGGCAATGATCCCTTTTAATTCAGAAATGGTGACCCGTTCTTGCTCCATAGTATCGCGATGACGAATAGTAACCGTATTATCCTCTAAAGCTTGATGGTCTACGGTAATACAGAATGGAGTACCATTGGCATCTTGCCTTCTATATCTGCGACCTACGGCATCTTTTTCATCATAAACGACATTAAAATCCCATTTAAGGTCATCGATAATCTGATGGGCCAGTTCAGGTAAACCATCTTTTTTCAACAATGGAAAAACCGCTGCTTTCACGGGTGCCAAAACAGCTGGCAATCGCAAGACCGTTCTCGTAGTATTATTCTCTAATGTTTCCTCCTGCAAGGCCTGCGAAAAGACAGCCAAGAACATACGATCTAGGCCAATGGAAGTTTCAACTACGTAAGGCACGTAGTTTTCCTTGAGCTCATGGTCAAAATACTGTAATTTTTTTCCTGAATGCTTTTCGTGACTGGCTAAATCAAAATCGGTTCTTGAGTGTATTCCTTCGAGTTCTTTAAATCCGAACGGAAATCGAAACTCAATATCAGAAGCGGCATCAGCATAATGCGCCAATTTTTCATGATCGTGAAAGCGATAGTTATCTGCTCCCAATCCGAGCGAAAGATGCCATTTCATTCGATTTTCTTTCCATTTTTCGTACCATCCCTTTTGAGTTCCCGGTCGAATGAAAAATTGCATTTCCATTTGTTCAAACTCTCGCATACGGAAAATAAACTGACGGGCTACAATTTCATTTCGAAAGGCCTTACCGGTCTGGGCAATTCCGAACGGAATTTTCAAGCGACCGCTTTTTTGTACGTTTAAAAAATTCACGAAAATGCCCTGTGCCGTTTCAGGCCTCAAGTAGAGATCCATGGCACTTTCGGCAGAAGCGCCAAGTTTGGTGCCAAACATGAGGTTAAACTGCTTTACATCAGTCCAGTTTCGAGAACCAGACATAGGACAGGCAATTTCAAGTTCCTCGATCAGCTTCTTTACGTCGGCCAAATCTTCTTTTTCTAAGGATTTTCCCAATCGCTTTAATATGGTGTTGGCATCTTTTTGATAGCCTACGACCCTAGGGTTGGTCTCTAAAAATTGTTTTTTGTCAAAAGCTTCACCAAAGCGCTTGGCCGCCTTGGCTACTTCCTTTTCTATTTTTCCTTCGATCTTGGCAACATAATCCTCGATCAAAACATCTGCACGATATCTTTTTTTAGAATCTTTATTATCTATTAAGGGATCATTAAAGGCTTCTACATGGCCCGAAGCCTTCCAAGTGGTAGGGTGCATTAGAATAGCCGCGTCGATGCCGACAATATTATCATTGAGCTGCACCATCGCCTTCCACCAGTACTCGCGAATATTCTTCTTTAGCTCGGCGCCGTTCTGACCGTAGTCATACACGGCACTTAAACCGTCATAAATCTCACTTGATTGGAATATGTAACCATACTCTTTTGCATGGGAAATTACCTTTTTGAAATCGTCCTCTTGTTTTGCCATTTGGCAAAAATAGAATATTTTGAGCCTTTTACATTTAAATTTTTCAAAAGAAAAAGATTCTTATTCTATTTTAATTGAAATTCTACCGTGGAAAGTAAGCGTTCATTCTCAAAGACATTAAAGGTGTAAGTACCCTCGTTCAAAGAGCCTTCGGGAATCGTGATAAAATCACATACATCGATATCTTCGCCCATCAAAATGACCTGAACACGTTTACTGTATATATTACCATTTACCGAAATGGTATTGGCATTGTCCTCTATAACGCTCATAGTCGGGCCCAAGAACTGAAAGTAGATCACTCTATCTTCATTTTTCACGGCAGGGTCAGCTACAATGGTAACACAACCTCTTAATTTCTCAATAATCGAAGCCTTGTTGGTCATGATGGGCCTTCCTGCCCTTAATCTAAAACCGTCTCCGTCGGAGGTTCGTAATCGCAGATAACTCTTGGTCTTAAGCTCTTGGTTGAGTTCCTGTATCTTTTTTCGTTGCAAAGCCTCAGCCACAGCCAAAGAGCTGCTTTTTCCCCTAAGTTGCTCAATCAGGTTTCTTGTTTCGGCATCCTTCTCTGAAAGCAGCATATTGTTGTACTTCAAGAAATTGTTCTTTAACCTTAGACTATCATTCTTGGCTTCCAATCTTCGTAACTCAGACTTGAACTCTCGTAATTTTCTGACCGTAAAATTTAACTTCCCAACAGAATCTAACAATTGTTGTACCCGATATTTAGAATCCTGTAATTCTATTTCATTGACCTCATTTAGGGCAGAAAGCCTATCTACATCACCCTTCATCAAGGTAAGGTCCTTAATCAATAATTCTTTTTCTTGTCCTAAAAAACTGATCTGAGATTGAGACTGGGCATAGCTGTAATAAAAGGCAATCAAAATTCCTAATATCACGGTCACCATAGCGGCAAGGATTACTTTATAATTGAATTTCTTATCTTGATCGTCCATGAGAACAAGTGAACTTTTAGTAGGTTATTAATACATGAGATTTGTTGTACTTTAAACTATCAAATATACTAAATGCCATTAATACCATCCTACTGCCTAGGGTGTGTTTTGGATGTAACGCTCATTTAAATAGAGGAGAGCAACTCTTGTGTACGCTTTGTCGAAACAAATTACCACTCACCGATTATGACTTTAACGAAGAAAATGCAGTTGACCGTATCTTTTATGGCCGAATTAACATAAATAAGGGAAGTTCTTTCCTTTTTTTTACTGAAAACGGTATTGTAAAGACCCTGATTCATAACCTAAAATATAAAAACCAAGAGGAAATCGGAATATTCTTGGGTAACTGGTATGGTCAAATATTGCAAGAAGACCATGCGCTTAAGAATATTGATATTGTTGTTCCGGTTCCTTTACACAGAAAAAAGCTTAAAAAGAGAGGTTACAACCAAGTAAGTCAATTTGGCAAAAGGCTAGCATACTATTTAGATGCGGAGTATATTGAAAATGCATTAGTGAAGACCGCAAATACAAAAACACAGACCAAAAAGGGGAGAATTGGAAGATGGCAAAACAATAAGGCCTTGTATTCCTTGACCGACTCTGTTTATTTGAGCAATAAGAGCATACTTTTGGTCGACGATATAATTACGAGTGGTGCAACCATGGAGATTTGTGCAAGTGCACTTAAAAAATCAGAAAATATCACGCTCTATATTACAAGTATGGCTGTGGTGCCACAATTTCAATAATCTACAAATTAATCGTTTCTTTGTTCTATAGATTATTGTCCTATGACACGTCGTATTTTGGCTTTTTTATTTCTTTTCTTATTGACTACTGTCCTATGGCAATGTGCTAGAAGGGGCAACCCCTCTGGCGGGCCAAAAGACATCGCACCCCCAAAACTGATAAAGGCCGAGCCTGAAAATATGACCGTACATTTTAAGTCCGATAAAATACGTCTATATTTTGATGAGTTTGTGAAACTTGAAGATATTCAAAACCAACTGATTGTCTCTCCCCCTTTAAAATATATACCTGAAATCACTCCCCAAGGAGGGGCGAGCAAATTTATAGAGGTAAAGATTAAGGACACCTTGAAAGCGAACACCACCTACACCATTAATTTTGGACAAAGTATCGTTGACAACAATGAGGGCAATCCCAATAGTTTTTTAACCTATGTATTCTCAACAGGTGATTATATAGATTCCTTAGAAGTATCAGGGGTTGTAAAGGATGCATTTAATCGAAAAGCTGACGAGTTTATAAGTGTGATGCTATATGAAATAGATTCGGCCTACACCGATTCTACCTTATACCAAAAACCCCCAAATTATATTACCAATACTCTGGATAGCACCGTGATTTTTACCTTAAAAAATCTGAAAGAAGGTAAATATGCCATGTTTGCCATTAAAGATGAGTCAAAAAACAACATTTTTGACCAAAACACGGATAAAATCGCCTTTTTACAGGACACCATTTCTCTTCCTACAGATAGCACCTACCTACTTACCCTGTTCAAGGAAATACCCGATTATAAAATTTCGGTACCGAGCTTTGTGGCAAAAAATAGAATCAGTTTTGGCTACTATGGCGACGGAAGCAACATAGAAATAGAACCTTTAACCGTTCTGCCAGATAGCGTAAAAACAACTATTTTAAAAGAAAGAGGAAAAGACACCATCAATTATTGGTTTACCCCGACTAATATAGATTCTATAGTCTTCACCATTACCCATGAAAAATTAAAACTCATTGACACCTTTACCGTCAAAAAGCGTAAGGTAGATTTCGACTCTGTAGTTTTTATTCCGAACCAACGCGGTTCCTTGAGCTTTAACAAACCGTTCAATATCGCTGCGAACACTCCTCTTGCGCAAATCGATAGTTCAAAAGTGACTCTGATGAACAAGGATTCGACTGCAGTGGATTTCACTATTATTTTGGATAGCATCGCAAACAAGGTAGACTTTGATTTTGGCCTTGAACCGAATGAAAATTATATGTTGGATCTAATGCCAGGGGCTATTACAGACTTTTTTGGCGCAAGCAATGACAGCCTATCTTATCGTCTAAGCACAAAAAGTATGGCAGATTACGGAAACCTCAGTATAAATCTTGAGGGCAATGTGATATATCCTTTAATAGTTCAACTGACCGACATAAAAGGAAAAATTGAACAGGAAATCATTGCCAAAGAAGCCCAAGTGTTTGAATTCAATACTATTGAACCTTCGAACTATCTAGTGCGTATTATTTTTGATTCAAATAATAATGGCAAGTGGGATACGGGTAGTTATCTAAAAAAAATACAAGCAGAAAAAGTTAGTTATTACCCAGGTGTCATTGAGGTTCGGGCCAACTGGGAGAAAATAGAGACCTTCAGGATGACCAATTAAATTCGTCTCTATCATCTAAAAACTTCAGTTTGTTTCTAATTGCTGCAAGATGCGATTTACTCAATGTAGTATACAGTATAGTTTCTTCCTTTGAGAACACCTTACGTTCGCCCAAACAATCATATACGGCTGAATGGCCTGGGTATTCATTGCCTGCATTATCATTACCCACCCTATTGACGCCAATACTATAGGCCATGTTTTCAATGGCACGGGCTTTTAAAAGAGCATCCCAAGCCGTAATTCTCGGTTTTGGCCAATTGGCCACATAGATTAGGACATCATAATTCTCAATGTTCCTCGACCAAACAGGAAACCGAAGGTCATAACAGATTAAGGGGCAGATCTTGAATCCTTTATAATCAACGATTAATTTCTCGGTTCCTGCCCTGTATACCTTATCCTCTCCGGCCAAGGTAAAGGTATGGCGTTTGTCATAGTACTGATAGCTTCCATCTTGATGTACAAAGAAAAGTCTATTGGTATAGGCCTCATTTTCAAAAAAAGGAATACTGCCCAGCAAGGCCACATTTTTTTCTACGGCCATTTGCTGCATCCATGCAATGGTTTTTTCACCCGCTACGGCATGAATATGCTGCGGCTGCATCGTAAACCCCGTCGTAAACATCTCAGGTAGGATTATCAAATCGGTTTTTGGATCAAGCCCAGCAATCTTTTGAGCAAAGACATTCCTGTTCTGCTCCGGGTTTTCCCAAATCAGGGGCGATTGCAGTAAAGCGATATGTAGTTGATTCTGCTTGAGCATTATACGTATTTTGTCTTAATCCACACCTCTGGGTCTAACTCAGATACCTACCTGCAGAGGGCAGACTTGCATCGAAATAATTGAGATTTCTCATACCTCCTAGGCCTGTCTGTTCGATAAGTAAGCTTACCCCTAGGGTATTGACCTAAATCATATATGTATTAGTACCCTAATCTTATGAAAAATTCTCGTTTATAACAATATAGCATATAAAATTGAAAATACGGATAGTTTATCTTTTCCTATGTAGCTGCTGTTCCTCATAAGGGTCGACCTATGGTTGATCCATGGAACCCTAAATAACACCTTTCTCTCTTAATTACGAGCTCAAAAACGAATCAGTTCCGAAACACCTTGCATCTTGGCATGATCCAAAGCGGTATTGCCCCTACTGTCTTTTGCCGAGGGATCGGCTCCCTTGGCAATAAGCAATTTTGCAATCTCTAGCCTATTGAAAGTCGCCGCATAAATCAAACAGCTCGCCCCCATAGCATTTCGCTGATTCACATTAGAGCCGCGTTCTATCAAATTTTTGGCAAGAGCGGCGAAACCCTTAAAACAGACCCCCATTAATGCCGTATTTCCCGAGGCATCAGCATCGTCGATTTTCGCTCCGCAATTCAATAAAAGGTCGGCAATCTCCTCTTGGTCATAGTAGGTGGCCAGAATCAAGGGAGTCGAACCTCTTTCATCTTTCGCATTTACCAAATCAGGTTTTACAATCAACATTTTCTGAACAGCTGCATGATCACCGTTTCGTATTGCCTTAAAAAAAGTATCCGTATTTTCCATAGGTATCAATGTATAAAAAACCCTCCATATCATTGATAGGAATATCATTTTTCTAGTCTATGCTTCTACGTTATTTTAAGTTGTATTTCATTGTAAACCTGAGTTCGACCTAAGATTTGTTTACAGTTTTGCTGTTTTTTTATTCAATTCGAAGCTAAATTTTTGAAGGACTAACGGGTTAATTTGAAGAAATTTGGCGAGAAGTGGAAAAAAATCATCAAATCCGGAGGAAATACAGATAAAAGGCAATCTTATCATGTAAAAGTTTTGAAATATCCAGATATTCCTTCAAATTTTCCATTTCAAATCTTAGCTTTTATTTGTATTCTGTAGATTAAATCTTAGGTCGAACTCAGGTTGTAAAGTTGGTAGTATAGATATTATCAATATTAAAATAATACAAATCAAGGTTTTAACACAAAAAGTAAAGTAATATTATAATAACTTTACAAGTATACATGCCTAAAAATAAATCACATTATGGATAACAAGAACAGTATGAACACAGTAGTAGGTGACGAAAGCATGTGCCCATTTTTAAATGGCGCACTAAAAACAAGTGCTGGCGGTGGCACCTCTAACAGAGACTGGTGGCCTAATCAGTTGAAACTGAACATTCTTCGTCAAAACTCTTCTCTGACGAATCCAATGAATGGGGATTTTAACTATGCAAAAGAATTCACATCCCTAAATCTTGACACCCTTAAGAAAGACATCGTCGAGACACTAACAACTTCCCAAGACTGGTGGCCGGCCGATTATGGCCATTATGGTCCGTTCATGATTCGAATGGCATGGCATAGCGCGGGCACCTATCGTATTCAAGATGGTCGCGGTGGTGCAGGTTCAGGCTCACAGCGTTTCGCCCCGCTAAATAGTTGGCCCGATAATGCGAACTTAGACAAGGCTCGTTTGCTGTTATGGCCTATCAAACAAAAATATGGAAAGAAGCTTTCGTGGGCCGACCTAATGATTCTTGCTGGTAACTGCGCACTTGAGTCAATGGGTTTTAAAACTTTTGGTTTCGCCGGCGGGCGTGAAGATATTTGGCAACCAGAAGAAGAAATATATTGGGGATCTGAAACCGTATGGCTAGGCGACGACAAACGTTACTCTGGTGAACGAGAGCTTGAGAACCCACTTGGGGCTTCTCATATGGGTCTGATTTATGTGAATCCAGAAGGCCCAGGTGGAAACCCCGACCCGATTGCCGCTGCTCATGACATTAGAGAAACCTTCGGCCGTATGGCGATGAACGATGAAGAAACTGTGGCACTTATTGCCGGTGGGCACACTTTTGGCAAAACTCACGGCGCAGCAGATCCCGACAAATATGTTGAGGCAGAACCCGCGGGTGCCGGAATCGCAGAGCAAGGCTTAGGATGGAAAAATAATTTTGGTAGTGGTACTGGTATTGACACCATTACTAGTGGTTTAGAAGGAGCTTGGACATCGACACCAACAAGGTGGAGCAACAACTTTTTCTGGAACTTGTTCGGTTATGACTGGGAGTTGACAAAAAGCCCAGGAGGTGCTCATCAGTGGATACCTAAACATGGTGCGGGTTCCGATAGTGTGCCAGATGCACATGATTCTTCAAAACGTCATGCACCTATAATGCTCACCACAGATATGTCGCTACGTATGGATCCCGCTTACGAGAAAATATCAAGACGTTTCTATGAGAACCCAGATGAGTTCGAAGATGCGTTTGCACGTGCTTGGTTTAAACTAACACATCGCGATATGGGGCCGACCTCTCGTTATCTTGGCTCTGAAGTACCAAAAGAAGAACTAATTTGGCAAGATCCAATCCCAACGGTTACACATGAGCTAATTAATGATGAAGATATCGCCGTGTTGAAAAGCAATGTTTTAGCTTCAGGACTTTCCGTCTCCGAACTAGCAAGTACGGCTTGGGCATCGGCATCGACATTCCGTGGATCTGATAAACGTGGTGGAGCAAATGGAGCGCGTATTCGTCTTGCGCCTCAGAAAGATTGGAAAGTAAACAATCCGGCACAATTATCGAAAGTGTTGGATACGTATGAAAAAATTCAACAAGAATTTAATATCACCCAATCGGGTGATAAAGAAGTTTCTCTTGCCGACTTGATCGTTCTTGGCGGATGCGCTGGTATTGAACTGGCAGCAAAAAATGGCGGTCATGATGTGGCAGTACCTTTTACTCCCGGTCGCGCAGATGCCTCACAAGAACAAACCGATGTCGAATCATTTGCTGTGCTTGAACCGGCAGCAGATGGGTTTAGAAATTATATGAACCTTCATCATACTGCATCGGCAGAAGAAATGTTGGTCGACCAGTCTCAACTGCTAACATTGACCGCACCCGAAATGACTGTTCTTATTGGTGGTATGCGTGTTCTTAATACGAACTTTAATCAGTCGCAACACGGTGTTTTTACCAAAAATTCAGAAGAGTTGACCAATGATTTCTTCGTGAACCTACTTGATTTGGGAACAAAGTGGAAAGCTTCTTCAGAAAGTGAAACCGAGTTTGAGGGGCATAATCGAGCATCGGGAGAACTGGAATGGACCGGCACCCGGGTCGACCTCATATTCGGTTCAAACTCAGAGCTTCGATCTCTTGCCGAAGTCTACGGATGTGAAGATTCTAAAGAAACATTCGTACAAGACTTTGTAGCCGTTTGGTCTAAGGTCATGAACCTCGATCGTTTCGACCTAACCTAGTCTCAAGGTAAGCTGAAAAAAACGCTTAATTGAATTTAAGAAAGGTGGTTCAGTAATGAACCGCCTTTTTTTAAACCCTCATTGAGGGTTTAACCTGCCTACCGCAGGCAGGCAGGTTCCCCGAGGCCTGCTCATGACGTCAGGCGGGCTTGGGTCGAGGTTGTTGATTGCTACTTTTCAACTAATAGACCAAGGCATAGTTGACAAAAAGTTAATAATTCCTACGCTTAGGGTATATTGCATAATACGATTAGGTGTGACTTCGGTATATGATACTAACCGACCAGGCCACCACCGACACATGTGACATTAGATTGAATACAAGTCCGAATTGCTCTTTTTTAAGAAATAAGGCAAACTTCTAAATTCAGCTAGTTCCTTAACTTCCATATTAGTTTATTTGATGTGTTTTTGATGGGGTGGAAGAAAGTTATTAACAACCCTCTAGGTCAGTTTTTATTGAATTTTGAACGTTGTCGGACGAGATGGAATCAAAAATATCGCCAATCGCTTTTTCACTATTGCCTATTAAAATATCAATTTCTTTCTCCTGGGCTAAAATCATCAGGCGCGAATTGCGGTTGATTAATAGTACCTGAACCTCCTGAATCATTATGAATCTTCCATTCACTAAAATTGTATATTGGGTTTGCAGAACTTATTTCGATATTTCGAACTGCCCGGCCATCCTCAAATTCGTGATTGGTACCCGTACCATCTTCACCAATAACACCAAATGCATCGATAACGTTTCCAAAAGGATCTACCAGTTCAAAATTATCATCACCGTTAGAATCAGCTGCACTATTTGTGCCAACCCCCAGATCAGGAGAAAAACCATAGACCGCCTCAAATTCAGAAGCCTTGGGCGAAATCACTACAGCGGTTTTTGATTCAATTACTAATTCCGATAAATCAATGATTGAACTAATCTCTATATTGGCATTGGTGTATCGGCGAAATGTCCATCCCTTTAAACTTAAGGGCTCCGAACTAAAATTATAAAGTTCAACAAACCGAGCTGCTCTATTATTATCGGGATCCGCCAATTCAGATATAAAAATAGCCGTAGAGCTAAACTCATCAATCAGATCCTCACAACGTTGTTGTGAAAAATCAATATCCTCTAAACTGCGGATGACCAATTGATAATTGTTATTTTTTCGTTTTAAAACGCCCATTATAGCACCGTTTCCCTTTGGCAGAGTCTGGGTCTTAAAATCTGAAAAACCGCTATTCACAAGTGTAATTTCATTGTCACTACAATCGATTAAAGTACGTTCGGTCTCCTCCCGATCTATAGCAAAAGACAAGCCTAATTCTTCCTCAATAATTTCAAGCGCATCAAATTGCACAAGGGTGTTCGTCATATTCTCCTGTAGATTATCAATTGAAACAGGGGTAGGCCGTATGTCTACCACTGCGTCACATGAAACATAAATATGTTGATCTAGTATAGCTCTGGGCAGTCGGCCTACCGAAATAGTGCCGAAAGAGGTAAATACACCTCCTATTTTGAAAACATCTTTGCTTTTTCCTAGATACAAGCCCTTTAATTTAATCAGTATTTTACTTCCCACGGGATAAAACAAATGTGAATCGCGAAGGTCTATTTCTATTTGAAAGCCCGCATTCGGATCCGACGGACTATCTTGAAAATGTAACACGCTAAAAAAATTACCCGCCTCGTCAGAGGAAATGACATACACTTCAATAATCAAATCGTCTTGAATTTGTATGGTTTTATCTACATATAAATCTTTGACCTCAGCGTAGGTCGCATTTGTTATTAAATCTGAATTGCATATGCCTTTTAGCGCATCAAAATCTCGGTCTTTGACACAACTCATTACCAATGCCGCAGTCATTATTGCAAAAACTATTTTTATATCATGTGTCTTTATTCTCATTCGCAGTATGTTCAATCTATTCGATTTTTAATCAGAAACTAAATGCCACATTTAAAAAAAATGTACGTCCGTAACCATACCAATATTTTGGAGCAAAAGATGGGGTGCCGCTTAAATTATCTCGCTGTAACTGTCCGAAATTGCCATTTCTACTTTGTTCATAGCCCCCTGTTCTAAAAACGGTATCGAACAAATTGTTTATACTGGCGAAAACACTGATATACCTCCCCTTTTTCAACCATGATTTTCCTCCAACAAGGTTCAATAGATAAAAATTGTCTAATGGCTTTTGGGCTAATAACACCTTTACATTTTCATCAGTCGCATCTGAAAAAGATTGCCCTGTTTCGGGGTCTAAATAAAAACTCTGTGTTCTGGTTATCGTCGAAATATTAGCATAATTATCAGCCAAATAGTTGGCCGTCATACTCACCCACCAATACTTTGGGTCACGATATTCAATACCAAATGCAAAAGCTCTTTGTGGGCCTTGAGCTAATTTGTAGCCTTTAATCTTGGCCAGACCCAAATCTATATTCCCTTTCTGGTTTATTAAATCTTCCTCGGCTCCGGCAGTATCAAAATTTATAACAACATTGGGGTCGCTGGCATACAAATATTTTCCGACGGCTGCCACAGCAGTCAATTTCACTGCTGAAGAGAGCTGATATTCAAGCCCTAATTCGATACCCTTATGCAATTTGTCTAAATTGGTCAATACCTCTTGTACAAAGTCTGAACCTACCCCTGCATCGACAAAAAAGAAATTGACATCGGTAGTATTCTGAAAACGGGTATAGAAGCCTGATACCCTGCCTGTAAGTTTCGGCAAGCGTATATAATAATTTAAATCGACTGAGGAAATATACTCGCTCTCAATTTCAGGAACAATCTGGTTATTCTCTCTTGGGTTGATAAACGTATTCTGTAAGACTGGTGATCTAGTCATATAAGCAGCATGCCCTTTTACCAAATGCCTGCCCGTAAGTTTATAAGTAAACCCCACTTTAACACCGTAATTGGAGAATTGTAAGACCTTACTTTTACCAAGAGAATTTTCTAAAAACCGTTCGTTTTGAAACTGGCCTTCGCGTTGATACTCGATGCTTGAATACTTGCCCGACAAAAAAGCGTTCCACTTGTTCGTATCATACCGAAGCTGGGCAAAAGCCTCTAAACTAGTGGCCTTCATTTGATACTGGTAATTAAAGGTATCACCTTTTCCTTTTTTGGCTTCGCCATTTATATTGTTCATCGTATTAGAGAATGGGTCAATATCAATATGAAAATCAGCCCCGAACAAATCGTGTATTTTCGCATAGTTCTCAGAAGTGAGTTTTTTATAGGTCAGCCCAAAATCAGTTTTCAAATGGTCATTAATCTCAAAATTGCCGTTGGTATTTAAGGTCCATTGTTTATCCTCGGCGATATCGTCATATAAAACATAGGACGCCGTGCCATCAGTATTTGCACCATATACTTGGCTCCAATTCAACTGCGGATTTTTTAAAAAGCCTTCTTTGGCCAAATTGGCGCTTATAAAATTAGCTCCTATCGGACTGTTTACATAAAAGCTTGGCAAATACCTATAGTAGGCCGGGTCTGGGTTCGGCGCATTGTAATATCCCAATCTACTTCTCGCATTACGCCCAGATTGATAAGCGATACCCGTATTTACACTGAATTTTTTTGATTCGTAAAAATAGTTTAGCATTGCAATAGGCTCTACAATTTTACGTTCTCTAGAATTCCGAATCTCACCCTTCTGTTCGCCCCAATATGGATTATACTGTTTACCTACCAATTCAAAAACCTCTTCGGTAATCGCAGAGGAACGGCCCCGGCGATTACTGGCAAAAATGCCTGTAAAAACAATGGTATTCTTTGTATCGAATTGATATTCCATAGCTCCAAAAAAAGAAAGTGCATCATACAAAGTGCCTTTGATATACCCCTGTTTTGCCCACCTTCTAGAGCCTGAAAAGGAATAGGTAAAACCATTTTTTTGTACTCCAGAAGTATAGGTAGCCATTAATCTACCGGCATAGGTTCGATTCGAGACTGAGGTCGATAAACGAGTTCCAGTGCGAAGCCCTGACGGCCTTGTATCAATATTGGTATTCCCCAAAATACCCCCAAAAGTGAAGTCAGAAGCATCGAGCCCATGGGTGAACTGTTGATTTCGGGTAACATCATTTAGTCCGCCCCAATTGTTCCAATGGGGTCGACCATCGAAGAATTTATTCATAGGAATTCCGTTAATAAGCACTTTCCCGTTTTGCGAATCATACCCACGAACTCTAAAAAATGCCTGCCCAAAATCAAAGGCGGCACGCTTCAAGAAAACATCACGAGTCGCTTGCAAAAGACCTGAAGTATTGGAGCCGACTTCATCGTCTAACAGTTCTGAATCAGTAAGTGTAATCAGGTTATCGGTTTTTTCAATGGTAAAATCTCTTTCGAGATAAAGGATTCCAATATTCAAGGGTTTATTTTCAAAATCTACAGGAATTCTTCTCGTGATATAGTCGGTTAACGAGATATTCAAAATATGCCCCCCGATCAATGAAACCGTAAATTCGAAGGCTCCATCGAGGTTTGTTCGCATTGAAAAAGGGTTTCCCTCAATAGTTACCAAAATGTTTGCCATAGGTTCTTGAGACAAACTATTGAGAATTACGCCAAAAATTTTTGACATTTCTTGGGCAGTGCCCAATTTCGGAACAAACATTAATAGAAAGAAAACGATACAAAATCGCATTGTAAATTGGTATGGTTAGTATCAATTACTACCAATGTAGTAATAATTCTATACTATATATAGAATTATTACTATTTTTTTGTTATTTTAAAAAAAAGAACATATGAGGGCTTATGTCATGTTTGGGTACTTTTTGATTGCCTTTCTAGCATCTGCTCAACAAGAAAAACAGTATGCGATTCGCAGCATTGCTTTTTATAATGTCGAGAATTTGTTTGATACACAAAATGACACTCTAATTTTTGACGATGATCGTACGCCTACTGGAAAAGACCATTGGACCTTGGTGCGATACCAAAAAAAGATTAACGACCTCTCTATGGTGCTTTCGGAAATTGGCGCTAACTATACAAAAACTTCACCCGATATTATTGGGCTTTGTGAAGTAGAGAACAAACAGGTTATTGAGGATTTGGTGAGACATCCTAAGCTTCGTGATAAAAATTACGGAATCGTACATTTTGATTCTCCTGATGAACGCGGTATCGATGTGGCCCTAATTTACAAGAAAGCCGCATTTCTTCCTATCGATTTTGTAAGTCACCGTTTGCTCTTGTTCAATACAGATGAAGAGCGTGACTATACCCGTGACCAACTCGTTGTAAAGGGACTACTCGATGATGAACAAATATACATTCTAGTCAACCACTGGCCTTCACGAAGTGGTGGCGAAGCACGAAGCCGACCTAATCGCTTGGCCGCTGCCAAATTGAACAAACACATTATTGATTCGATACTCCGTTTAGATGTTCATGCAAAAATCATCTCTTTAGGCGATTATAATGACGACCCGAGTAACGATAGCTTTAAAAAGATTTTAAAAACCAAAGGTAGCATCAGCGAGCTAAAAAAAGGTGATTTGTTTAACCCTATGGAAAAGCTTTATAAAAAAGGAATGGGTTCTTTAGCCTATCGTGACAAATGGAACTTATTCGACCAGATTTTCTTTACCGAAAATCTAATCGCGCCTGAAAATAATCGGTATCGATTTTGGAAGGCTGGCATATTCATTCCTTCCTATCTAATCTCAAAAAAAGGCCGATATAAGGGCTACCCCTTTCGTACCTACGCAGGGGGGAGTTACTCTGGCGGATACAGCGATCATTTTCCGGTGTATATTCACCTGATAAGGGAAGAAAAGTAAACTAGCTCAATGCAAGCATACGAGGCATTAAAAGGAACAAACTTTAATATTTCGATGCAAGCATCGAGGTATTAAACCCACTGGTAGGAATAAACTAGCTCGATACAAGAAGCGTACAAGCCATGCTTTTGAAAAGCATTTTTTGATTTCGAGACTAGCTCCTCGAACCTACCTGCCGCCATAGGCAGGTTAAACCCTCAATTAGGGATTATAAAATTATTGTGGCAGTACAATCTTTATATTTCTCCACTTTACTTTTATGCCTCCGCCATCATGTATCTGCAGGGCTATAGAGCCTTCACCAGCACCTATTTTATCATCGGTAATAGTAATCATTTCAGTGCCATTGAGCCAAGAAGTTATGGTGCCGCCATAGACCCTGATTTTCATTTTGTTCCACTCGCCTTCTTTTAAGACATCATCTTTTTTAGTGTCAGGCTTTATCAACCATCCCCGGCCATAAGACTCATAAACACCTCCTGTGCCGTGCCCTGGAGGCGCTACCTCAATTTGCCAGCCACTTACTTTTGTGCCATCGATGGTAGAGCGAATGAACACCCCGCTATTGCCATCGGCCTCTTGCTTGAATTCTAAGGTGAGTTCAAAATCTTTGTAGTGTTTATCCGTCGCCAAATAACCGTATTTTTCGTCGGGCCCACTTTCACAAACTAAGAGGCCATCTTCGACATACCATTTTTCGGTCCCATAAATAGTCCAACCTTTCAGGTCTTCACCATTGAACAGGCCCTTTGCCTGCGAAAAACCAAGGGTTGCGAAAAGTAGCGATACGATTAGTAGTATTTTTTTCATTTTATGAGTTTTACTGTAAAGATTATGAATTTATATATTTTTCAAGTGATATTGACCGGGTTTTCCGTTTGTCACGGGAAGGACAAAAAAATAATCAATTAAACCATTGACCCCACGGAATTCTACTGAGTAGCAATAGTAGGCCAAGACCATAAAAAATAGCTATGCTTTTAAACTTTTTATCACCTACCATAAATTTTTTGTGACGAGACCAGCCAATAGTTATCAGGATTACGGCCAAAATATTGACAAAAGGGTGTTCTACGGCCAGCAGGCGAGCAGCGGAATCTAATCCTCCCATTCCTAATTCTTTCACCGCACTAAACCCCTTAGGAGAAACAAAATAGAGCACAAAACCGACCAATAACATCAGGTGGCTCAAAATCAAGGCGAAAAGGCTCAGACGAAGGTCTCTGTGCATTGTAAACATTTTATTGCCTACCAAACCCATAATGGCATTGGCAACCGCCAAGAACAAAACGGCAAGTACTACATAGGCTAAATAGGAGTGTAATTCTAAGGACCACATATATGAAAGTTCGTATTCTTGCATTTTTCTAGTTTTATTTTTTTAAAAGTACTACTTTTTGATTATAAAAACCCATCCTCCTATAGTAGTTATCTAAGGGCAAGAGGTTTTTTTAAAAAACTAGAATTGGTACCGCATACTTAGATTCCAAGTTCTACCGAACCCAAAGAATGCTTTATTCCTGACATTAATGCCTTTATAAATTTTATCTCCTGGCTTAGCAAAGGTATTTGTTAATGATTCTGCTATATATTCGGTATCAAACACATTGTTTACATTGACAGCAATACTCAATACATTCTCACTTCCGAATTTGAATTTATAATATGCCCCGGCATCGATCAAATTGTAGGTAGGCAATCGCAAAGAGCCCGCGTGATCTGGTTCATCAAAATCTTCTGCCAATATAGCAGCGTAGAGTTTAGAGGCCGTGAACAAACTAGCACTCAATTTCAAGCCTTCTAAAGGGCGTACAATCATTTCAATATTAGAGGTGAACTGAGCAGCATCACCTACTTTGACTCCATCTAAATAAAGATTAACGTCATTATCAATAACATTTCTCTCGTCATCGAAAGCCACTCCGCTAACATCACCTGAATACTCCCAATCACCCAAAGAAATCATTCCTTTGAATTGCACAATATTCGAAGCTCTATAATCCGCTTCTATTTCGACTCCTTTATGAATTTGTTCAACTCCTGGTATACTCGCAAAACCTTCATCTCCTGTAGGCGTTTCGACTTCTACATGTATAAACCTATCTTTCCATGAGGTTCTATACACGTTTAATTTAGCTCTAAAATCCCCTAAATTAAGACCATAACCAGCTTCTAGTCCAATAATTTTTTCGTTTTCATAATCTGGGTTCAAATCATTTCTGAAATTTAGATATATCGTATTAAATTTAGGTTGTTTCGAATAGTAGCCTCCGTTTGCAAAAATATTATTCGCCTCATCAATATTTACGTTAATACCACCTTTAATATTACCTCCTAGAATATTTTCATAGTCTGTTTCTTGAAGTGGATCCGCATCTAAATAATTAAAATAATCTATTCTTTTAAAACCTTGTTGTGACACCCCTCCTTGAAGAAATGCTGAAACAATCTCATCCTTATATTCAACTTGGGCAAATGCGCCCAACCATCTTACCAAACCATCATTATAATAATCTATTTTCTCCTCGTCATCTATACTTTTAAACACATTTAGTATTGAAGAAAAATTAGATTCAACGGCCTGATCAGTTCTAATGGTATGATTGGGATTATTACTGTTGTCATCATCAAAATAACCATCGGCACCAAGCAAATTATCGACTCTTCTATAATGAATTCCTTTATAGCTTCTTAGATCAATACCAAGATCATAACTGAAATTTTTATTGATATCTGTATGTAAATTAGCAATAGCACCAAACCAGTTATGAGAATTCATAGATGCTCTTCTAGTTAAGCCATCACCAAAACTCGTAGTAATAAATTCACCATTACCATCAGGGGTCAATTGATAATCTTTACCATCATAAAAAGTCACGGCATTACCTGCATTGAATCTTGATAGTAGGTCATAGTCGACTTGACCATTTGCAGGGTTCCTATACCTACTTGAACTAGCAAAGCCAAAACCGGGGCCTGACCCTATATCTCCAGTACCACCACCTCTACCAACTGAGGCGTAAGCCGAGGCAGACAAGGTAGATTTCTCACTTATACTCCAATCCCAATTTAAAGAAGTAATCGGTTTATGGTAAAAGTTTCTTCTCCAACCAAACTCTTCTCCATTCAACATGCCATCATTGAAGTTATATTTTTTGCCATACTTTAAATAATCGGCTAAAGTGGCTACGTTAAAAAAACTGCTTGTTCTTTGATTGTGAACCTGTGGCGCACCGGTGATGATAAATTGAAAGCTGTGTTTCTCATTTGGTTCATAGCCCAAACCGATAAAATAGTTGTACCCTTCAAATGAAGTGCCATTAATATAACCATCTCCTGTGGTTCTACCCAATAGAACTGAGGCCGCAAAGCCGTTCTCCATTCTTCCCGTATTGTATGAAATGTTAGTTTTAAGGTAGCCATCATTGCCCATACCAACGGTTAAAGCCCCACCTTTTGACTGCTCGGTTGTCTTTGTGACAATATTGATAGTACCCCCAACAGAAGAAATCGCTAGTTTAGAAGACCCTAAACCTCTTTGCACCTGCATGGCAGTGGTCACATCGCTCAGTCCTGCCCAATTGCTCCAAAATACACGACCGCTTTCCATATCATTGACAGGAATACCGTTGATCATTATCGCAATATTAGGTGAATCAAAGCCTCTAACATTGATCCTACCATCGCCGAAGCCTCCGCCAGATTTAGTCGTATAAACAGATGGTGTGGACTTCAATATTTCAGGAAATTCCTGAGCCCCTAATTTTTCTTGGATTACAGATGCTGTAATCGTAGAGACCGCCACCGGCGTTTCTCTATCCTTGGCAATATCCATAATACCCGTAACAACCACCCCTTCGAGCTCTTCAGAATCAGGCAGCAACGAAATTTTGCCTAGGTCTCCAAGAGCGGTATAGTTTACATTTTTAGTGATAAAACCTAAATATGAAATAACTAAAATGCCCGAGCTCTGTGATACTTCTATTGAAAAGTTACCGTCGAAATCAGCCGAAACCCCGTTCGTTGTACCACGAACCACTATGTTAGCTCCTGGTAGTGGGCCTCCTATTTCTGAATCAACAACGGAGCCCCTTATTGTTCCTTGCGAAAATGCCACAGTGGTGATTAAAAATGCTACCACTACAAAGTAGATCTTTTTCATTTTTTTAAGTGTTTATTTTGTTCTTGAATTTACTTCAATAGCGCCATGTTTTTTAGCCCTCTTGAAAAAGTCAATGCCAATAGTTATAGCAAATTTAACTTAAAAAAAAGAAAAGAAAAGTACTGCCTTGAAGGAAGTTATCTTCCTTTGCAATGAAAGTGTAACTGTTCACCCTAAGGTAGCCCATAGGGGTATACTTCGACTAGCTCAGCAGATGTTTCGCCGGTTTCAATTTAGCCCCGAGTATGCGATTAAAAACCAAAATATGGCATATAAGATACCCGAATAAAAAAGACAATCAGGCTCTACATAGGCCGACAGACCCTAGACTGAGCCTTCTAAAGGCTAGCAGACATGAGAGAATTCTTTTCGAATAAACTACCCCAACTCAAGAGTTACTTGGTATTGTAATAAGACGCCCCCTTTTCTTTCCGATATCGAAATGGAGAGAATTAAACTCAATTTATGGCTATCGCCCTGCGATTAAAAAATAATTGTTTACTTCTTGAAAGATTGCAAAAGATGTAAGGTGGAAGCATCGTGGTCGCCATTTTCGGAGCTTTGAATATCTTTTAAGATTGTTCCGGCCAATTGCTTGCCCAGTTCAACACCCCATTGATCATAACTAAAGATGTTCCAAACCACACCCTGAACAAATATCTTGTGTTCATACATGGCAATAAGCGCGCCTAATGTATTGGGTGTTAGCTTGTTTATTAGTATTGTAGTTGTAGGCTTATTGCCTTCGAAAACCTTAAAAGCTCGTAGATTTTTCATTTCTTCACTGGAAAGCCCTCTTTCTTCCAATTCGGTATTGACCTCTTCTTCTGTTTTACCATTCATCAAGGCCTCGGTCTGGGCGAAGAAGTTGGCCATCAACTTATTGTGATGATCCATATCGCCATGCAAGGGCTCTTTAAACCCTATGAAATCCGTTGGAATCAATTTTGTGCCTTGATGAATCAACTGAAAAAAGGCATGTTGCGCATTTGTTCCCGGCTCTCCCCATATAATCGTCCCAGTCTGGTAATCGACACGATTGCCGTTCCTATCGATGCTTTTACCATTACTTTCCATAATACCTTGCTGCAAATAGGCCGAAAATCTACTTAAATATTGTGTATAAGGGATAATAGCCTCGGTCTCGGCGTCAAAAAAATTGTTATACCAAATACTCAATAGGGCCAACAGTACAGGTATATTCTCATCAAAATCTGCTGTCTTGAAATGCTCGTCCATTTCATTGGCACCCGACAATAAGGCGTTAAAATTTTCGAAGCCTACCGACAAGGCAACAGATAGGCCTACCGCGCTCCATAGTGAAAATCGCCCCCCAACCCAGTCCCACATAGGAAATACGTTTTCATCGACTATTCCAAATTCAGATATTCTCTCAACATTGGTCGAAACGGCGGCAAAGTGTTTTGAAACATCATTTTGCGTAGCATGCTCTAAGAACCACTTTTTAATCGTAGTGGCGTTGCTCAAGGTTTCTTGGGTAGTAAACGTCTTTGAAACAATGACGAATAAGGTTGTTTCAGGTTTCAATTCTTTTAAAATTTCGTAAACATGGTCGCCGTCAACGTTACTTACAAAATGTATTTTTAAATGGTTTTTATAGTATTTCAGGGCATCAGTCACCATAGCCGGGCCAAGGTCAGAACCTCCAATACCGATATTCACTACATCAGTAAAAGTTTTTCCGGTATAACCTTTTTTCTCGCCAGAGATGACAGCATCGGTAAATAGTTTGATTTGCGCCTTTACTTGATAAATTTCGGGTATTATATTTTTACCATCAACCAAGACGGTATCCGATTCTTTGGCCCGTAAGGCGGTATGTAAAACCGCCCGCTCTTCGGTCTGATTAATAGCATCTCCATCAAAATACTTTTTGATAGCGTCCTTTAAGTGTACCTCATCGGCCAATTGTAACAGCAGCTGCAGGGTTTCTTGAGTAATCCTATTTTTTGAGAAATCAACTAAAAAGTCATTCCATTGTAGGCTAAACTTATTTGCCCTATCGGCGTCAGAAGAAAAAAGGCTTTTTAAATGTTCCTCTTTAATAGCTGTATGGTGTTGCTTAAGTTTTTTCCAAGCTTGGGTAGTGGTCGGGTTGGTTTTCTGTAATGACATTGAGAGATTTTTTTTGGAAACTATAATTCTAGTACTTCGTTATAAAACAATTCGAAGCAAAAATAAACTATAATCCTGAAATTTCTAGGTCATTGAACCACATTGAAAGGATTTTTATTGACCCATTGAAACCAAATCTTCCTCCTCTGATAACACTTCAGTATATGCCATACAATCCAATTGATTTTTAATAGGACTGGTGTATGCAAAATAGTCGGGTCTCAAGGTTTCTGCCAGGGGTTTGGCCTTGGGTAAGTCTTCACGTAGCGGATCAACCTGTCTTCCATTTCTCCAAAAACGGTAGCATACATGTGGCCCGCCTGTATTTCCTGTCATACCGATCCACCCAATAACATCGCCCTGGCGTACAAAGTCGCCTTTTCGAACCTTTTGTTTTTTCATATGCAAGTACTGCGTGCTATAGGTGCCGTTATGGCGAATCTTTACGTATTTTCCATTACCGCCTCTTCGTGTTGATTCGGTCACGGTGCCATCGGCTGTAGCCATAATCGGGGTGCCAATAGGGGCCGCATAATCGGTACCTTTATGGGGGCGTATTTTATAGCCGTAGTATCGAATTCTTCTTTTGAGATTATACCGTGAGGAAATTCTACTAAATCGAACCGGTGCCCTCAAGAATGTTCTTCTCAGATTGTTCGCGTCTTCATCAAAATAATCGACTATATTTTTTAAGGAGTCATTCTCATAAGCAAAGGCATAAATCGGCCTGCCATTGTGTTCAAAATAGGCCGCCTCTATAGGCTCTGCCCCTACATAAATCGAGTCATTGATATATTTTTCTTTATAAATAACCTTAAACCTATCTCCTTTTTGAAGTCTGAAGAAATCAATGGTCCAGGCATAAATTTCAGATAAATCATTGGTTATATTATAATCAATGCCCTGATCCTGTATGGCTTCTGACAATGAGGTCTCTATAACCCCAGAGGCTTCACGTTCAACATACTTCACCTTCTTTTTCTTTTTATAGGCTACGACATCGCCCCTTAGATCAACTACCGTATAATTTATGGGGTCGTTCTGATAAATAAACACCTGTGCGGTTTCGGAACTGTCCTTGGATTTTAATATAAGATACGGCTTACCCACACGTATTTTACGCACATCGAAAGTATCTCTGAAATTCTCTGAAACTTTGGCGATTTTCGGGTAGTCGACATTATACTTAATCATTAATTCGCCAAAACTATCCCCTTTTTTAATGGTGTCTTTTTGAACTTTAAAATCGTTAAGATTAAATCCGAACTCTTTTACTATTTCAGGCTTTTCTATCGCGGTTATGTCGGCAACACTGTTTTGTACGGCCGGAGTCTCTTCCTTACACGATATACATAAAACCATCAGTAAAATTACGCCCCAATATTTCTGCATTTTTATTATATCTGTTTTTCGGGATTAAAGATATGGTCTACCCATTGTTTTCCCCAATTATTTAACTCTTGTTTTGTGTATAGGTCTGGGAAGAATACGATTTTTTGAAAACTTGGCGGAAGAAAATCTTTCCAGTTCGTACCGCCAGTAGCATGGATCTGATCTTTATCCTTTCCCAAATAGCGGTGAGCAGAACCCATATGCATCAAAGGCCAGTTTATATTAGCATTGATATCGAGTGTCTTTAAGGCCTTTCTCAGCTCCTTATTATTTCTTTTTTCCTCAGGAAGTTGCAAGAATTTATGAAATATAGTACTCTCTTTTACCTGCTTTGCAATTCGAATAAGACGAGGTGTATATCTGTACTCGAACTGTTTAAGTGTCAAGGTCTTCTCGCCGGTCACACTATCGGTCGCTCCTTTTTTCCAATACATATTTTCATAAAGTTCCTCAATCGAGTGGTTCGATGAAAACTGATCACGCTGGGCATAATGTACTAAATTCTCTAAGGGGGTAGCATAGATTTCGATCATCCTGTATTGTACCGATTGAAATCCGCTGGCGGGCAATAAGGCCATTCTGTATTGAAGAAATTGCTCTCGCTCCATTCCTTTTATCATTATACCGAATGAGGAAATCAAAGCCGTGTAGTAACTATTAATACGGTTGGCTTTCTCGATAAAGAAATTTAATTGTTGTGATTTATCGTCCACCAGTTGTTTTTGCTCGTGTAAGATGAGTTTAAAATACAATTCTGTAATTTGGTGGTACATGATGAAGATTTCCTCATCTGGGAAATATGTTCTGGGAACCTGAAGGCTTAAAAGAGTGTCTAAATGTATATAATCCCAATAGGTAAGGTAGCGTTGGTGAAGTAGACCGTCTAAATAGGAGCTTAAATCTTGTCCTGAATTTTTATATTTTTCTTCGAGTTTTGATATTTGAGAATCAAGCTGCTCCTTATTTTTCATTCGAAAATCAATCCATTATAATTTTAAACTGATGCTTAAGTCCGTTGTACCCATCTAAATCAGCCTTTATAGAACCGACGGTCAAGTCGGCCTTTATCCGTACCGGAATTCTATTTTCATCATTGGAAACCCACAATGAAAGACTTTCTTGTTCCTTAAATACTCGACCAGACTGTACATAGGGTCTAAATTTCAAACATTCTACTTTGCCGAATTTTGTTTTTACCACTTCTTTTCCCAAATACTTGAGTTTAAAAGGATAGATACCATCATCATCATAGAGCATATTCAATTTAATGGATTCCCCTTCGACCAAATCCTCAAAACCATAGTTGTTCCTGATATAATAAAAAGCAGAAAGTAGGTCCTGAATACTATCTTTAAGTGTGAAATTAAGCTTTTTATTATGTTTTATATCATTTAGTTCCGCTGTGTCATTTTCATGGTCAAAATTAATTTCAACATTCTTTGTATACCCTCCTTCATTTGTTTTACGAATAAATTTATAGGGTCTACCGTCTGCCTTATCAAAATAACTTTCATAGGTATCATCAACCTTAAAGAATATGCTGGCAAAACCTGTTGTTTGTCCTTTTCCGATAACGTGATAGACAGGAAGCCCCTCTATTTTACCAGATTTCACTTGAAGAGTCGCATAGCTGGCATTGAGCCATCCGTAATGCATACGAAATTTCAACCACTCCCCGGGTTTAAAAGCTGAATGTGTATTCTGAGCGTTTACAAAAAGACCGACGAATAAAAAAAGTACGACAACAATTTTTCTCATAGCCAAAAGATTATTACAAAATTACTAAATGTGTTTCAAAGTACGTTATTGAACTATTCTAAGTTTAATAGAACCCATGCCTACTTAAACAAAATTTATTCCAAAGTATTGTACCGTATAGAATAAACACTCTTTTTTTCATTCCACTAGCTATTGAGGCGGTAAGGAAATAAAAAAATTCTTGAAACCGACTATCCCCGAGGCAGAGCCTAGGTGAGTTCTTTTTGATTAAACCCAATTATGGCTATCGCCGCCCCACGATTAAACCATAAAAAAAGCCCTAACGAGAACGTCAGGGCTTTTCTTAAATAACCAACCAAACTTTAAATTATGAAAAACCAATACTTAAAGTTGTAAGGGAACCACCCCTTACTGGTACAAATTTAATATATATAATATGCTTTTGAACAGGCTTTAACTTACTTTAACTAATCTGTTAACACTATTTAATAT
>JASFYU010000065.1:0-24630 GCA_045046905.1 Flavobacteriaceae bacterium | reverse complement strand
AACCTTGAACTTTCAAAGTTGCAGATTTCAAATAGGAATAAAACAATGGTCGATGATTTTATGTACCAGCTTTCTGAACTGAACCAAGAATATAAAACGTTGAATGTAGAGTTAAATCAAATGGGCCCCAATGACCAGACTATTACCGCATTAATCAAAAACTTACAGCTACGGCTGCAATTATTGCACAAATTAAAAGAGAAATTGAACGCATTAAAATCATCAAAAAATGAACAAGTTGAAACAAATACCATTTAATCCTACCAGTGGGTTTAATTGCCTGATACTCTGTATCGAAAAGATTGGGGTTTTTCCCTTTTCTATGCCTAGTGGGCCGGTCTGGCCGTCAGGCAGGCTTGCTCCAAGCTTATTGACTAGAGCTGTTTTTATTCTATGCCTAATCAGCATGGGAGCCTATGGGCAAAAACAGACCAAAACCTATAAAGAGAGCTTTAAGGCCTCGAGTGAAACCGTTCTTGATATCAATACCAGTCATGCCGATATTGAATTTGAGACTTGGAACAGGCCAGAAGTATCTATCGAGGCGACAATCGAAATCGATGGGGTTTCAAAAGAAGAGGCCGAACAATATTTTGAGCATGGAGGTATTGAAATTGTTGGGAACAGCGAAAAAGTCAGTATCTCTACGGGAATAGAAAATACTTTTGTTTTTGCTCAAAACTTTGATGGCATGAACAATTTTCATTTTGAGTTCCCCGAAATCTCACATATGGGGGCCTTTCCTATAGAGATCCCTGAAATCATGAATATGGAGTTCTTTGTGCCGGAGATTGCTGGGTTAATAGAAATACCGCCCATGCCACCCATGCCACTACAGGAATTCGATTATGAGGCCTTTAAAAAGGATGGAGAAAAATACTTGAAGAAATGGCAGAAAGAATTTTCAAAAGGTTTCAACAAGAATTATGAACAAAAGCTAGAGGAATGGAGCGAACGTATGGAGGCCAAAAGTGAAAAAATGATGGAAAAAAAAGAGCGGTTGCGAGAAAAAAGAATGGAGTCTAGAGCGCGGATTATCGAAAAGCAAGAGAAAAATCGAATGAAGGTCATAGAGGTGCAGGATGCAAAACGCAATACGATGCAGGCAATAGCTATAAAGGATCGCATGTTACAAAGAGATTCTAGCAACATGAATATAGCACCCAATATTTTTTACTTCTCTTCGGATGGCGAGAACAAAAATTATAAAGTTAAAAAAACCATCAAAATAAAAATGCCCAAAGCGACCAAAATTAAAATGAATGTACGACACGGTGAAGTGATATTGGCAGAGAATACCAGGAATATTAAAGCGACCGTTTCACATTCCAGTTTGTTGGCCGCTACAATTGATGGTGAAGAGACCATAATCAGGGCCTCCTATTCTCCTGTTAGCGTTCAAAACTGGAATTACGGGCAATTGCAGGTGAATTACTCGGACTATGTACATTTGAAAGAGGTACTCAACTTACGGTTGAGCGCCACTTCATCTGATGTGGTCATAGGTAAGTTGCTGCAAAGTGCCTTTGTCAAAAATGATTTGGGGCCTTTGCGTATCAACTCGATTTCAAAGGACTTTAAAGTGCTTGATGTCTCCTTGCAGAATGCCGAGTTCGAGTGTGTTTTGCCCAACTCATCTTATACCATATATGTAAACGGAACGAATTCAAAGTTCTTTCATTCTACTGCTTTAACCTTGGAGAAAACCCAAAATCTAAACAGTTTTATTCATAAAGGGTATCATATAGATAATAATACGGACCGTTCTTTAAGTGTAATCGCCCAGTACAGTACGGTGGTTTTAGAGTAACTACTCCTTTAAAATAAGTGTCCCGAATATATCAGCATTGATCCATCCTTGGTTTTTATCCTCACCGTGCACAAAAACAGACCCAATAAAGTTTTCGCGTTCAGTACTACCATCATTATTGCAATAGGCTAGCGCAAAACCTATTTTTTTGCTGGTGAGAGACGTACGGGAATATTATTTTTTCCATCGATGAAATTAGAATTATAAACTTTAATGGCCATTTCCCAAGTGCTGATATGATCTTCGGTAACCCTCTTACTGCGAATATGCTTATAAACAAATGAGGTTCTTTGTAAGGAGCAAGGTCGACCACATTCCCATCCAGATCAATATGATAGGCAAAGGCATTATAACTGAATTGATGTAAGCCTCCTGAGTTATCCTCATCTATGAAAACTTCCAGACAATCGTCATTCCATCATAATTTTAAAGGATCCTTGTTTTGGTCTAGCTGGTGCCAATCTGCCCGGTTCCATACAATTTCATTAGCTTTTCTGTCCAAAGTCTGACTTTTTAAGGTCTTTTGGACCTCGATGATTTGATGTTTTTTCTTTTCTTTAGGTTCGTTGCAGGAGTGCGGCAATAGCACTGCCAAAGTGTTTGAGATAAGTAGGGTTTTCATTGTTCGTTGATTGGGGTTGCTACATTAAAGGCAGTAATTTCCTATGTATATTCATAATATTATAAGATAATTCTTATATATTAGTACTGTAGCCTACTTTGTAAAAGGCCTAAAGCCAAAATGAAACTGGCGAAATACTCCTAGGGCTCTGCCTCGGGGATAGTCGGTTTCAAGAAATTTTTTAATACGAAATCTTTTTCTTTATGGTAGTACGGCTTGGCTTAAATTTCAGCAGTTGTATTTTGAATAAGGCTAGTAGCTATGCCTTGCAGTAGTTTTCTTAAAATATACTAATTTAAATCGCGGGGCGATGGCCATACATTGGGTTTAATATTCCAAGGTCTGCCATGTTTCGATAGTTATCGGTATGAAAAAGGGAGGGTATAGCCTGAGTTCGACCTAATCTTGGTTTACAGTTTAGATGATTTTTTATTCTATTCGAAGCTGAATTTCACAAAGACTAAGGGGTTAATTTGATGACATTTGGCGAGAAGTGGAAAAAGATCATCAAATCCGAAGCAAAGTCAAATAAAAGGTAATCTTATCATGTACACTTTTTGAAATATCCAGATATTCCTTCAAATTTTCCATTTCAAACCGTATCCTTTATTACATTCTGTGGATTTATAATAATGAGGCTGTCTAAGAAGTATACTCCGAACGTCATTACGAAAGCGAAGCAATTTGTTTATTGTTAGCCAAGTGTTACAGATTGCCTCCTGTAGAATGGCCAGCTTGCTGTCTTGCAAAGACGTCTATAAAGGCTTATTAGACAGCCTCATTTTTTATTCCCACCAGTGGGTTTAACCTGCCTATGCCGTCAGGCAAGTACCCCGAAGCCTGCCTGACTGAAAAGGCAGGCTTGCCCGAGGTAGTTTACAGTTAAATAGGTCATAAATAACTTGTTTGATCCCGGTCTTCTTATGGCCTGTTTGGTATATAGAGTTGTTATAGGGCGACCAAAATTATAATTTAGGTTCCCAACCATTTTGATACTCCCTTTTCCAATTTTTCATGGCCTTTTCACTATTCAAGACCTTTCCGGTAGAGGTATCAATTTTTAAAGTTTCTCTGGTATCTTGAGCCATATTGCCTAAATGGCAGAGCATGGTAGAGATACTGGCATCTTTAATGTCTGAATGTAGGCTGATATCTTTTCGAATAGCATTGAAAAAATTACTGATATGGTTTACGTCGAGCCCGCCTTCACCTCTGGTATTTGTTGTTGCGCTGGTGGTTTGCTCATACTCGATTTTGATAGGATTGCCCTGTAGGTCGAACAATTTATAAAAATTACGATCTAGCATTATTGAACCCTTGCTGCCATAGATGGTCACGCCTCTTCCTGGTCTTTGGGGTTTTATGACTCCCCGGCTATGTCCTGTCCAAGTAATAAACTTGTCATCATCAAATTGGTAGGTAACCTGCTGATTATCAACAAATTCCCAATCATCATTATAGGTGTATTTACCACCAAATGAGGTGACGCTATTGGGCAGGTCGACACCCAATGCCCATCGGCAAACATCGATTTCATGCGTACCATTATTGTGTATTTCGCCAGTACCCCAGGTTTTGAACCAGTGCCAGTTGTAGGGGTGAATATTGTCTCTGTACTCTTCACGTGGTGCAGGTCCTTGCCACATATCCCAGTTAAGGGTATGGGGTGCTTTGATTTTTTTTCCGGCACCTATGGATCCGCGATTGTTCGAGTAATAGGCTTCTCCTTTATATACTTGGCCTATAATTCCGTCTTTTATGTCCTTTACAGCCTGAATCGAGGTTTGAGCAGAGCGCTGTTGGTTGCCCATTTGAACTTTTCTGTTGTATTTTTTCTGGGCCTCGACCAAAAGTCCATTTTCATGAGGATTATGACTACAGGGTTTCTCTACATACACATGTTTTCCTGCCTGTAATGCCATAATGGCCATAGGAGCATGCCAATGTTCTGGCGTAGCGATAAAGACTGCATCTACATTTTTATCTTCCAAAATTTTCCTGAAGTCTTTCTCTACCTTGGGAATATAGCCGATATTTTCTTGACACCATTTGTTATGTTCCTCTAGAATCACATCGTCAACGTCGCAACTGTATAGGATTTTAGCATTGGCATCTGCATTGATTGCCTTTACATGTGCCTTGGCTCTACTCCGTACCCCGATTACGGCGCAATTGATACGGTCGTTTGCCCCAAGAATATTGGCGTATCCCATATTAGGAAGAATCAGGCCGCCCAAAGTTACTGCAGCGGTTCCTACGGTTGTTTTTTTGATAAAATTGCGTCTTGTGGTCATCGAATATTGTTTTGTGAGTAATTTTAGTCGAATTAATTAAGCAATAAAACTACTAATAAAAAAGCGACCAGTATTAGGTCGCTTTGTGATAATTTAAATATAAATACGGAGAATTAATGCATATCCTCTTTTAGATAGTCCGAGAAGTTTTTCTTGAATCGATTTAAGCGAGGAATCGAAACATTCCGGATATAGGAATTATTAGGGTTTCTTTTTTCATAATCCTGATGATAGTCTTCGGCTTTGTAGAATATGGTGAATTTGGTGACCTCTGTAGTAATGGAGTCACCATTATATACGTTTTGTTTTTTTAATGCGACGATATAGGCATCGATGATTTTCTTTTCTTCATTAGTTTTATAGAAGGCGACAGAGCGATATTGTTTTCCTCGATCCGGACCTTGCCTATTTAGAGTAGTTGGGTCATGTGATCCAAAAAATATTTGCACAAGGGCGGTAAATGAAATTTCCTTGGGGTCGTAGTATACTTCAACAGCTTCGGCATGGCTGCTCAACCCACCACCCACTTGTTCGTAAGTGGGGTTTTTCTCCTTGCCGCCTGCATATCCTGAAATAACTTCTTTGACGCCTTTTACGCTTTCAAAGATTGCTTCTACACACCAAAAGCAACCACTTGCAAAATAGGCGGTTTCATATTTGCTCAGGTCTTGCGGTTGAGTAGTTTCAAACACTTCTTTTATTTCGGCGACTACGGTCTTTTCGTTTTTTTTGACTTTTGATTGGCAGTTGGTCGAGACCAATGCGATCAATACGAGAACGGTAATTTTAAATGATTTCATTTTTCAACTTTTTTCTTTAGAATACATAAGGTACGAATACTTACCAAAATCATTTAAATTTTTTGGGTCACCATAATACTATGGTCGCCCATTTTAGGAAGGTATTTTACCTAAAACTTAGGTTTTGGCCTTATTTCACCCTCCCTCACCTTCGTGAAACCCCGATTAAAAACACTTTTTTACGCTGAGGTGTTTTTAGGTCCCAGTACGTTCACCGAGCATTTTTCACACTTTAACCGAGCTGTTGCACTTCACCGAAAATAGGGGGTTCTTGAACGAATCAGGACCCCCCTAAATACGCTTGCCAGAGTTGTTCTTATAACAAAACGCAAGTCATGAAAACCATCGCAACTTTAATCTTTATTCTTTTTATCGGAGTAGCCGCCCAGGCTCAGGACGCTTCTGAAGAAGTTAAGGTCGAAGCTGCCGAGATGACGATCGTTACTCCTGCAGCTAACGAGAACAGTGTTGCCCGTCTTTACAAGTTCAAAAATTCTAAAGTAAAGAAGGCTCTTTCTTTCACTACAAAAAGAAACAAAGCTAAATTGGCTTAATAGATATACGCTTTCAACTATGCTTTGAACGCATTTATGCCCTGTGCTGAGGTTGATGTCTCTATGGGCATGACCAGAGGTGGTTGACTTTTATGTTGAACCATGAGATATCCTCTTTAATTTTCTCTTTAGTCTAATGGCAAGAATGGTGGGGGCCAAGGCGATAAGTAATCCGAACAAAAGCCCTTTTAGAGTGAATTTCAAGGTTTGAGGAGTGTCGATATCATGCCTATGATTCCAAAATTCCACGATTTTACCGTTTTTGATTCGAAACACATTGATGATGCTAATCGGTTTTTTTGTTTCAAGTGCTATACGACCAAATAGGGTATTGGCTTTAAAAAACCCTGTCCATCTTGTTGCGACTAGGTCACCTTCTGCAATTTGATAATCGATCTTACTATCAAACGCACCATTCTTCCAAAAAAAGTCGGCAATATGCTTTTGTTCAATTGCAGGCTCAGTCACCCCCTTTCTATCTCCAATGTCATGCACGATATAATTGTCGGCCACATAGTCGGAGTATTTAGAGGTATTGTTGCTGAACCAAAGGTCTTCGAAGAAATTTCTGGCCAATTGTTTGTTCAGTTCTTGCTGTGTTATCAAGCTATCCATAGTTTTTTGTGATAGTCCTTTTGAGCATAGTGTGATTAAAACAAGCATTAATGCATACGTTTTCATTGTTATTATGAATTGGTTTATGCTAAATAAGGGATTTATGAAAGGCAGTCATTAATGCTTAACGTCACTTTAGTAGTGCAGAAGGACGAAATCAGTAGCAGTCTGAGGGAAGCTTATTGAAGTAATTTTTAAATGCCGAGGTGAAATTTGAAGGGTGTGAATACCCAAACTCATAGCTTAATTGGGTAGGCGTCTTTCGTTTTGCAAGGAGTTCGTTCATGGCATATTCCATCCGTATTTTATGATGAAATTGTTTTGGTGATGTGCCAAACAATTGTTTAAAGCACATTTTGAATTTACTCATACCCATGCCGGCACTAATAGCCAAATCATTTACCAATGGTAAATCAATGGCCGTTGGATTACGTAATCGTGCAGCGGCAATAAAGAGACTTTTAATATCTACTGCATGTATATTGACTTTTGGTTGTTGTGTTTGCCTTTTTTTTAGTTTCTCGGTCAAAAGGGTAATAAATTCTAGAAGGTGCCTATGACAGAGGATCTTATTGTGCATTTGGGCAAGTGCAAGGCGTAGTAGCTCCTCCATCCTATAATCCAGATTTTCATAAGACATCATTTCTTCAATCTTGATTTGATTGCCGAAGTAAAACGATAAAAAATCTTTGTGAAACCTAAAGGATGCCACTTCTACATTCTGAGCTGTTGGAAATTTAGTCTGTATCTGAATACCAGGACCGTAGATCAATAGCCCTATAGGAAGGTGTTTTTGAAACTCAATAACCTTGTCATCAATATGCTTTGTTTGTTTGAGCTGCGAAAGATTTATATGAAAAAGGAACCAATCAGAATGCTTTGCATTGATAGAGGTCATACTGATAGGGGTCTTGTATTCGCAACTCTTGAAATGGTAAAATTCAAGTTTGGAAGGAAATTCGATACAATGCATTTTGCCATTACCAATAGAAGGGTCCATTTCAAATTCATCACCGATCGGTGACATATTGAATTGCTTGATGAATTGTGGAGCCAACTTCTGTTCGATATCTATACGTATGTGTTTCATCGATGTTGGTATTCTTAGTTAGATAACACTGATAATATGCGAACGGCACTTTACGAGATAGGGGGTATTTGCAAATTCTGAGGGAACTAACGTATTAAAAATAGGGTTAAAACGGATATGTTTCGAATAAAACACCATTAAATTGATTAAAAACAAAGGGTATTCGATACTTCGAAAAAGGAATTCATGGTATAATCGACGATTAAAAACACTTTTTTACGCTGAGGTGTTTTTAGGTCCCAGTACGTTCACCGAGCATTTTTCACACTTTATCCGAGCTGTTGCACTTCACCGAAAATAGGAGGTTCTTGAACGAATCAGGACCCCCCTAAATACGCTTGCCAGAGTTATTATTATAACAAAACGCAAGTCATGAAAACCATCGCAACTTTAATCTTCATTCTTTTTATCGGAGTAGCCGCTCAGGCTCAGGATGCTTCTGAAGAAGTTAAGATTGAAACTGTTGAAATGACAATTGTTACTCCTGCTGCTAAGGAGAACAGTGTTGCTCGTCTTTATAAATTCAAAAATTCTAAGGTAAAAAAGGCACTTTCTTTTACTACAAAAAGAAACAAGGCTAAATTGGCTTAGTCAAGTTAGATTCTTTAGCCTTGCCATATGAACTTGTTTGTTGATAATATCTAATTTACTATTGAACCATATATTTTAAGATACTCCATACATTATTGACTACAATTTTATGACCTTCGACGGTAGGGTGAATGCCGTCTTCTAGATTCAGTTCGGGTATACCGGCAACTCCATTTAATAAAAAGGGAATCAAGTCTACCTTGTTTTTTTCTGCTAGATCAGGAAAGATGGTTCTGAATTGGGTCGTATAGTCCTTACCCATATTAGGAGGAATCTGCATACCTGCCAAAATTATTTTGGTATTCGGGTTTTTGCTACGCACCGCATCAATGATTTCCTGAAGGTTTATTTTAGTTTCTTCTAAAGGAATACCCCGTAAGCCATCATTGGCACCGAGTTCCAATACAAAAATAGCTACCTTTTGGTTTAACACCCAGTCTAATCTATTTTTTCCGCCAGAGGTGGTCTCTCCACTTAGGCCGGCATTTATGACCCTATAGTTGAGCTTCAATGAATCGAGCCTATTTTGTATCAGGGCAGGAAAAGCTTCTTTTGGATCCAGACCATATCCTGCGGTTAGACTGTTTCCGAAAAATAGGATTACTTTACCCTCGGTGTCTTTTGAAACTTCATTTTTTACGCCTTTATCATCAAGGGTACTATTCTCAACTTCTTTCTTAGTATTGTTTCCACAGGAAAGCAATACGATAAAAATCAAAAAATAACTAAACTTTAATACTTCTCGCATAGTGTTGGAGTCTAAAAATTAAAATCATTTGCTTATTTTGCTCTCTTTGACAATATGATTTCAAGACAAATTAAATGACAAAGATATTAAAGGTACGCAAGCTTAAGAAGACCTATGTAAGTGGGTCAAAAAAATTGATTGTATTAGACGATATCTCCTTTGACGTGGAGCAGGGGTCTACCTTTGCCATTGTCGGCACCTCGGGAAGTGGTAAAACCACATTATTAGGGCTTTGTGCCGGATTAGACAGGCCCGATTTTGGCACAATAGAACTCTGTGGAATAGACCTCGGTAGGCAGAATGAAGATGAACGTGCACTTTTGCGAAACAGAGAAGTGGGCTTTATTTTTCAGAATTTCCAATTGCTACAGACCCTAACAGCTCTGGAAAATGTTATTGTGCCCTTAGAATTACAGGGGGCCAAAAATGCGAGTAAAATCGGAAGAGAACTATTGGGCAAAGTAGGCCTGTCAGATCGTTTTCACCATTATCCTTCACAACTTTCTGGTGGTGAACAGCAACGTGTTGCTTTGGCCCGAGCTTTCTCCAATACACCTTCTATACTTTTTGCTGATGAACCTACGGGGAATTTGGACGAGGATACCGGGGAAAAAGTAGTACAACTTTTATTCGACCTGAATAAAGAAGCGGGTACCACCCTGATTATTGTTTCTCATGATTTGGATCTAGCAAAAAGAAACCAACGTATTTTAAGATTAAAAGGAGGCAGAATAATGACAAACGAGCTGACCAAAGTATTGTGAATAAAACATCTCTGAAAACTTCAAAAGCAAGATTTGATTGGCTACTAAGAATGGCATGGCGTGATGGTAGGGCGAGTGGAAAACGCTTATTGCTGTTTATGGCTTCTATTATCTTGGGCATTGCAGCCGTAGTATCTATCCAATCTTTTAGTAAGAATCTCGAACAGAATATCACCTTACAATCGAAATCTCTTATGGGTGCCGATTTTCTTATCGATAGCAATCACCCCCCAAATGAAAAAGTACAGCTTATTATCGATTCTTTGGGTGGTGCCGATGGGAGGGAAATTAATTTTCCGTCGATGGCCGTTTTTTTAAAAAATGGAGCCACTAAATTGGTAGAGGTTCGTGGTATTGATGGTGAATACCCATTTTATGGTACGCTTGAAACAAAACCCGAATCGGCGGCAAACGAATACCAAAAACTCGGTGGGGCCTTGGTCGATGCTACCCTGATGCTCCAATATGATATAAACCCAAAGGACTCGATTAAAATAGGTAATATAAGCCTGCCCATTGTGGGGTCTTTGGTTTCGGCACCGGGTAGTGGGGGTATTTCGGCTTCCGTGGCACCGCCGGTACTTATTCCCAATCGCCTTATCAATGCAACAGGACTCGTACAAATAGGAAGCCGGGTAGAGTACATTCACTATTTTGTTGCCAAACCTGATCAAGACCTAGATCGCTTAGATAAAATAGTGGATCCATTGCTCGATGCCGAAAATGCCGATCTCGATACCCATATCTCTAGAGGTAGACAACTAGGTCGCCGATATGAAAATTTCGGAAAATTTTTGAATCTTGTTGCTTTTATCGCCCTTTTATTAGGGTGTGTGGGTATTGCCAGCTCGGTACACATTTATATCAAGGAAAAATTAAATGCTATTGCAGTACTCAAATGTCTTGGAGCGACTCGAAAACAAACCTTCTTGATCTATCTTATTCAGATTGCTGTAATGGGTCTGGTCGGAGGGCTTATCGGTACAACATTGGGCATACTCCTTCAACAGTTGTTTCCCCTATTTCTACAGGATCTTATTCAGTTCGATGTTGAACTTCGAGTAACATTACAACCCATTGTTACGGGGTTGGTATTGGGCGTTTTTATGTCTTTGCTATTTGCACTTTCGCCCTTGTTGAGTACTTGGTATGTCTCGCCCTTGCAAGTATTACGAATACAGGAAAATGTGCAAAACAAATCAAAAAAAGCCAATATTTTGGTTTTACTGGCTATAATGACCTTTATTTTTATCTTTTCGTTTTGGCTACTAGATAATCTGCGTAATGCATTGGCTTTTGTGGTAGGTATTTTAGTGGTTTTTTCCATTTTAGCGGGGACTGCTATCTTGTTCATGAAAATGATAAAAAAATACTTTCCTTCCTCATGGAGTTTTAGTACTCGCCAAAGTCTGTTGAACCTTTTTCGGCCAAATAATCAGACCATGGTGTTGCTAGTGGCCATTGGAGTAGGAACGTTCCTAATCAGTACGCTATATTTTACAAAAGACATTTTACTGGCAAAAACCTCTTTAGGGGCGAGTTCAAGATCACCTAATATTATTTTGATAGATGTGCAGACCGAAGAGAGAGAAGCCGTGGCCAAGATTATTACCGAAAAGGGGCTATCGGTATTGGATAATATTCCCATTATCACCATGAGGATACATCGTATAAAGGGAAGGCTTGCCAATACCATTAGGCAAGATTCTACCTCTACAATCAATCAATGGATACTAAATCATGAATTTCGAGTGACCTATCGCGATTCTTTGAATACTTCAGAAACCTTGGACTCTGGTAAATTCACTCCTGAATTCACCATGAATAATGGCCTTATACCTATATCCTTATCAGATAACGTGGCGCGAGATGCACAGGTGGTCGTAGGCGATAGCCTCACTTTTAACGTGCAGGGTGTGCTAATGCAGACTGTTGTAGGTAGTATTCGTGCTGTAGATTGGGGCCGCATGCAATTGAATTTCTCGATTGTTTTTCCTAAAGGAGTATTGGAGAAGGCCCCACAGTTTTACGTATTGACCACAAATGCCCCCGATGAGAAAATTTCGGCACACATACAAAAAGAGCTTGTGCGGAGGTTTCCGACCGTTTCGATTATCGATTTGCGACAGCTGTTGACCGTTATTCAGGGTATTCTTGATAAAATTTCTTGGGTCATCAACTTTATGGCGTTTTTTAGTATTCTTACCGGTGTCATTGTACTGATAGGGTCGGTTCGCACGAGTAAGTATCAACGGATCAAGGAAAACGTACTATTGCGAACACTTGGTGCACAAAGTAGACAGATCCTGAATATTACTGCCTTAGAATATTTGTATTTGGGGGTTATAGGTAGCGCAATCGGAATTCTCTTGTCATTGATCAGCAGTCAGTTATTGGCGGTCTTTGTATTCAAAACGGTTTTTACTCCTTCATGGGTGCCTTTTTTGGTGGTGTTTCCAGGAATTACCCTTTTGGTATTGTTGATAGGACTTTCTAACAGTCGTAGCGTCATCCACAGTCCACCTTTGGAAGTGTTACGTAAAGAAACCACATAGAACCACTAAAGTGGCTTATGAAAAACCAAATTATTTTCATGGGTCACCCTTTAGACTCTTAATAATTAGGTGTCTGCCTACTATCATAGCTACCTATTTCTGTCGATGAAAAGCTAAACCCATCGGTAAGCGGTTTCTAGGTCAAAATACATTCACCGAGCTTTTTTTACACTTTATCTAAGCTTTTTTAGCTAAGCGAAAATAGCTGCTGTTCAGCGATTTACGACCATGTTGAGCCCGATATTGGGGTTATATTTATATACCCAATCGTAAGACATGAAAGCTATTTTGACCTTGACATTTGTATTCAGCTTCGGAGCTATGGCCCTGGCGCAAAATATAGAAAGCCATGATAAAGTTCAACGTATTGAAATGGGTGTTGTTTTGGATAGTGGGACTATCGGTACTGCTACTGATGAAGAAGTGGAAACGGTTAAAGAAAAAAGTATAGCACGTTTGTGCAAATTTAAAAACTCTAGGATAAAAAAAGCTTTGGCTTTTACTACAAAAAGAAACTGGGTTAAATTGGTCTAAGCGTAAATTTTATAATTATTAACGCGCTACTTAGTTAATGTAAACATACTTGATTATGATTCTATTTACAATTTTAGTACCCGCAGTTTTAGTGTTTACCCACATGGTTTTATTCCCTAAAACAAAAGGTGTTTTACGACCTTTGAAAGTGCCTGTAAAAAATAAATAAGTACATAAAGACCGTCTCTTTTGATTAAAAGGGGAAGAGCTGATTTTTGATAATGGCCTGTGTATCTATTGCTTGCTGTTTGGTCAATTCAATACGTAATAAAAAGAATTACTTTTTGAATTGCAAATTTTATGCGACGGTATGGAGTTGATGACCAATTTCCTTGAATTTTAAGATATAGTAGGTGCCTTTTTTAGTATAGTCTCTAGTAATAGATCCCTTTAGTTGTTTCGCTAGATTATGAATCAATTTCAAGCCTAATGATTTTGTACTGTTAGGGGTAATAGTTTCGGAAAACCCGACCCCATTGTCACCAATGTACAATACATAATCGGCATTATTTCCTTTTTTAAGCTCAATGCGGATCTCACCTTTAGAATCATCTTTAAATCCATATTTGAGAGCATTGGTGATGGTCTCATTGATTAATAGGCCTAGAGGTATTGCGGTATCCATATTTAATTTTATATCGTCAATATCAATGTTTACCACGACTTTGCTATCGGAGCCTTTAATCGAACGCACCAGATGTTCCGAAAGTTCTTGCACGTATGACTTGTACTCGATTTTTGAAAGGTTGTCGCGCATATAGAGCATTTCGTGTATCATGGCCATTGAAATGACCCTGTTCTGGCTACTTTTTATTAGATGCTTCATTTTTACATCTTCTATATTTCGTGATTGTAAGCTCAGCAAACTCGATACGGTCTGTAGGTTGTTTTTTACCCTATGATGAATTTCTTTAAGAAGAATGTCTCTTTCCTTCATTTGCTCCACAAGGGCCATTTTTGACTTGTATAGTCTGTGGTGGGTTCGCAACAGGTTTTTTCCAAAAACGTTACCCAATAGATATACTGCAAATAATACACATAAAAAACTGAATAGGTTTCGAGATTCGGGCGGAACAACATTTTCGGTAAAAGTAAAGTCAGGAATACTCTGAGAATAGATTAAAATCACCAAAAAGAAAATCAGATTTAAATACATTTGCCCGTATTGACGAGTGGTTACATAACCAGCAAAAACAACAAGTGCTAGGGTGAAGATAAAAGGGCTGTTAATTCCTCCGCTATATAAAGTAATGATGAAAGTACATATTAAGGCCATGACCGACGATATGTTATATGTAATCATCAGAATTTTGTGATACCTGAAGACTAGTGTATTTACGAGATTAGCAATACCAAAAATTAAAAATGTATACGGTATTATACGAGTGATGTTCAAAAAAAAGAGACAAGCGAAAAAAAGTACTACGGCAAGTGCTGAAGAAATATAATTTACGCTAAGAATTAAGTTGATTTTATCTCGTAAGCGTTCTGCATCTATTGTTCTACGTTGCATTACAAACTGATTTTAATGGAAGTGTTATGGCTAAAAATTTTAGTAAAACTAAACATGTTTGTGTTATAAAAAAAACAAGTCGTACATGTAGTACCCGAATAGCTGTGGCTGAATAGACTTTGCCCCGTTTTCGGTCGTAATTCTGCTGAGGGTTTTGAAGATTAGCGATATACGATGAGCTGAGGCCATTACCTTTGGATACTGAGCTGGAGCTATATCAGTTGTGTGAAATAAGCGGTCTATTTTATGCTCCTTAGTCGTAGGTATAGCTATATAAAATAAAACTGCCTATTGGAAAAGTTTAGTTTAACGTTCTTGCAAACACAGTAACCAGTCTGTTAAATCTTACTGGCGAAAGAGATTATTACATCGCTGTACTCCTCATAAAAAGGTTCGTAGTAATCAAGTTTAACTGGTCTTGAGTAGTTCGATTTCCTGCCTACTTCCTTTCACGGTCTCGTGTGATTACAAGTGTCGAAAGATTCGTAATGCCGATGTATGGCGATTTTTCAGATTCTCTTCAGCGTATAAGGCGAAGTTGCTAATCTTCAATCAAAACCCATTCGCCTTTGTTTAATAGGGGCTCGGCTTGTTTATATTTGACTGTTTTACTTTCACCTGACAGTACATTTTTTATGGTCACTCGTTCATTACGGCCAATCTTGGGTCGTTCGCGAACAATGGTTTCGGTTACTTGTGGCCTTTGTCCTTGATTTTGTCCTACTGCGCGGTTCCGAGCGGCGAGTTCATCGCTGTTCGGTATTTCCTCTTTACTGGTCTGTAGGTTTTCCTTGGGCCTACGTAAGTTGGCCGCTTCTTGTATTTCATTGGGGTTGCCACTTGGCAGCTCTCCTTTGTACAAGAAAGAGACCACTTCTTTGTTTACGCTATCTATCATGCTTTTGAAAAGTTCAAAAGCCTCGAACTTGTAGATTAACAATGGGTCTTTTTGCTCATGTACGGCCAATTGCACTGACTGTTTCAGTTCGTCCATTTTACGTAAATGAGTCTTCCAGGCGTCATCTATGATGGCTAGGGTGATATTCTTTTCAAAATCGTTTACCAATTGCTTTCCATCACTTTCATAGGCTTCTTTTAAGTTGGTAACTACATTTAAACTTTTAATGCCATCGGTAAAAGGAACTACAATACGCTCGAATGTATTAGAATTATCCTCATAAACCTTTTTAATGACGGGGAAAGCGGTTTGGGCATTGCGTTCCATCTTATCCAAGTAATAGTCATAAGCCGATTTATAAACGGCATTAGAGACCTCTTGAACGCTCATTTTTTCAAACTCCTCTTCCGACACCGGAGATGTAATGGAAAAGTATTTGATAAGCTCAAATTCGAAATTTTTATAATCGCTGGCCGCTTTGTTCGTATCGGTAACTATCTCGCAGGTGTCATAGACCATATTGGCGATATCTACTTTTAGGCGTTCACCTTGAATCGCGTGACGCCTTCTTTTATAGACTACTTCACGTTGGGCATTCATCACATCATCGTATTCCAACAATCGTTTTCGTACCCCGAAATTGTTTTCCTCTACTTTTTTCTGAGCGCGTTCAATCGATTTTGTCATCATTGAATGTTGAATAACTTCGCCCTCTTCCAAGCCCATTCTGTCCATCATTTTGGCGACTCGGTCAGAGCCGAATAGGCGCATCAGATTATCTTCCAAAGAAACATAGAACTGTGAACTTCCTGGGTCTCCTTGACGTCCTGAGCGGCCACGTAATTGCCTATCTACCCTTCTTGAATCATGCCGTTCGGTACCTACAATGGCTAGACCCCCAGCTTTTTTTACTTCTTCGGCTAATTTAATATCTGTACCACGACCTGCCATGTTGGTCGCTATGGTCACTATTCCAGATTTACCAGCCTCGGCAACAACATCGGCCTCTTTTTTATGAAGTTTGGCGTTCAAAACATTATGTGCTACTTTTCGTATGCCCAACATTCGAGATAACAATTCAGAGATCTCTACAGAGGTGGTGCCAATCAATACAGGCCTGCCATCGGCAGAAAGTTTGGTGACTTCATCGATAATAGCGTTATATTTTTCGCGTTTGGTTTTATAGATCAAGTCATTTCTATCATCGCGAACAATGGGTCGGTTGGTAGGAATCTCCATTACATCTAATTTATAGATTTCCCAGAATTCTCCGGCTTCGGTAATTGCGGTACCGGTCATGCCTGACAACTTGTTATACATTCTAAAGTAATTCTGTAGGGTAACCGTTGCAAAAGTTTGGGTCAATGCCTCTATTTTTACATTTTCTTTTGCTTCGATCGCTTGGTGCAGACCGTCTGAATAACGTCGCCCATCCATAATACGGCCTGTCTGCTCGTCTACAATCATTACTTTATTTTCCATCACTACATATTCGACATCTTTTTCGAAGAGGGTATAGGCCTTTAATAATTGGCTCATGGTATGTATGCGCTCGCTCTTTATGGTAAAGTCTTTAAAAAGCTCTTCCTTAAGCTCAGCTTCCTTTTCAATATCTAGGCCTTGTTGCTCTATTTTGGCGATTTCACCACCAATATCAGGCATTACGAAGAAATCTCTGTTTTGTTCCCCTGAGATATAATCGATTCCTTTATCGGTAAGCTCAATCTGATTGTTTTTTTCATCGATTACGAACAACAGGTCTTCATCTACCTTGGGCATTTCCCTATTGTTGTCCTGCATATAAAAATTTTCAGTCTTTTGCAGTAATTGCTTTACTCCTTCTTCGCTCAAGAATTTGATAAGGGCTTTATTTTTTGGTAGCCCTCTATGAACCCTAAGTAGTAAAAAACCACCTTCTTTGCTATCACCCTCCGAAATCAATTTTTTACATTCGGCCAAAACACCCGTCAAATGCTGCCGTTGTTTTTGTACGATATCGCCGACCTTGGGTTTTAGTTCGTTGAATTCATGACGATCACCTTCGGGTACGGGACCTGAAATAATCAAGGGAGTACGGGCATCATCGACCAATACCGAATCTACCTCATCTACAATGGCGTAGTGATGTGGCCGTTGTACCAAATCTTTTGGTGTATGGGCCATATTGTCACGCAGGTAATCGAAACCGAACTCATTATTGGTTCCGTAGGTGATATCGGCATTGTATGCCGCCCTACGGCCTTCAGAATTAGGTTTGTGATAATCTATACAATCGACCGATAGTCCGTGAAATTGAAATATGGGTGCCATCCAAGCGCTATCTCTTTTTGCCAAATAGTCGTTTACCGTAACCAAATGCGTACCCTTGCCTGGGAGTGCGTTGAGGTACAAGGGCAAAGTGGCAACAAGGGTTTTACCTTCTCCTGTGTGCATTTCGGCAATTTTTCCTTGGTGTAGACAAATACCTCCGATAAGTTGCACGTCATAATGCACCATATCCCAGATGACTTCTTTTCCTGCCGCATTCCAAGAGTTTCTCCATATGGCACTGTCTCCGTTCAATGTGACATATTCTTTGTCGCCAGATAATAATCGGTCATATTCGGAGGCCGTTACCGTCATGGTTTCGTTGTCTACAAAACGCCTTGCAGTTTCTTTGATTACCGCAAATGCCTCAGGAAGGATGTCATTCAAGGTATTCTCTGAAACGGTATAAGCCTCTTCTTTTAAGGTGTCGATTTCGGCATAGATATCCTCATTCTTATCAATATCCGTAGAGGTTTTGACCTCTCTTTGTAGTTCGGCTATTTTATCGTTTACCTCTTTACAATCGTCTAATATCCTTTTTTTGAAATCAACTGTTTTCTTTCGAAGTTCGTCATGGCTCAATGCTACCATTGCCCCTTCAAAGGATTTTATTTTGTCGACCAAAGGCTGTAATTCTTTAACGTCTTTTTTAGACTTGTCCCCAACGAATGCCTTCAGGACCGAATTGATAAAACTCATATATATTATTTTTATATTGAAAACTGGAAAAGTAAAGATGTACTTGCCAGCTTACATAAGATTGATCGGTGTAATTGAAATCCTATATTATAGTGTTTATGCCCAATCAAAAGGTATTCCAGTTTGTGTTTTGTCTGAAAAGACAACAATTACCTGTCAAAATTACATAAAAAAAAAGCCTCAATAGAGACTTTTTGGTTCAATTAACGTAATCGTATTAATATTCGTCCTCGTTCCAGAGGTAGTCTTCTTCGGTCGGGTAGTCAGGCCATATTTCTCCAATGGATTCATATACCTCACCGCCTTCTTCTTCCATAGATTGAAGATTTTCTACAACTTCTAAGGGCGCACCTGTTCGAATGGAATAGTCGATTAATTCATCTTTGGTGGCCGGCCATGGTGCATCACTTAAATAAGATGCTAGTTCTAATGTCCAATACATGGTAATAATTTAATTAATTTTTTTTGCAAAAATAAATTTTAAAAGTAGATAGTCAAGTATTTTTTGAATTAATTCAACTATTTTATCAACAATTATTTTCACTTTAATAAATTGATAACGAAGAAATCTGGAATTCATTGGGTCTTTCTCTCAGGAATCCATCTTATTTCCTCTGCTTGTAGATTCTTTGACAACTTTCGTGCCAATACAAAGAGATAGTCAGAAAGCCTATTGATATATGACAAAACCCTTATGTCAATAGGTTCGTTTTCGTGTAAGTGTGATGCCAGACGCTCCGCTCTTCGGCATATCGTACGAGCAATATGACAGTATGACACGGTCGTATGCCCTCCGGGAAGTATGAAATGTGTCATGGGCGGCAAGATTTCTTCCATGGCATCAATCTCTTTTTCTAAAAGCTCAATATCCTCATCGCTTATTTTTGGAATAGCCAGACGCTCTTTTCCGCTTTTAAGAACAGCTTTTTCTGGGGCAGTGGCCAAAATTGCCCCGACGGTGAACAGTTTGTCTTGAATCGATTGTAGTGTTTTTTTCGAATGGAGATCTATTTTTTGGTCACGGATCAACCCCATCCACGAATTTAATTCATCAATAGTACCGTAGCAATCGATACGAATATGGTGTTTGTTGACCCGAGTGCCCCCAAATAATGCCGTTGTACCGTCGTCACCGGTCTTGGTGTATATTCTCATGAGGCGAGCTGATGATTGTTAAGCATGGAGCAGGGAGTCATTCTTTTTTTTCTTTTCGTTTGTAATCTTCCATGAACCTTCGAGATTTTCGATCTTTTGATTTTCCTCTGTTGCTTATGCGGATTACTAGATACACCATGAAAACAGCACCAAATATGTAGTAAATGTTAAGAGTCATTTTTTATGATGATAGAATAGCTAAAATTACCGATTTAAATTCGAATCTTAAAATGTTCTTTGACTTGTTCTTTTCTAAAAAATACGACCGCACAATAGAACATATCTATGGTCAGGGTAATCTCTTTTCTTTTTTTGATGGTTTTCCAGAGCTTGATACTTTCCCTATTTTTATAGATATCATTTAAGAGCAGTAGCGTGTCATTATGTATTTTGTTGGATAGCAAAGGAAATGTGCCTTCAAAATCGGAAATGTCCATATAGACCAAGTCGTAGGGTTTATTTTCGAATGCAATATATTTGAATTCGGTTACAATCGTATGTTCTATGATTTTTTGTTTCGGTGAAAGCGCTATGTTCTTTACCTTAAAATAGCGAATGCTTTTCAATAACACATCGATTGTTTTTACATCATGATATTTTGATCGGGCATATAGGCATTGGGTCACGTAATTGTATAGAAAAGGGGAGTGTACCCCATGTTGGTTGGTGGAGTTTAGAAGAAATTTTAGATGTTCTACTAGTTTGTGCACTTTTATTTAAAATTTGCGGAGCTTGTTCAAAACCGATCGTTTTACACACTAAGTGAGTTTTGAAATGCTCCGATGCCCATCTGAGCTAGTTTAGGTCTTTTCTTCTCCTAAGAGCTAGCGAGAGAAGTAAACGGTTCTCTTGAGGAACTCAAAAAGAGATTACTTCACGCTGTTCATACTTAAATTAGTCTTCGATCTGGGCTGATAGTTCGAACCAGCGTTCGGTTTTTGAATCAATGGCATTGGTGGTTTCTTTGAGTTCGACCGATAGCTTGTCGACCTCTTCCCCTGAAAGGGTGGCATCTGCGAATTTATGCTGTAATTCCTCTTTTTTAGCCTCTAGCTTTTGAATGTCTTTTTCTAGTGTTTTGTGTTCTTTTTGCTCTAAATAAGACAGTTTTATGGCTTTTTCTTCGTTTTTCCATGCATTTTTGACCAATTTTGTTTCGTTTCCCTTTTCTTTCTTGGCCCTGTCCGCTATAATATTACTGTCCTCATACGCTCTAAAGTCGGAATAGTTGCCCGGAAAATCCTCAATAAGGGTACCTCCTCTAAATACGAATAGATGGTCCACGACCTTATCCATAAAGTACCGGTCGTGTGAAACCACTAGAAGGCAGCCCGGGAAATCCAATAAAAAACTTTCGAGTACGTTCAGGGTCACGATGTCCAAATCATTCGTAGGTTCATCTAAAATCAAGAAATTAGGGTTCTGAATAAGAATCGTACACAGATACAAACGTTTTCGCTCACCACCACTTAATTTTTCAACAAAATCATACTGTTTTTTTCTATCGAACAGAAAACGCTCTAGCAATTGTTGGGCAGAAATTTGTTTTCCTTTTTTCAGGGGAATGAAGTCACCGAACTCGCGAATCACATCGATTACTTTTTGCCCCTTTTTTATCACGATTCCCTTTTGCGTGTAATATCCGAATTTAGTGGTTTCGCCGACTACAACCTTCCCGTGGTCAGGCTTGTCGGCTCCTGTAATGATATTGAGGAAGGTAGATTTTCCGGTACCGTTTTTTCCTATGATACCTATGCGTTCACCCTTGGTAAAGGTGTATTCGAATTGATCTAAAATAGGTTTTTCCGGATATGATTTTGATATTTTATGAAGTTCCAAAATCTTGCTTCCAACCCGTTCCATATTGATTTCAAGTTGAACTATATGCTCTTTACGCCGCTGATTGGCTTTTTCTTTGATGGTATGAAAATCATCGATACGAGACTTTGATTTGGTCGTACGCGCCTTGGGCTGCCTTCGCATCCAATCGAGTTCTTTTTTGAATAGCAGTTTCGATTTGTGTTGTTCTACGGCTTCTTGTTCGATACGCGCCTCTTTCTTTTCTAGATAGTAAGAATAATTGCCTTTGTACGGATACAGTTTTCCGTTGTCGAGCTCAATGATTTCATTACATACCCTTTCTAGAAAATAGCGATCGTGAGTGACCATGAACAAGGTCATGTTCTCTTTGGCGAAATAGTGTTCGAGCCATTCAATCATCTCTAGGTCTAGATGGTTAGTGGGCTCATCTAAAATCAGAAGTTCAGGGCGATTTATAAGGGCATTGGCCAAGGCCAAACGTTTTTTTTGCCCCCCCGATAAGAGTCCGACTTTTACATGAAGATCTTCTAGTTTTAACTTAAAAAGAATTTGCTTGTACTGCGTTTCAAAATCCCAGGCGTTAAAACGTTCCATGGCCTCAAAAGCTTTTTGGTAGGCATCGGCATTCTCTGGGTTCTCCAATGCTTTTTCGTAGTCACGAATGACGCCTAGTATTTCATTGTCAGAAGCGAAAATGGTTTCTTCAATTGTAAGGTCGGGGTTTAAAAGAGGTTCTTGCTCCAAATAGGAAATACGGAGCCCCTTTCGGTAGTTGACCTGCCCAGTATCGGGCACATCTTGCCTTGCTAAAATGTTGAGAATTGATGTTTTACCACTTCCGTTTTTAGCGATCAGCGCAACTTTTTGGTATTTATTGATACCGAAAGATATACCTTCGAAGAGTACCAATTCACCAAAGGATTTGGAAATATTTTCTACTGTAAGCAGGTTCATAGTCGTAATTTTTTGTCTTTTTGAGATACTAGCCAGATGTAATAGTACCTAGTGGCCAGTGCGAATAATATAGGGGATAATACCCATGAAAAAGCCTGAACCTTGAAGCCCCATAGTAGTAGGGTCAAGAGCAGCAGGCCTAAAATTGTTAAGAGGTAATAGGAAATCCAAAGGCGTAGTGATTTTTGCAATACCAGAAATGCCAAAATTAGGTTTAGAGGAAACGCCCATAAGATGTTATAGTTGGCGACCGTCCATACATGATCGGTCATAAACCAGAGAAAAAATAGCAATGTACCGGCCAGACCGGTGATGATAAAAATACCGAAATCAAGCCAGCGACTTCGCTTTTTTCTTTTAACATCAGAATAGGTAATGCCAAGAATAATGGCCGAAAGCAAGAGCATAAAAAATAGGGGAGAGGTAAAAAAGCTTGATTTCTCTTCCTTTGGAACGGCTTTGTATAGTGTAGTTTCCTCAGATACGATTGGGATTCCGTTCAATTGCGCGGCTTTCAATTGCCGTAGCACATAAATAGGAAGATAAAGGTGCTCTTTAGGGCTTGCTTTTCTGTCAATATCTGAACCTAGGGCGAGGTCTATACCAAAAGCTCCCCATGAATTGATTTTTATGTTATGATGTACCAACTCTCGAAAAGTAAATTCTTCTTCGAGATAGGTTTCATCAAAAACCAGTTTATTTTTAAAGTTTTCCTTGAGAACGTCCCAAATCTTGGTGGCACAATTGTTATGAAAATAGTCGTATCGGTATACTTGGTTCTCGGGCAGGTTATTGTTTTCCAAAAACTGAAAGAGGTTGTTTTTTTCTTCAAGAGATAGGTTCAGCTTTTGTTCCTTTACCCATCGATTTTCTATTTTATAACTTCTCAAATACGACTGAAAATTTTGTCGAACAAGCCGATAATACATTCGGCCCTTAGAGAATTCGACGTAGAAATTTTTTGTGCCGGTATCAAAAACCCCATAATTGTATATAACGTCAATACCCAATGTTGGATCGTGTACTCGAAATGCGCTATGCCCAAAAGAGGAATAGAGCTCATCACCCGGGCCACATGTCAATACACTGATTTTAGCCAAGGGTGATAATTCGGGTATTTGTGAAAAACCCATTAACGAACAGCTGAAACAAAAAAGTAAAATGAGTTTTTTTAATGCCATGTACTTGGGCCCTATTTTAGTTCGACAAATATCCGAATAAAAAGTGGCACTAAAATAGTTGCCGAAAAATTATGTTATTTTTACGAAAATCTGATTTGATGAAGCGACATATTCCAAACTTGATTACTTTGCTCAACGTTTTCTGCGGTTGTGTTGCCGCCGTGTTTGCCGTAATGAATCAACTAGAGCTGGCGGCCTTTTTTATGTTCTCGGGCATTATTTTTGATTTTTTCGATGGCCTTGCTGCACGAATGCTCGATGTAAAGAGCGAATTGGGGTTGCAGTTAGACTCCCTTGCTGATGTTATTACAAGTGGCCTTGTGCCGGGTATTGTAATGTTTCAGCTTTTGGCAATGAGTATGACCGGGGGTTGGAATGTAGATTTGTCATCTCAAGCGACAGATGCTACCTTTTGGGTCGGACTTAAAGTGGCCCCCCTGCCATTTATCGGATTCCTGATAACCATGGCCTCGGCATATCGATTGGCAAAGTTTAATATCGATGAAAACCAAGTTTCTTCTTTTATAGGTCTTCCTACCCCCGCCAATGCGTTGTTGATTATTTCTTTGCCATTGATCCTATTGTACCATAACAATGATATTCTAAATGGGATCATTTTGAATCAGTGGTTTTTGATAGGGCTTACTCTTTTGAGCTGTTACCTGCTGAATTCAAAAATTGAACTTTTTGCCTTGAAATTCAAGAATTGGAGCTTTGGTGACAATGCGCTGCGTTATATCTTTATTGTTGTAAGTCTGGTACTCTTGGTGACCATACAATTCCTTGCTGTGCCAATCATCATTGTGTTTTATATTTTGAGTTCCTTGGTATCCAATATTGATAAAAAAAACACGAAAGAATTATAGGACACCTATACTGAAATCGAATATGAAAGATGGTATCGTTTATTGGAATGTAGACCCCGAAATCTTCTGGATAACCGATTCCTTTCCCCTAAAATATTACGGTTTATTTTGGGTTTTAGGCTTGTTCTTAGGGTATTTCATAGTGCAACGTATTTACTTGAAACCTGAGTTCGACCTAAGATTTGTTTACAGTTTAGATGCTTTTTTATTCAATTCGAAGCTGAATTTTAGAAAGACTAACGGGTTAATTTGATAAAAT
>JASFYU010000064.1:0-86676 GCA_045046905.1 Flavobacteriaceae bacterium | reverse complement strand
ATCAAGGTATACCCCTATGCGAAATTGGCGGCAGAACGTTTGGTAGAATTGAATGATAGCCTGACCAAGATTACCAAAAAGCGAAAACGAAAAAAGTACACAAAGGAAATACAAAAGTATATCGAAGAGCAATTTTCTGAAGAACTGAAAAAACTTACCCGTACCGAAGGTCAAATTTTAATAAAACTCATCTACCGACAAACAGGGATTACCGCTTTTGATCTAGTGAAGGAGCTTCGCAACGCTTGGCGGGCCTTTTGGTACAATACTACGGCCAAACTATTTAAGATTAGCCTTAAAGAAGTATACCGCCCAACGGCTGTACATGAAGATTACCTGATTGAAGATATTCTGCAACGGGCATTTGCCGCTGATCGTCTTGAACGTCAGGGATCAGTATTGGATTATGACTATGCAACCTTGAGCAATAAGTGGAGTACAGCAAAAAAGAAAGAAAAATAGTTTCTAATCGCGGGGCAAGGTGCATAGATTGGGTTTAATTTTCTGATGTTCTTCGTCGAAATAAAGGGGTGTTATAATATCGCTTACCCTTGGGTAGGGCTAGCTTATTATGGCATAGCCTATTGATTTTAGGTGGGCTAGGAGACAGCCCTCTAGCTCTTTTGTTTTTTGCCGAATAAGGAGTCCATAATAACCTTCATACTATAAAAACCAAGAGATATTGCTGCAATGGCAATGAGTATGCCACTGGTAAGAACAATCCAATACCAGGGGTGTTCTTGATTTTTAAATGCTTGATACAGTATGGCCGGGGCCGTAAACATCAAGGCAATGGTATATGCAATCAATTTTAATCCTTTTATAAGCAGTGTTTTGTCAGTTCTCATTTCAAATCGAAATAATTTACTTCAAATGTACCTATTATAGGCTATATTTAGAAAGAGATTGTGATTCATATTTTATTTTTATACCATGAAAGTGTTAGTAATCCCCGACAAGTTTAAAGGTTCATTGTCTTGCAAAGGCGTTATCGAGGCCATCGAAAAGGGAATCCTAAAAGCAAAGCCTGATGCTAAACTATATTCGGTCATATCATCTGATGGAGGAGATGGGTTCTTAAATGCGGTTTCTGAAAATATAAACTGTGAAGAAATCAATGCCGAAACATTTGACCCCTTAGGAAGAAAAATCAAAGCTAGCTATCTTATAAGTAGCGATGGTAAAACGGCCTATATCGAATTGGCCAAAGCTTCGGGTCTAGAACTACTTTCTGAGAATGAACGCAATGTAAGCATAAGCTCAACCTTCGGAACGGGATTACAGATTAAAGAAGCTATTGCCCGCGGTGTCAATTCTATCTACCTTGGATTGGGGGGTAGCGCAACAAATGATGGAGGAATGGGCATTGCCGTAGCTCTGGGGTATTCTTTTTTTGACAGCTCTGGAAACATTCTAAAACCGGTCGGAAAGAATTTATGTCAAATCAATAGTATTGAATTTGATTCTAATAGGACAGAAATGGACAAAATCTCTTTTTTTGCCGTGAATGATGTAGATAACCCACTTTATGGCCCTGAAGGAGCCGCGTATACCTATGCGGAACAAAAGGGGGCAGATGCCGCCACAGTGAAAATGCTCGACCAAGGTCTTAAAAATCTAGCTGCTGTTGTAAAGAATAAATTTGCAAGAGATATGGCTGATAGTTCGGGAGCCGGAGCGGCCGGTGGTACGGCATACGGTCTCAAGGTATTTTTAGATGCAATCTTTATAAAGGGAATTGATTTTGTTCTGGATTTAGGAAAAGTCGCAGACCTCTTGAGTCATCAAAAATTCGATTATATCATTACCGGAGAAGGAAAATTTGACCAGCAAACCCTTCGCGGAAAGTTAATAAAAGGAATAGTTCTACTCGGTAAACGTTATAATGTACCTGTAATAGTCGTCTGCGGTTGGTTTGATATGGCCAAAGAAAATATTGAAGAACTGAAACTGCACGAGGTTTTGGAAATTAAGGATGCTTCTCGACCAATATCCTATAGTATAGAAAATGCTGCAATGCTTATTGAACGTACCGTTCGTATCTTTTTCAAGAATAAGAATTAATCTATTCCAAAGTAAGTGATCGGGTGAATGTTTGGCTCACGGCAAAATAACCCAATGCGAAGTCATCGACGCTGGTACTATTGATTATATTTCCTTTTACCGTAGCTACGGGGATTTGAAAAGGTCCCTGATCACCATTAGATTGCAATATCAATTGATTCATATAGTTGTAAAAGGGTTCGTCTACACCTAGTAGTGCAACATTGATCCTTATGCCAGGTTTTACCTTATCATCATAGAAGTATGAAAACTGGAAAGATTGGCCTTTGTAAAAAGTATCCTCGGACACTAGGTATTCGTCAAAATCAAAATCAAAAAGATAAAAATCTGTTCGATCAGGAGTATCTTTAAAGGTTACCAATACCTCAGTTTCTGTACCTTCGAACAATGTTGCATCGCCCTGAACCAAAGTATCAATGGGTACTGAAGCTACAAATTGGGTTCGCGCCACATAGGTTTGACCCTCATATTCAATAGTAAGTTTCAATTTTCCTTGGGTCAGTTGTTGCATCGCCCAGACTCCGGTGTACTTTCCATTACCAGTAGCGGAAAGAAGCGATAGAGATTCACCGCTATCTTCATTGGTTATAAATATGGCGCTTAGCTGTGCGGGCTTAATATCCTCAAAAAAAGAGCTTGTACGGCTTGCCTGAACTTGAATTTGGGCAAAGGGTTGTGTTATATCAGTAATTCTTATCAGTGCATCGATAGACAAACGTGGAGACTCTGAAGGTACTTCCACATCAATAACATCTTGACAACCAATGATGGTGTAAAAAATGATTATAAATAAATTTCTTTTTTTCATAGGTCTAAAATTTGAAATTGTAGGTAACTGCAGGAACAAATCCGAAAATTGATGTTCTGACGGCTTCATTGACTTGAGTATCTTGGTTGCGACTAAAATTTATAGAAGCCGCATTTCTTCTGTTGTACAGATTGTAAATACTAAATACCCATTCTGCTTTCCGTTTTCTATTTGCGTTCTTTTTTGGGCTAAGTGTTGCAGAAACATCAATTCTATGATAGTTGGGCAGGCGCTCCTTATTTCTCGCCCCATAATAGGGTACAGATAGTCCTTGAAATTCAAATTGGCCAAGGGGGTAATTAGTGGGCTGCCCAGTTTGGAAAACAAAATTGGTGTTAATAGCCCATTCTTTATTTAAATCATAATTGGCATAAACCGAAAAATCATGAGTCTTATCATAGTGTGTGTTGTACCATTCGCCAAAATTGATACCTGTTTCGTTCGAGTTCCTGCCAGGTGTCCTTTGCTCTGATTTTGATAGGGTATAGGCCAACCAACCTTGAAGCTTACCTTGGTTTTTTCGTAACAAAACCTCAAGACCATAAGCTCTTGCCTCTCCATTTAAGATTACCTGTTCTATAGCCTCATTGGCTATAAGATTTGCGCCATCTATATAATCGATTCGATTTTGAACATCTTTGTAAAAGACCTCTGTTTCCAAAGAATAGTTTCCATTCTTCATATTTTTAAAATAACCAAGGGCATACTGGTCTAGTAGTTGTGGTTTCACGAAGGGCCCGCTAGGGGTCCAAACATCGAGTGGGGTAGGAGAACTGGTATTAGAGATCAAGTGTAGGTACTGTGCCAATCGGGTATAACTGGCTTTAATCGAATTGTCGGAATCAAGTGTGTATGCTAAAGAAATACGGGGTTCAAAATTATTGAAGGTGGCCAAACTGCCTTTTCTTCCTGGATCGATAGTCTCTAGGGGTTCGGCTTTTTCGTAGATTCCAAGCGAGGGCCTGAAGCGAATAGGGTCATTGTTCTGGTAAACGTTTAATTTATTTTGTCCTAAACGAATAAAATTACTAAAACGAAGCCCATAACCAAGACTTAAATTTTTCGTAATCTCATGTTCGATATCGATATAGGCGGCAAATTCGTTGGCATATTTCTGGGGCAATTTTTCTTCCAAAATACCCGATTCTGAATTACTGGGTTCTATTTTTCCGGGATTAAATTGGTGGTAAATTGCATTGATGCCATAATTTATCTGAAACGTATTACTCAGATAATGTTTTAAATCATATTTGAGGTTGAAGTTTTGTATCCCCGATTCCCAATTGAAGCCAACAAAATCGAGCTTTAATCCGTAATAGTAATCAGAGTATATCAATGAAAGGTTTGAGAACAACTTATCTGAGAATAGATGGTTCCAACGAAAATTGCCAACGGTGTTACCATAGGTATTTACGAAACTTTCACTGATGCTGAAAACGTCTCTGCCGAAATATCCCGATAAAAAAACATTGTTATTATTGTTTATCCGGTAGTTTATCTTTGTGTTCAGGTCAAAGAAATAGGCTGAATTGTCTACGTCGAACAAGGGAAGAAAAAGATGGGCGTAGGAAGCTCTTCCGCCTATAAGAAAGGCTGCTCGATTTTTAACTATTGGTCCTTCTACGAGCAGACGGCTTGCAACAATACCAATACCGCCATTTACTTTGAGTTCTTTACTATTGCCTTCTTTTTGAAAAATATCGAGAACTGAGGACACCCTACCACCATAGCGTGCGGGGATACCTCCTTTATACAATTTTATATCCTTGATGGCATCGGGGTTAAAGACCGAAAAGAAACCGAAAAGATGAGAGGAATTAAAAATTATGGCCTCGTCTAAAAGAATGAGATTTTGATCTACTGCACCACCACGAACATTAAAACCTGAAGCTCCTTCTCCTGCATTGGTTACGCCGGGCAATAAGAGAATAGATTTTATAATGTCGGCTTCACCTAAGATTACGGGAATTCTTTTTATAGTTTGTGATGACATTGTATTCACGCTCATTTGCGGTTTTCGAATATCCATTTTATTAATATTCTCCGTTAGAATCACCTCCTCTAGATGTTCCATCTCTTCGGTCATTTGAAAATTGATTCTCTTGTCCTCGAAAAGAGAGATGTCTTGTACAATATCTTGAAACCCTAAATAGCTCACTTGGATCTGGTATTTTCCTTCGGGTAATGTGATTGAATAAAAACCGTATTCATTGGTCGTCACCCCTGTTTGTAGTTCTAGTACCACTATTGAGACGCCTATTAATGTTTCATTGCTCGCTGCCTCGGAAATAGAGCCGCTGATTGTGTGTTTTAACTGTGTAAATGCTGAAAAAGAACAAATAAGCGAGAGCAAGAGTACGGCTCTAGAGCGTTGGTTCATTAAATGCGATTTTTTATAAGAGGCTGTTTTGAATGGTATGATTGCAGTTTTGTACAGGCCATTTTTGATGTAATATGAGGCGAAATTGATGATAATAGCCGGGCTACTTAAAAGTATTTTAACAAAATGGTGTACAAAAAGAGACATAGAAAAACAATTGTTAGCATTTAAAATAGCCTCTAAATGTAAATAGAAAAAGCCGTGCGGTAAAAATGTTAACAAAGAATTAGAATAAAAAAACCTCTACCGATAGGAAGAGGTTTTAGGGTAAACTTGTATTTTAACAAGAGGTCAAATACGCTCCAATATTCGATTCAAGGTATCACTAGGCCTCATGGCTTTGGAAACAAGATCCTCATCTGGTTTGTAATATCCTCCAATATGTTGCTCAAGACCTTGAGCTGCAATCAGCTCCTTGTTGATACTGGTTTCATTTTCTTCCATTTCCTTGACTACCTTGGTAAAGCTTGTTTTTAGCTCGGAATTCTCATTTTGTTCAACCAGGGCTTGAGCCCAATACAGGGCGAGATAAAAGTGACTTCCTCTCGTGTCAAGCTCATTTACTTTTCGTGAAGGAGATTTGTTATTGTCTAACAATTTCTCTGTAGCCTTGTCTAGCGCCTCACCCAGTATTTTTACTTTGTTATTGTTGTTTTGCTCTCCATAAAATTCTAATGAAACGCCTAGAGCCAAAAATTCTCCTAAAGAGTCCCATCTCAAGTGGCCCTCATGTAAAAACTGCTCCACATGCTTTGGGGCCGAACCGCCGGCACCTGTTTCAAATAGTCCGCCACCATTCATCAAGGGTACAATAGATAACATTTTTGCACTTGTGCCAACCTCAAGGATAGGAAAAAGATCCGTCAGATAATCTCGTAATACGTTGCCTGAAACTGAAATGGTATCTTTTCCATCTTTTATTCTTTCTAAGGTGAATTTAGTGGCTTCAATAGGAGACATGATATCGATATCGAGTCCTGAAGTATCATGATCTTTAAGATAGGTGGTCGCTTTTTTGATTAATTCAGCATCGTGAGCCCTTTGCGAATCTAACCAAAATATAGTAGGTATATTGGTAGCTTTAGCACGAGACACTGCCAGTTTTACCCAGTCTTGAATAGGTGCATCTTTAACCTGGCACATTCTCCAAATATCTCCTTTGGCAACACCATGCTCTATCAAGGTTTTACCTGAATTAATATCAATTACTTTTACTACACCGTCTGAACTGATTTCGAAGGTTTTGTCGTGGGATCCGTATTCCTCTGCTTTTTGAGCCATAAGTCCAACATTCGGAACGGTTCCCATGGTGGTTGGGTCAAAAGCTCCGTGCTTTTTACAGAAATTAATGGTTGCCGCATATATATCGGCATAGCTACTATCAGGAATAACGGCTTTAATATCTTGTAATTTTCCGTCGGCATTCCACATTTGGCCTGAATTCCTAATCATAGCAGGCATAGAGGCATCGATGATAATGTCACTTGGAACATGTAAATTGGTGATTCCCTTATCTGAATTGACCATGGCCAAATCAGGACCATTAAGTAAAGTATTTTTAATTTCGGCTTTGATCTGTGATTTTTTCTCGGCGGGCAGCTGGTTTAATTTATCAAGTAGACTTTCCAATCCGTTATTGGGGTTGACTGAGATAGCTTCTAAATCGGTTTTGTATTTTTCAAAAATATCCGAAAAAAATACCCGCACGGCATGACCAAAGATTATGGGGTCCGATACCTTCATCATCGTGGCTTTCATATGAATTGAAAATAGGACAGCTTTTTTCTTTGCATCGGCGACCTGTTCTTTCAAAAAGGCTACCAAAGCTTTTTTCTCCATAATAGTAGCATCGATAATTTCACCTTTTAAAAGGGCAATATTCTCTTTTAAAACGGTTGTTGAGCCATCTGCTTTTACTAAATCTACTCGTACATTGGTTGGCTCGGGCAGAGTAATAGATTTTTCATTTGATCTAAAATCTCCATGATCCATTGTAGCGACATGGGTTTTTGAAGTTGAACTCCATGCACCCATAGAGTGTGGGTTGTTTTTGGCGTAGTTCTTAACAGCTCTTGGCGCCCTACGGTCTGAGTTTCCTTCACGTAATACGGGGTTTACCGCACTGCCTTTTATTTTGTCATATTGTGACCTGATTTTCTTTTCTGAATCACTTACCGGATTATCGGGGTAGTCGGGTAGATGGTACCCCTTGCCCTGTAACTCTTCTATAGCCCCTTTTAATTGAGGAATAGAGGCGCTAATATTCGGCAATTTTATAATGTTGGCGGTGGGATCCTTGGCCATATGCCCTAAGGTCTCGAGATCATTAGGAATTCTTTGTTCTTCTTTCAAAAATTCAGGAAATGTTGCTATAATTCTTCCCGCAAGCGATATATCCTTTGTTACAATGGTAACTCCTGATGTTTTGGTATAGGCTTTTACGATAGGAAGAAAAGACTGAGTGGCCAAAGCAGGAGCCTCGTCTGTCTTTGTATAAAAAATTTTCGGCATTTTTAACTAAAAGTTGGTTTAAACGCAACAAATATACAATTTTATAAGCGTCTCAAAGGTAGGAATAAGGCTAATTTAAGATGCTTTTGTTATTATTTTTCATGTTTGTGGAAGGCGCTAAAACCGCTGATGTTTTTTGGAAGGTACGAGGAACTATTTTCGGTTTTTTTTAGGGGTTGATTTTATAACAAAAGCCATATCATTGTACGAGTACATTGATATGGCTTTTTAGAAATAGTGTACAAACATTGTGTTTTGAATTTTCAACAAAACCGCAACCATTGATTGCATTTGCGTTACTATTTCAACGTTTGAAAAAGGGTAGTTCTTAATTATGAAACCAAGCAACTACTTCATATTTCTTCTCATTGTCTTAATGTTTGACTTTCGGATGTACGACCAGAGTCGAACACTTACTTGTTGAAAACATCTACATAAATACCCTTAAAGGCGACAGCCCTTACGTTTTATGCTCGTTAATATAAAAAACTGGACGCAACATAGTACGACTCAAAATTTTAAAAGACTAAACAACAATATAAAGAACGTAAACTCTATAATGGTTTCAATTCTTATCTTTTTCGATATTTCCTTTAAACCACCTTTAAATATAATCCAAAAACGGACAAACACCAAATTTCGTGATAGATTTATAATCAACAACTTATGAACTATATATATTAACAATTGTTCATAAAAAAACATCCCGTATTGGCGGGATGTTTTTTACTAGTATGTTTTCGAAACTTAAGAGCGAATCTCTTTAATCCTAGCCTTCTTGCCTGTAAGACCTCTAAAGTAGAATATTCGAGCTCTACGTACTTTTCCTTTTTTATTGACTTCGACCTTTTGTAGGGCGGGCAGATTTACAGGAAATATACGTTCTACACCAACGGTTCCAGATATTTTTCGGATTGTAAAAGTTTCGGTGGCACCAGTTCCTCTTCGTTGTATTACAACACCTTTAAAAAACTGGGTACGTGTTTTTTCACCTTCCTTAATTTCGTAATAAACGGTTATGGTATCGCCGGCTGAAAATTCTGGAAATTCTTTTTTAGGAACAAATTCGTTTTCTACAAATTTAATCAATGATTCCATTATGCTAATTTAATATGGTATTTAAAGCAACTTTCACGATTTTCGTCAGAGGTTGGTTTAAACAGAATGCAAAAATAGCCTATAAATTAAAACCTACAAGTGATTTTGAATGATTTTTTATTCTCAGTTAGGTTCTCGTCACATTTTAGTTCAATTGATTTAGACTATTAACCTGAGTTCGACCTAAGATTTAATCTACAGAATGCAAATAAAGGATAAGATTTGAAATGGAAAATTTGAAGGAATATATGGATATTTTAAAAGGCTTACATGATAAGATTATCTTTTATCTGTATTTTCTTCGGATTGGATGATTTTTCATTCAACTTCTCACCTAATTTCATCAAATTAACCCCTTAGTTTTTCTAAAATTCAGCTTCGAATTGAATACGAAAGCCTCTAAACTGTAAACAAATCTTAGGTCGAACTCAGGCTATTCTCTCAAGAGATCTGGGCGTAGTTTTTCTGTTCTTTTTAAGGCTTCGTCTTCTCGCCATTTTTCAATTTTCGGAAAGTTGCCGCTGAGCAATACCTCAGGTACTTTAATGCCCTTGTATTCCGCAGGTCTTGTATATACCGGTGGAGCCAAAAGGCCATCTTGAAAAGTGTCAGTCAGGGCCGAGGTCTCATTGTTAAGAACACCAGGAATTAATCGAATGACCGAATCACATAAAATAGCCGCTCCTAGTTCCCCTCCTGACAAGACATAATCTCCGACTGATATTTCGCGGGTAATCAAAGTATCTCGAACTCTGTGGTCAACGCCTTTATAATGTCCGCAAAGAATGATGACGTTATTTAAGAGCGATAGGCTATTGGCCATTCTTTGATTTAAGGTGTCACCATCTGGGGCCATATAAATGATTTCGTCGTATTCTCTATCCCTTTTAAGTGCTGATATGCATTTGTCAATAGGCTCAATCATCAAGACCATGCCGGCTCCTCCGCCAAACTGGTAGTCATCAACCTGATTATAGCTCTTGTCGGTATAATCTCTAAGATTATGAAAGTGCACTTCCACCAAGCCCTTATCAATGGCTCTTTTTAGGATAGATGCTTCGAACGGACTTTTTAATAATTCGGGTAGGACGGTAATTATATCGATACGCATGAAAATATTTTAGGATAGTATTAGGTGATTCAAAAATAGTAAAAACGGTGAGAATCTGCTCTCTCGGCCCAGCTTTTCATGAAACCACTTGTGGTACATGTCGTATTCAATATCTAGGCCTTGTTCTTGAAGAAGGCTGTATTTGTGAATGGTGGAGCAATTGATTGAAGATGTTTATTGCTTGTATTTTGTACTGTAATCGTGTCAGCCTCTTTTATTTTTACCAATGAGTTTAATACCCTCCCCATATTTATCAGGACAGCATCGGAATGTTAAATTTGTTTCCGTTGTATGCCTCTTGGACTTAGGAGGTAGTTTATTTAGACTTTTTTTGCCTGTTTATTTCATCTTGATATTGTCGACTAATTTTTTGCTCACGTTCTAAAGCTCTGCGTCTATGATCCTCATATTGCGTTTCGAGTTCCGATAAGTTTGACTTGGCTTGTCGTGTAAGAACGTTACTTCTTCTAAATTTATACATAAAAAATAACATCAGGCCCATCAGCGCCCCGATTATAGTCCATAATATAGCGTTGTAGGTTGTTTTTGATACTGAAATTCCCAAAAATGACATACTGTCTTTTTCTTCGGTGACTGAGCTAAGATTGTTTGTTGTTTCTCCTAACTTTTCGTTTAAAGAACTGATGGTGGTTACATGCCCGGCAATCGTATTCTTTAATTCGACTGCTTTTTTGTTCTGTGCACTTAAGGTATCAAGAACATTTTTTCGAAGCTTGTCTAACGAAATAGCTCTAACCACTTCATATCTTTTGCCTTCAGCCCTGTAATTGCCTGATTTCTTAATGATGTACTCAAATTGACTATCAATAGTTCCTTTGTCTAATGATAGCTCTTGCTGGTCTTCCGATTGTTGAGCGAATTGTTGATTATATGCCAATAGGAATATTACAATAAATAGTATTCTAAAGCCTTTCATTATGTAAGTCTTGAGGTTAAAAATGATTTAGAGGCGACTAAAGTAATTCAATATTATGAATTAAGAAAAAAAATTGATGATAAGCTTCTATATAAGAAAACCTATTAAAGCCCCATACCTCCGTAAAGTTGCATTGCTAGTAGTAGGTATATCTTCTCACCTTGGCAATATATTTGGCCAAGCGAATAACTTGGTGCGAATACCCATACTCATTATCATACCAAATATAAAGCACAATGTTTTTACCATTGTTGGAAACAATAGTGGCCTTGCTGTCGTAAATTGAGGGAGCTGCAGTGCCGACAATGTCGGATGATACCATTTCTTTATTTAAAGAATACTTTATCTGCTCCACAAGATCGCCTTCAAGTGCATATTTTTTTAAGATGGTGTTCAAGCCATCTCTTGAAGTCTTATTTTTTATGTCCAAATTTAATATGGCCAAAGACCCATTAGGCACAGGAACCCGAATAGCATTCGATGTCAATTTTCCCTTTAAAGAAGGCAAGGCCTTGGAAACAGCTTCGCCGGCACCGGTCTCTGTTATGACCATATTTAAAGCGGCAGCTCTACCACGACGATACTTTCCGTGCATATTATCGACCAGATTTTGGTCATTGGTGTACGCATGAATCGTTTCTAAATGCCCCTTTTTAATACCTAGAGATTCCTCTACGACCTTTAAGATAGGGGTTATCGCATTGGTAGTACAAGATGCGGCTGAGAATATTTTAACGGTATCGGGGTCATAATCTCTATGATTTATACCATGTACTATATTTGGCACCCCTTTTCCTGGTGCAGTTAGCAAGACCCTGCTTACGCCCTTAGATTTTAAATGTCTGCTGAGTTGTTCTTTTGTTCTGAAAGCTCCTGAATTGTCAATAATCAAAGCATCCGATATTCCATATTTAGTATAATCGATATTCTCGGGTTCTTCAGCATTGATTACCCATACTGTAGTACCATTAATCAAGAGTGCATTATTTTTTATGTCGGTATCCACTGTGCCCATAAATTTACCATGAATCGAATCTATGCGCAACAAGCTAGCTCTCTTTTCTAAAATATCAGGACTCACAGCACCCCTAGTGACTATTGCTCTCAACCGTAATTGGTTTCCTTTTCCGGCTTTGGCCATCAGCTCACGTGCCAGAAGCCTTCCTATTCGTCCAAAGCCATACAATATGACATCTTTGGGCTGTATTTCTTCATATTCATGGGCATCTTTGAGCTTGTTGACAACAAATGCCCTTGCATTGTTAAAGTTATTATCGTCAGAATGATATTCATATACCAATTTGCCAATATCTAATTTTGAAGGCGGTAACCGCAGATCACTTATGGCCCTTAAAATCTCTACTGAGTCAAAGATCGAAATGGGTTTCTGTACAAATTCTCCTGCATATTCATGTAAATTGATAATGTCGCTAACGTTTTTATCAATTATCTGATTTTTAAAGAGTACGATTTCGATTGATTTGTCATACCAAAGATCACTTGTTAGTTTAATGAATTCAGCAGTTGCTTTTCGTCTATCGGCTTGAAAAGCCAATTCTTTTTCGTAATACTGAATGTCTCCCATCAGATTTTTTTGAATGGTTTTGTCTTATGTAAAAATAATGATTTTAAATGCTATCATACAGCTATTTAGGAAATCAACTAGCTTCATGCAAGCATACGAGCTATGAATAAAGACATACCATAATTAATTCGATGCTATCTCGATAATTATTGAAACCCACTGCTGTGAATAAAAAAACGCCCCTAAAAGGAGCGTTGTTTTTTTTTGTGCTTTGCTGTTCTATTGAAAAATAAGCCGTTCTTTTTCCCCGTTTTCATTGAGCATGGTAATACTTGTTCGACCATGTCTTGAAATACGGCCGAATAGCGTTTTCGCCTCTTGAATACCATTGATTTCTTTATCATCAATAGATAATAAAATCTTGCCTTTGAGGCCATAGCCGCGATAGGTCTCTGGTACTCCAACAATTTTAACTCCCTTTTTTGTCTTGAACTTTTTCCTGTCACGATCGGTCAAATTTTTGACTTCAAGACCCAGCGTTGGCACAACAATGGTCTGGCGTTCCATTAACGTCAGTGAAACTATTATAATTTCTTCTTCGCGATCAACCGTCACCTCTATTTCATCTCCAGGTCTTTTTGTGGCGATATAGCCCGTTAAATCTGAAATTTTGTGAATATCGACATAATCTAATTTTGTGATGATATCACCATGTTGTAGATCTGCTTTATAGGCACCCATACCATCCTCTACTATTTCAATATACACCCCATCGATATCGCTGATTCCCCTTTCGAAAGCCTCTTTGGTATTGAGGACCGCAGGTACAATGCCGAGAAAACCTTTTTGTACATTTCCATACTCCATAATATCGTCGACCACTTTCTTAGCAATGTTACTAGGTACAGCAAAGGAATAGCCGACATAGGATCCAGTTTGTGAGGTAATAGCCGTATTGATACCAATAAGGTCACCATTAGTGTTTACCAAGGCCCCGCCGCTATTCCCCGGGTTTACGGCGGCGTCAGTCTGTATAAAAGATTGGTCGATTTTACCAAGGGCCCTTGCTTTGGCACTTACTATGCCCGCTGTAACCGTAGATGTGAGGTTGAAAGGGTTGCCTACGGCCAAGACCCATTCTCCGATTTTTGTATTATCAGAATCGCCAAAGGTTAAGTAGGGCAATTTTCTATCGGCTTCTATTTTAATCAGTGCGATATCAGAATTGGGATCGGTACCTATCAATTCGGCATCATAGGTTTTGTTATTGTTCAAGGTAACCTGTAATTGACTGGCTTTGGCTATTACGTGATTATTGGTGACAATATAGCCGTCAGAAGTAATAATTACCCCAGAACCGGTACCTATCTGTGGTGTTTGACTTTGTCTAGAACCAAAGAAAAACTCCAAAGGACTACTGGGGCCTTTGCTCAAGCTCAGGTTTTTTACATGAACTACGGCATTGACCGTATTTTCTGCGGCCACGGTGAAGTCGACTTCATTGATACCCGCTCCTTTTGCAGAAGTGGGGGTAAGGCTGGTTTTAAATGTTGATGCCCCATCATTCTGAGTAACAATGGCGTAGTTGGCTTTTTCGAAAAAGAGCTTATAAGCCCCCAATGTTATTGCTCCTGCAAAAATAGAAACCAGTAATAAACTTGCAATTCTCTTCATAAGTAGTGTGATTTTTTAACGTATACTATTGTAAAACTAATTTATTTAGTCGTCAGAAGCTTAGGTTTAACTACATTTTAACGCCTAAAATTACCTTAAATAAAGTCCTATCTTTGTAGTTTAAATTGTAATATGACTATATTATTCTATAAATATCAGGGTACAGGAAATGACTTTGTGATGATCGATAATCGCAATCTCGACTTTCCTAAAAATGATACTAAGTTAGTAGCATTTTTATGTAACAGAAAATTTGGCATTGGTGCCGATGGCCTTATTCTATTGGAAGAAGATGAGCAAACCGACTTTAAAATGGTCTACTATAATGCCGATGGCAGGAAGGGAAGTATGTGCGGCAACGGCGGAAGGTGTTTGGTCGCCTTCGCAAAACAGATGGGGTTCATCGACGATGAAACCATTTTTAATGCGGTAGACGGTTTGCATAGAGCCACCATTGAAAATGATGTGATTAGTCTGCAAATGCAAGAGGTTACCAAAATAAAGGTCAAGCCAAACGCAACTTTTTTAGATACCGGTTCTCCCCATCATGTGCAGTTGGTCACTGATTTAGACGGTTTTAATGTATTCAAAGAAGGAAAAAAATTGAGATACGGACTCTATGGAGAGCAGGGTAGTAATATTAATTTTGTGGAACAACGAGATTCAAAAACATTTTTTGTAAGAACCTATGAACGCGGTGTCGAAGATGAAACACTTTCCTGTGGTACTGGGGTGACCGCCGTGGCCATTGCTATGCATGATTCTGGAAAAACAGATAGTAAAAATGTGCATGTCAACAGTCTTGGGGGTGAATTACAGGTGCGATTCGAAAAAAATGGAGAAGGCTATAAGAATATTCATTTAGTAGGTCCTGCGAAAATGGTGTATAAAGGTGAAATCGAATGCTGAATTTAAAGGGAGAACATATTTATCTTAGAGCGCTGGAGCCTGGTGATCTTGATTTCCTGTACGAGCTTGAAAACAATACCGATATCTGGGAAATCAGCGGTACGGCCACGCCTTATTCAAGACATGTACTAAAGCAATATCTAGAGAATGCACATAGAGATATATATGATGTAAAGCAATTGCGCTTATGTATTTGTGATTTTTCGAATCGAATACTTGGGCTAATCGACCTCTTCGATTTTGATCCTAAAAACCATAGGGCAGGTATGGGTATTATCGTTTTAGAGGAAAAGGAACGAAACAAGGGAGTTGGTTCCGAGGCTATTACTTTGTTATGTGATTATGTATTTACAATATTAGAATTTAAACAAGTATATGTCAATGTTATGGAAGATAACTTAGCAAGTGTTCATTTGTTCAAAAAAATGGGGTTTGAACAAGTCGGCGTAAAAAAAGCGTGGATATGTTCGAACGGAAGCTATAAAAACGAAATTCTATTCCAAAAGATAAACGAATAATGTATATCAAAAAGATTTTACTTGTAATTGTAGCCCTTAGTCTTCTTGTAGGAGGGGTATTTGCCTATACTGTTTACGATGCCATTTTCTCTCCGAATACAAAATTTAACAATGATGAGGCCTATGTGTACATTGCGTCAGATGCTCAATTTGCAGATGTAAAAGAATCCTTGTTACCTCTTCTAGAAGATATAGAATCCTTTGAACAAATAGCCATTAAAAAGGGATATATAAGTAATATCAAGGGCGGAAAGTTTGCTATTAAAAAAGGAATGAACAACAATGAGGTCATCAATTCATTACGCAGTAACAATATTCCGTTAAAGGTGGCCTTTAATAATCAAGAGACCTTGGCAGATTTAGCAGGGCGTATTGCCGACCAAATAGAAGCAGATAGTCTATCGTTGTTACGGTCGTTTAATGATGATGACTTTTTGAAAGCTAACGGCTTCAACCATATGACTAAACTCTCGATGTATATTCCTAATAGCTATGAACTCTTTTGGAATACATCTCCTGAGCAGTTCAGAGGAAGAATGCTCAAAGAATACCATAGGTTTTGGAACGTTTCTCGTACAGCTAAGGCCAAATCTATCGGATTAACCCTTACAGAGGTCAGCACCTTGGCGTCTATAGTGCATAAAGAAAGCGCTAAGGCCGATGAAAGGCCGCGGGTAGCAGGGCTGTATTTGAACAGGTTGAAGAAGAAAATGCTATTACAGGCGGATCCAACGGTGATTTATAGCTTAAAAAAACATGCGAATAATTTTGATATGGTCATCAAAAGGGTGCTGTATAAAGATTTAAAGCTCGATTCTCCATATAATACCTATAAGTTCTCAGGCTTGCCCCCTGGTCCTATAGCCATGCCCGATATATCTGCAATAGACGCGGTCCTCAAATCTGAAAAACACGAATACTACTATATGGTGGCCAATGTGAAAAATTTCGGCTACCATAAGTTCGCCAAGACCTTGGCGCAGCATAACCGAAATAAAACGCAGTACATCCGTTGGATAAATGCCCAAAATATCAATAGGTAGGTAGCTAAACGCAATTATAAGACTTGTTAACTAAAATTGTGTTTTTTTAACAAAGCATTGGAAAACCTACATATAATTCGATTTATCTTTGCCTTTGAAATTTAAGCAGGCTTTTTTATAGTCGTAAGTCTTAAGAAAATAGAGTTATGAGAAGATGTGTAATCTTTTTTTGTTCTCTTATGGTGTTTATAATCTTTATGAGTTTTAAGTCTTCACCAGTCGAAGTACCTGAAACACTTAAGGTTACTCAGCCTACTGAGGTCTTGTTTCCCAAAAACAAGGCTGCCATTAAGATAGTGATTGTGGTGCCTCCCTTTTTGGGAAGTTCTTATATTGGATTTAAAGAGGCCCTAGCATTTAAGGAATCGCAGGGCAATTATTTTTCGACCAATACCTTGGGGTATTTGGGTAAATACCAATTTGGTATAGGCACCTTGCAATTGATGGGTGTTTATAATGCGACCCATTTTTTGGGCAATCCTGTTTTACAAGAAAGAGCCTTTCACACGAACGTATCCAGAAACAAGTGGATTCTTAGAAAAGATATACTCCGCTATGTCGGTAAGCGCATGGGTGGGGTAGAGGTCACGGAATCTGGTATCTTGGCAGCTGCCCATTTAGCAGGTGCAGGTAATGTCAAAAAGTATTTAAGATCATACGGGCAGAGCGATGTAAGGGATGATTATGGCACTAATATAGCCAAATATATGAAGAAATTTTCTGGCTATGATGTCTCAATCATAATGCCCAAGCGCAATCCAAAAGTTTAAACTACTATTTTAAACATGAAGATGAATAGGTCCTGACATAATTTTGTCAGGGCTAGTTTTAGGCATGTATAATGAACAGCGTTGGCTTTTTATGCAAATTCATAGCTGTTTTTTTCCATGAGTCTACCGTTTTTGTAAGTATAGATTCTGTGGGCAAGGTAATATCGGTAGCGACACATAGCCTTGTGGTTTTAGAAAGTGCTTTTATAAGTTCTAAAAATAATTTGTCATTTCTATACGGGGTCTCTATAAACAGTTGCGATTGATTTTGCTCTCTCGACACTTTTTCAAGTCTTTTTATGGCTTTTTTTCTTTCGATTTGGTCAATGGGCAAATACCCATTAAATGCGAAATTTTGACCATTCAATCCGCTGGCCATCAAAGCGAGTAGAATCGAGGAAGGCCCAACCAAGGGCACTACTTTAATGCCTTTTTCATGTGCGATTTTCACAACATCAGCTCCTGGGTCTGCTATTCCAGGGCAGCCAGCTTCGGAAAGTACACCGATATCATGACCTTCTAAACAGGGGTCTAAAAAGGTTGGAATCAAGCTTGGTTCAGTATACTTGTTCAGCGTTTCCAAATGAAGAGCAGGCTGTGATTTTCTCGGACTAATTTTTTTGATGAAATGTCGCGCCGATTTTTCATTTTCTACAATATAGTAGTTGATATCCTCTATGGCCCTTTTAATTGAGATAGGTAATACTTCAAGAGGTTCATTGTCTCCAAGTGTAGTGGGGATCAAAAAGAGCTTTCCTTGAAACATGTGATTATTGGCCATGGATTAAATTAATTCATTGTGCTTTAGTTTCTTTGCGATTATATCGCAAGCAGTATCGATTAGATGAAAAACATGTTCAAATCCATTTTCACCACCATAATAGGGGTCAGGTACCTCATTGACATTGAGTTCGACCTCATCTAGTAAAAGTCTTACTTTGGCTATTTCAGATGCATTGCTAGTTAAGGCCATAATGGCTTCATAGTTGTTGTGGTCCATGACATAGATGATATTAAAATTTTCAAAGTCATCTATTGTAAATTTTCTACAACGTTGTTGGGTGATATTGATGCCGTGGTTCTGTGCTACCTTAATGCTTCGGCTATCGGGTAAATTGCCAATGTGATAGCCGCCAGTTCCTGCAGAATCAATAACCACTTTTTTCGAATCGACTTTGCTTTGAAGAATACCTTCTGCCAATGGTGACCTGCAAATATTTCCTAGGCATACCATTAAAATTTTGGACACCACTAGAAATTAGGAAATTTTCTTGGTTAGGTCTTCGATGTATTTGCGGAACTGTTTGTCGGTTTCCGCAAGGTTATCTACTGTTTTGCAGGCATGTAGTACGGTTGCATGGTCTCTTTTTCCTATCTGAGAGCCAATACTAGCCAATGAAGCTTTGGTGAATTTTTTGGCGAAAAACATAGCCAATTGCCGTGCTTGAACAATATGACGTTTTCTAGTTTTGGATTGCAATGTGGCAACATCCATTTCAAAGTAATCAGATACCACCTTTTGAATGTAGTCTATCGATACTTCGCGCTTGGTGTTTTTCACAAATTTCTCGACTACCTGCTGTGCCAGCTCCAGAGTAACTTCTTTTTTATTAAAAGAAGACTGGGCAATAAGCGATATTATAGCTCCTTCCAATTCTCGGATGTTCGATTTTATATGTTTTGCAACATACTCTATGATGTCATCGGGCATTTCTACACCGTCACGATATAATTTATTTTTAAGGATGCTGATGCGTGTCTCGTAATCAGGAATTTGAAGTTCCGCTGAAAGCCCCCACTTAAAACGAGATAGCAATCGTTGTTCGATATCTTGCATATCGACCGGTGCCTTATCAGAAGTCAAAATCACCTGTTTGCCGTTTTGGTGCAAGTGGTTGAAAATATGAAAGAAAACATCTTGGGTTCCTGATTTACCTGACAGAAATTGCACATCATCAATAATCAAAACATCGATTAATTGATAAAAATGAATAAAATCGTTCCTGGTATTTTTCTTTACCGATTCTATGTACTGTTGTGTAAATTTCTCGGCTGAAATATAAAGAACCGTGCGTTCGGGGTATTTATCTTTTATCTCAACACCAATGGCGTGCGCCAAATGCGTTTTACCTAGACCAACACCTCCAAAAATCAATAAGGGGTTGAATGAAGTACCACCGGGTTTGTTGGCTACGGCCATTCCTGCCGATCTGGCAAGGCGATTAGAATCTCCTTCCAAAAAGTTGTCAAAATTATAATTGGGATTAAGCTGTGATTCAATCTTTATGTTTCGAATGCCTGGAATGACAAACGGATTACGGAGTTCAGGGTTTTTAGACTTTATGGGTACGTTCATTTCCTGAGGCATTATATTTCCTCGGTTAGAACTAGGAATTTTCTCGGTAAAAGGTTCGCGGTTACCATAGGTGTTCTCCATGCGTATGATGTACACCAATTTTGCAGTCTCACCCAATTCTTTGGTTAGAGCAACTTTCAGTATTTTGACATAGTGTTCCTCAAGCCACTCGTAGAAGAATTTGCTAGGAACCTGAATACTTAAGGCATTTTCAGATAGCTTGACCGGCTTGATAGGCTCGAACCAAGTTTTGAATGCCTGCGGTTGGATATTATCTTGTATAAAGGCCAAACAATTGTTCCATACGGAATTAGCAGTAACACTCATTGTAAATTTTCTCCTAAGTTTGCTGGTTAGTGACTAAAGTTTTACGCTTAAATGAAAGAGGGGGATTCTATCAATTCAGAGCTTCGCAAATATGTGAACAAAAAAGCTAAAAAAAAAATGATTTGGTATTGAATTTCCGCTTTTTTTTTTGCATGTTGGACATCTCTTTTTTGCAATGATTTAAATATATAATTTTTACTTGAAAAAATATGAATTTTAACAAAATTTCTTTTCGTGTCAGGTACGCTGAAACAGATCAGATGGGTGTGGTCTATCATGGAAACTATCCGCAATATTTAGAAATGGGTAGGGTGGAGTGGCTAAGGTCATTGGGTATTTCTTATAGCAATATGGAGAAAAATGGAATAATGCTACCTGTAGTTTCCTTACGTATGAATTTTATTAAGCCGGCTATTTACGATGATTTGATTACCGTTCGTACTATTTTATTAAAGAAGCCATTGGTGAAAATTGAATTCGACTATATCATTTTTAATGAGGCTAATGACGTTTTGGTCGAAGCAAATACTGTTTTGGCGTTTATGGATATGAAAAGAAAAAGACCAATTAGGTGTCCAGATTATATTTTGGAAAAACTTAATCCGTAGATTTCTGCTTGATTTTCACATTTTTCATGCCATCAAATAGCGACATGGTCTTTTCGATGTCATTCTTGCGTATAGATAGTGTTAAGGAGCAGTTCATATCCATTTTTTGATGGCTGATTTCCAAACGTTGTTGTTTAATGAGGCGCATCACTTTATTCATTTCTTCATAATTGAAGAAAACCTCAAATTGTTCCATTACTATTTGGTCTACTAGTATAGAGGCATGCAGGGCCATTTGTGCGGCCGTTCTGTAAGCGTTTATTAAGCCACCTACCCCTAGTTTGGTGCCTCCGAATACCCTAGTGACGGTAATCAGTACATTGGTGAGGCCAAAAGATTGTATTTGCCCGTAAATGGGCATTCCAGCAGAATTATTGGGTTCGCCATCGTCATTGGCCCTGTACTGTGATTTTTCAACACCCAATCGCCATGCATAACAAACATGGTTGGCGGTATGGTGTTTTTTGCGAAGAGATTCGATAATCGGCTTGACTTCCTCTTCATTCGAAATTGGAAAGGCCTGCCCGATAAATTTACTTTTCCTATCCTTGTGGAGTACCTCCTCTGATAGTTTTAAAAGGGTTCGATATGTATCAGAGGTATTTTTCATCAGAATAAGGCTACCAAAAGAATACTTACCACTGCCAAAGCTATTCCGCTCCAATTTTTTCGACTAATGTGTTCTTTAAATAATAGAATACCTAATAATGTAGTGAACATGACAACGGCTACATTATTGATGGTGAATATCGAGGCGCTGTTTAGATCAGGGTGTTGCAATGCTCGTAATAAAAAATAGATAGATAAGTAGTTGATGATACCAAGCACGAACCCGCCGCATAGATTTCTGAAATTTATTTTGAGCGGTCGATGAATTGATTTTATCAGAATATAAACAATCCCCGTTACAGCTGCAGCGGCAAATACAATTGCCGAAAATAATGGAAACGCCTCTTCATTTATATGCACTTCTTGAATATACTTGATGCTGGTATCTATGATTCCAGAACCTAAAAATACCGATACCGGCAGTAGTAGAGAGGATCTTTTAATAGTGACCGAATGCTCTTTTACAGAGGCAAGGTAGACCGCCGACAGGGCCAGTAGAATACCGACTATTTTTAGGATACCCAATTCCTCCTTATACATAAATACGCCAAAAACCACAGGAATAACCAATGACATTTTAGTGGCAATAGATGCGACAGAGACACCTACCTTTTGGGCCGTTGCGGCCATAAGGTTAAATACAAGTATAAAAAAGACTCCTAACAATATTGTGCCCCAAAACCATGGTTTTTGAGGTATCTCAGTTGTTAGAATATCACCTTGGTAGAATAGAAAACCTACTGTGGCTGCGACTACGTAATTTGTTATGATAGCATATAAGTTCTCTATCTTATATACCGAGAACAGTTTGAAAACCACGAATATTAGGCTTGAGCAGCATATGCTTATAGCAAGGTCTAGCATTTTATAATCTAGTTTTTAGGTCAATAATATCTTCATGGCCAACCTTGAGGTGCCATGTTTTGATGCCTAAAATACTGGCGGCATCAGTATTCTCTTTTGTGTCGTCGATAAACAAGGTTTCCTGGGCCTTTAAGCCGTTTTGTTCCAAGGTGAATTCAAAGATTTCGGCATTTGGTTTTCGCAAATGTATCTCATGTGATAAATAAAATTGTTCAAAACAGTCTTTGAACCTTTTGAACTTATCGGCACCTATTTTTTTGGCAAGATGCGGAATATGAAGTGCATTGGTATTGCTCAATAAAAATAGGCGGTACGCCTTTTCTTGGGCCAGCTTTTCAATAAAATCTAACCGATAGTCGGGCAGATCCAAAAGGATCGAATTCCAAATGCCAATGATTTCTAGTGAAGATGCTTTAGGGTAGATTGATTGAAGTTGCGACACAAAATCTTCGGAGCTTATTCTCCCCACCTCATACGTGTCATTGAGGTCATATATTTTTGAAGACAATTGCGTATTTCCACCATATTTTTCGATTTCACGAAAAATAACTTTCTGGTCAAGATTGATAAAGACATCGCCAAAATCGAATATGATATTTTTAATCATTTTTGTATATGTTTAGGGTGTCAGTTCCGATTTGAAGAGAGCTGACTTGTTTTGCTGATAATCTTGGTGCTTTCAGTCCGTTTCCGAACTGAGAGGTTCCTGTAAAGACCCTTGCCTCGTCCCAAAGATTCTTTTCTATAAAAGATTGAATAGTTTTAGAGCCACCTTCGATAAGAATACTTAAAATAGAATGTTTATATCCTATTTCGCATAGCCGCTGCAGCAATTCATTAGAGAAATCTACTACCTCATATATAACGCCCTTTGTATATTTTGATCTATCCTTAATTTCTGTGAAAACAATTGTTTTTATGCTAGTATCTAAAATATGGTAGTTCGCATCTATTTTTAAATTCTTGTCCAATACCATTCTGGTAGGGGAGCTACCGAGCCACTTACGAACATCAAGCTTAGGGTTGTCTTCCAAAATTGTATTTGTGCCTACTAATATGGCCTGTTCCTCACTGCGCCATTTATGCACCAATTGCCTTGAATTTTTATTGGTTATCCAATAGGGTTTGGGGTCATTGCTTCGAAGACCCTTGTCAGGTGCTATAAACCCATCTGAAGTCTGAGCCCACTTCAGAATTATATAGGGGCGTTTTTGTTGATGAAACCTTAAGAAGCGTTTATGGTGATTCTTCGATTCCTGTTCGCAGACCCCGACCAATACTTCGCACCCCTCAGCTCGTAATTTTTTAATACCCCTACCAGAGACCTTTTCATTGGGGTCCATAGTGCCGATTACAATTCTAGGAATCTTATATTTTAGGATTAAATCGGCACAGGGTGGCGTTTTTCCGTAATGAGAACAGGGTTCAAGGGTCACATAAAGCGTGGTGTTCTCCAATAGTGATTTGTTCGTCACCGAATTAATGGCATTCACCTCGGCATGTGCACCGCCATAGGCACTGGTGTACCCCTCGCCAATGATTTTGTTGTTATGCACAAGAACGCAGCCGACCATGGGGTTGGGGAAGGTGGTGCCAAGTCCATTTTTAGCCAGTTGTATACATCGCAATATGTATTTTTCATCTGATATTTTTCTCTTGCTTTTTAGGTCAGATGTAATTCGCATTGTATTCGCTTTGGGTGGTATAAAATTTTAGGATTATACGCATTTCATGTATATTCACCTCGCAAAAATAGAACTTTATAATAGACCTATTTTCATTTTTATGGAAACTGCTTTTATACGTGAAATAAACCGAAAAGATTCGGCCGAAGTAGCACGGCTTATACGTCTGGTATTAGAAGATTTAGGGGTTTCAAAAATGGGTACTGCATTTGCTGACAAGGCATTGGATCATATGTATGAAAACTATGATGTGCCGCGTGCTACCTATTTTGTACTAGAGGAGAGGGGGCGTATAATTGGTTGTGCCGGAATTGCCCAACTAGATAGTTTTGTGGGCAATATATGTGAATTGCAAAAAATGTATCTTATCAAAGAGGCAAGAGGTAGAGGTTTGGGAGCGAAAATGATAACAATTTGTTTGGAAAGGGCCAAGATCTACGGTTTTGAAAAATGTTATTTGGAGACCATGCCCTATATGAAAGCCGCACAAAAGCTATATTTAAAAAATGGGTTTGAATATATTGATGACCCTATGGGTGATACCGGTCATTATTCATGCCAAGTATGGATGTTAAAAGAATTGTAGTGAATGTTGCTCAGAGAGATTAAAAATATATTTCATAAAGAACTTGATGAATTCTACCCCAAAGAAGAGGTAGACAGTTTTTTTTATATGCTGATAGAACACCATTTAAATTTGGAGCGCTTTGTATTAGCCATGCAGCCCGAGTTGCTGATTTCTAAAAATGAGGAACAGCCCATGTTCGAGGCCTTGGCCCAATTGCGCTTAGAGCGCCCTATTCAATATATTATCGGCAAGAGCCATTTTATGGAGATGGATTTTATAGTGAATGAACATGTATTGATACCTCGACCAGAAACCGAAGAATTGGTACACGCTATTTTGAAAGACGTACAAGGTGTTAGCACTATAGCTCGAAATGGGCAGGATAAAGAAATTTGTATTTTAGATATGGGTACAGGAAGCGGATGTATCGCAATTTCCTTGGCCAAGAAGCTGCCGAATGCCAAGGTATATGCACTTGAGCTTTCAGAAAAAGCATTGAAAGTAGCACAGCAAAATGCTGAGTTAAACGCTGTAGAAATAAAATGGATAAAGGCAGATATTTTAATATTGAAGTCACTTGAAATAAAATTTGATATTATAGTTTCAAATCCGCCTTATGTGAGGAATTCAGAAAAAAAAGAAATCCATAGAAACGTAAAAAAATATGAGCCTGTTATTGCCTTGTTCGTGTCAGATGAAGATCCATTGCTATTTTACGAGCATATTGCACGCTTTTCAAAAATAAATTTAAAGCGTAACGGGATGTTGTATCTAGAAATAAATCAATATTTGGCAAGAGAAATGAAACAACTTTTAGAAACGCATAATTATTTAGATATTGAATTACGAAAAGATATGTTCGGAAATGAACGCATAATCAAAGGAAAAGTAAACTGAGTAGTGATGAAGAGCATTGTTGTATTTTGTGGTAGCAGTGAGGGCAATGACCAAGAGATTATTAGTGCCGCAAAGGAACTAGGAAAGGTTTTTGCCAAACAGAATATTATTTTGGTATATGGAGGAGCGAAAATTGGGATAATGGGCATTATGGCGCAAAGTGCCTTGGATAATGGTGGAAACGTTATTGGTATTATTCCTGATTTTCTAAAATCGAAAGAGGTGTTTCATAGCGGATTGTCTCAATTGATTATCACCAAGAATATGCACGATAGAAAATTGAAAATGCACGAACTTTCAGATGGCATCATTGCACTTCCGGGAGGTTATGGCACTTTGGAAGAATTGTTCGAGATGATAACCTGGGCACAATTAGGATTACATCAAAATCCCATAGGAATCTTGAATACAAACGGATTTTATGATGATCTTCTTAAAATGCTAAAGAAAATGGTAACCCAAGGGTTTCTAAAGCAAGAAAACTATGAATTGTTGTTGGTTGATGATAATGTGAATGCCCTGTTACAAAAAATGCAAGATTACAAACCCATGGCCTTACCTAAATGGATCAAAAAAAATCAGGTTTAATGAATACTCAACAAAAGATACAATCTCTTCGTGAAAAACTACGTGAACATAATTACAGCTATTATGTACAGGACACCTCTACCATATCCGATTATGAGTTTGATATGAAATTAAAAGAACTTCAGGAGTTAGAGGAAAAGCATCCTGAATTTCACGATGCAAGCTCTCCAACGCTTCGGGTAGGAGGAATGGTGACCAAGAATTTTAAGACCGTAGTACATGAACACCGTATGTATTCATTAGCCAATTCGTATTCTAAGGAAGATTTGGAAGATTGGGAAAAGCGTATCCAACGTGTTTTAGGAGGGCTTGAAGTCGAATATACCTGTGAACTCAAATATGATGGGGCGAGTATTAATTTGACTTATGAAGACGGTATATTGGTTAGGGCCGTTACTCGTGGTGACGGGTTTCAAGGTGATGATGTAACGACCAATATTAAAACTGTTCGTTCCGTACCCTTGCAATTAAAAGGAGATTATCCACCTAAATTTGAAATTCGTGGTGAAATTGTTTTACCCTTCGAAGGTTTCGCTAAAATGAACCGAGAACGTGTCAAAAATGGTGAGGACCCTTATATGAACCCCAGAAACACAGCTGCGGGCAGTTTAAAACTACAAGATAGTGCACAGGTTGCAGAACGTCCTTTGGAGTGTTTGCTGTACAATATCGTGGGTGTTGGTTTAAAGCTTGAAAATCAATTTGAATTTTTAGAGAAAGCCAGGCAATGGGGGTTTAAAATACCGGCCGTTGCCCAATTGTGTAAGTCGACCGATGAGGTCCTGCAATTTGTAGACCATTGGAATGTGCATCGCCATAACCTGCCCTATGAAACCGATGGTGTGGTGGTGAAGGTGAACAATTTGCAGCAACAAGAGGAATTAGGCTATACGGCTAAATCGCCGCGATGGGCAATGGCCTATAAATTCAAAGCAGAACAGGTTTCAACGGTTTTAAATACAATTAGCTATCAAGTGGGCCGAACCGGGGCCATTACACCAGTCGCTAATCTAGAATCTATATTGCTGGCAGGAACAACAGTTAAGAGGGCTTCTTTGCACAATGCCGACCAGATTGCCATATTGGATATTCGTGAAGGGGATACTGTTTTTGTTGAAAAAGGAGGAGAGATTATTCCTAAGATTATAGGCGTTGATCTTAGCCAGCGACCACAGGATTCGAAACCTACTGAATATATAGGTCACTGTCCTGAATGCCATACCGATTTGGTACGGGCAGAAGGTGATGCCAAGCATTACTGCCCTAATGAATATGGTTGTCCACCTCAGATTACGGGGCGAATTCAACATTTTATCTCTCGTAAGGCCATGGATATTGAAGGTTTGGGAAGTGAAACCGTAGAATTGTTGTTCAAAGAAGACTTGATAGAAAATTACGCCGACCTGTACACGCTTACCAAGGAAGATGTCATGCCGCTAGAACGTATGGCTGAGAAATCTGCCGAAAATTTAGTCAAGGGGGTAGAAGCTTCCAAACAAATTCCTTTCGAACGGCTACTGTTCGGTTTGGGTATTCGCTATGTAGGGGAAACTGTTGCCAAAAAACTAGCAAAAGCATATAAGAATATCGATGCTTTAATGGTCGCCTCGGAAGAAGAATTGACTCAGGTAGATGAAATTGGGGAACGCATTGCCCAGAGCGTGGTAGGGTTTTTTCAAAATGAAAAGAACGTAGAAGTGGTAGATCGACTAAAGAGTTACGGACTCCAATTTTCGCTTTCCGAAGCACAGTTAGAAAATCAGACCGAACTGTTCAAAGGGCAGGCCTTTGTGGTTTCAGGGGTATTTGAAAAAGTAAGTCGCACCGAGCTTAAAAAACTTATCGAGGATAATAACGGTAAGGTGTCATCTTCAATTTCCTCAAAGACGAATTATGTAGTGGCAGGAGATAAAATGGGGCCTAGCAAACGCATTAAGGCAGAGACATTGGGAGTGCCCATTATCTCTGAACAAGAATTTTTAGATATGTTGAATCCCTCATTGAGGGTTTAACTTGCCTACCGCAGGCAGGCCCGCAGGTTTCCTGAGGTTTGTCTCGTTCCGACAGCTATTGGAATAAAAAATGTTTTTCGAAAGCATACCTCGTACCCTTTGGTCGAGGTTGTTGATTTGATTTTGATAAACAGATGCCGAAAGAAAATGTACAATGCGAATACAAACAGAAAAACAGTAACTCATACAGAACAAATAACAATGACAAAACCTGCTTCTTACGATATTTTTTTAGCCAGTTTAGATGCTCAGGAACCTCTTCCTAACTGGCCTATGGCTCTTAAAGCCCTTTGGTATGATGCCAAAGGAAGTTGGGGAGAATCACATACTATAGCGCAAGATATGCATGACGATCTCGGAAGTTGGATCCATGCCTATCTACACCGCAAAGAAGGAGACGAGTACAATGCCGGTTATTGGTATCGAAGGGCGAACAAGACTTTTTCAGAAAACTCTTTAAAAGAAGAACTCAAAGAAATCGTCGAATATGTTTTGTTTGATCAATAATCCGAATACTCGGTAGGATACAAAAACTTTTTGTCATTCGAAGAAACGTTGTTTTGATAGTTGGGATCGACTTTGAGTTTTTGCCATTCAGGTGCAGCCCCGAAAGCTTTCCAGTTAGCGTCTCTGGTTTCTTGATTGGCGTGGGTTGTCATATACATCAAATTAGGCATATTGGCCCCTGAGAGGACCTCGGCATAAAACACGGCATTAAACTTTAGTTGGTCAAAAAGCTTTACCTCTCCACCTGCGTTGAACATATCAACCTTGTTCCTATAAAGGATTTCGCTCGCTGATTCATAGCTCCGTAATTCGTATATGCGGTCTTTGCGTGGCCCATCAAGTTTAGAAGGTTCCATTCTAGGCATATCAACAAATGCTTTCATGATTACCGATTGCACCCGTTGGTATGCTGGTTGATTATGAGGAGCGTTTAAATACGCCTTGCCTGCTTGCTGATGAATTTTATCGACAGCCAGTGTATCGTCTAATAAGCTGAATTGGACTATAGACGTAAAAGGAATCAAAACATAAGTCTTTTTAGAAGTCTCTGAATCTGTCGCCCTGAGTTTGAACACGCCCACCTTATTAATGTCTAGCCTTTTTAGTGCGGGTAGGAACGCATTTTTCAAATAATCATCGGTGAGCTTTTCCTGGCCTTCGGTTTCAAAAGAATAGATTTTAAGTTGATAATATTCTCGTGATTCTTGCTGAGATTGAACAGAAAATGCACTGATGAGCATCAGTAATAAAAAGCTTATATTTTTCATGTTTTAATTTATTTTTGAAAGGTACTTCTTTTTTAAAGCAGATGCTATTCACTACATCTAGATATTGCCCATAGTTGAGAGTAATCACATAATTATTCTTTTTGTATAAATTTATAGCCTCACCTTGCCTTTTAACTGTTTCCAGAATGGAACTCTTATACTGTGATTCTACTACCCAATTTTCGAGTTCTTTAAAATTTGTGATGAAGTTTCCCCGGCCACAGGCTTTAGGTGTGACGTACATACGTTTGATTTCTATAGAACCGTAATCATATGGCTTTATGGCTCTACAACCTATAGGCTTCTGTTTGAATATGCGACTAGGGCATATTGACGGCTATTACTACTGTTGAATTGATTGTAGAATGCATATTCTGCTCCATCGCGTTCGCTTAAATCGGCATCTAGAACGGTTATAAGCCCAATAAAATCTATTTCTTTAGGAGTAGTTCTTTTAAAAACAATCATTTTTAAAATGTTTACACTCTAATAGAAATGCCCTTGGCCTTATAGTTTCTTGAGCTATCGAAATAAAAATCAATCCGGCCTAAATTTATACCGTAACAACCAACTTGGTTGACTAAAATATCTCTTCCGTTTCTGTTTTTAATAATAATGGGTTTGTCTAAAAAAGTGTGGGTATGGCCGCCGATGATCAAATCAGTATGTTCAGTATGTGCCGCCAGACCCAAATCATTTGGTTTTTGTTTATGGTTATAATCATAGCCTAAATGCGAAAGACAAATGATAAGCTGGCATTCTTCTTCTTCTTTTAGTTTACGCTCCGAATCTTGGGCCATTTCATAGGGGTCAAGATATTGGGTCTCTTTATATAGTTTTCTACTTACCAGTCCTTGCAGTTCGATTCCTAGACCATAGACCCCTATTTTAATACCGTTTATAAAATAGATATGGTACGGTTTTACCTGACCGTACATTAGGGTGTTCTTGAAATCATAATTTGCGGAAAGCAATTTGAATTTTGCATGAGGAAGTTGAGTGTAAAGCCCTCCAAGTCCATTATCGAAATCATGATTTCCAAGGGTCGTGGCATCGTATTTTAGCATACTCATCAGCTTAAACTCTAATTCTCCGCCATAGAAATTAAAATATGGGGTGCCTTGAAAAATATCGCCTGCGTCGAACAATAAGGTATTCGGATTCTCTTTTCGTATTTTTTCTACCAGAGTAGCCCTTCGTGATATTCCTCCGAGGTTCGGGTATTCAGAGTGGTTTTTTGGAAAAGGGTCTATATGACTGTGCACGTCATTGGTATGTAAAATAGTGATTTGCTTTATACTCTCTTCGAAACAAGAATTCATCGAGAGCCCACCCAATCCTATAAATGCGGAGCTAGCTGAAGTATTTTTTAAAAATTTTCTACGTTCCATGATTATTTTAGTTTATAGAACCGTTGATCAATCTTAGGTGAAAGAGTGTCTACTTTTTTAAAATAATCAATCATCGCATTACGTATCAGGTAATCAGTTTCGGTGATTTGTAGGGCTTCTTTGAAAAAATACATACGGTCGCCACCGGTCGCTAGATAATCGGATGTTGCTATATAGTAGGTGCGGTTTTTATCAAAAGCTTTCCCTTGTATATGTAGCGCATGAAGTTCATTGTTTTTAGCTAAAACAATTTGTATGCCCGAGATAGGATGAGGCTTTCGCTCCTCGATTAAATACGATATCAGGCGCATGACTGATGCGCCATCCAATTCGGCTATCACTATAGAATTTTCAAAAGGCATCACCTCATAGGCATTTCGGGCATTGACTTTTCCCTTAGAAATTATAGATCGTATGCCCCCGTGGTTCAAGAGTACAAAATCAATGGTCTTGGTTGTGCGTGATTCAAAAACAGGGCCAGCCATCGAAAGAACAATATCAGCCAAAAGATTGCCCGCAGTAGTGTTGTACGCTCCGTCTTCTTTGGTTATCGTCTTTGGAGTATAGGTCAGGGTGCTATCCAATACCTCATTTATTCTCGCACGATATGGTGTTATAAAGGCCTCTATGGTATCAGATGAGGTAAGAGAGCTGTTGATTATAATCTGTGTTCCTTTGATTTCATTTAGCGATGTAGCCTTGTTTTTACATGAAAAACAAAAACCAATTGTTATATATATAACAAAATGTTTTATTTTTAAATACATAATCCTTTTATCTTAGCCCTATAGAAACCAGTAGAGATTCTTTACATTTGTACAAAGGTAAAAGTACATGTTTAGGAGAATAAAAGATAGATTTAAGCACAAATCTGCCCTAAAGTTTTTGAGGGAGGAGTTCGGAAAGCCGGCTTCTAACATCGATAGGAGTAAGGGAATAACCTCTGTGGGCTGTATTGTTGATTTGGATAAATTTGAAAAGTCAGAACTTTTTTTCGAGCTTATAGAGGAATTTAAGTTAATGCCGAACGCTGTAAAGATTATCGGATATAGAAGTTTTTATGATAAAAATTCGCCGTATTCGACCCCTGTCTTTTCGGATAAGGATCTGGGTTGGAAGGGTGCTATTCAAAATAGTTATGCTCTTGAGTTTTTAAGTAGAGAATATGATCTTTTAATCAACTACTACAATGAAGAGAATCTGTTGTTGCAGTTGATGAGCGTTAAGACCAAGGCAAGGGTCAAGGTGGGTTTTAAAGAAATTGATGAAAAATATAATGATTTGATATTAAATATTCCCTTGAAAGACTTCAGGCTTTTTAAACTTGAGCTTAAGAAGTATTTAAAGGTTTTTAATGAAATTGAAAAATGAAAAAATTAATTGGTACGGGTGTCGCCTTGATTACGCCATTTCATAAAGATAAATCGGTAGATACTGAGGCATTGGGTCGAATTGTCAATTATTGTATTGATGGCGGTGTAGATTATTTAGTGGTTTTGGGTACTACTGGTGAGTCGGTTACCCTCACGGCTACTGAAAAACAATTGATTATAGATGCGGTAATCAAAGCCAATCTTAACCGTCTGCCCTTGGTTTTGGGTGTTGGGGGCAATAATACAATGGCTGTAATCGATGAGCTATATCGGTTAGACCTGAGCGCATTCGATGCGATTCTTTCAGTGTCGCCTTATTACAATAAGCCTACACAGGAAGGTATTTATCAACATTTTAAGGCTATTGCAAATGCTTCTCCAAAACCCGTAATACTTTATAATGTTCCTGGTCGTACCGGAAGCAATATGCTGCCCGAGACCGTGATGAGACTGGCTTCGGATTTCGAAAATATTGTTGCGATAAAAGAAGCCTCAGGAAACATGGTTCAAGTAATGCAGCTTATTAAAGAGAAACCATCGGGTTTTCATGTAATCTCTGGAGATGACCCTACGGCATTGCCTACAGTACTTGCGGGTGGATCAGGTGTGATTTCAGTTTTAGGTCAGGGTCTTCCTATTGAATTTTCGAATATGATTCGATTAGCACTTGACAAGAATAGTGAGTCTGCATACCAATTACATTATGCGCTTCAAGAGGGTATGAATCTTATTTTTCAAGAAGGTAATCCGGCAGGAATAAAGTCTATCTTTGAGACGATTGGGCTTTCAAATGCCACAGTGCGTTTGCCTTTGATTGAGGCGTCACTAGGGCTAAAAGAAAAGATAGCCAAATATGTAAAACCTTTTGTCAAAGTACACTCATAGAAACGCCATGTTTTCTTTCTAAAGTTAAATCTTCCCTAAAAATATTGTCCAATGTTTAAAAGGGCCTAATTTTAGTGAATCAATATTGTTTTTTTTAATCCGGTGAGAATCCGTAATTTTGCAAAATGTTTTTAAAATTAAGGAGACTTGTTCTGATTCTGTGCTTGGCCACGGTTCTATATTCTTGTAGTAACTATCAAAAGATACTCAAGAATGATAATGTAAAGGCAAAATACGACCTTGCCCAGAAATATTATGATGCCGAAGATTTTAAACGGGCCAATCGTTTGTTCGAGCAAATTGCGCCAAAATATGTAGGTAAGCCCCAGGGTGAAAGGGTAATGTTCTTTTTTGCGAACACTTATTTCGAGAGAGAAGATTTTAATATGGCTGGCTATCAGTTCGAGCGCTTTTTAAAATCGTATCCAAAAAGTGAGAAAGTTCCTGAGGCAGCATTTCTAGGAGCGAAGAGTTATTATGAACTATCGCCCAATTATTCCTTAGATCAAACGGATACCAATAAGGCCTTGATTAAACTGCAACTCTTTATAAATACCTATCCAGATTCGGAATACTTCGCACAAGCCAATGCCATGGCAAAAGAGCTTACCACGAAAAAAGAGCGAAAGACATTTGAGATAGCGAGACAGTTCAATACGATTGGCGAGTTTGATTTTGCCTTTTTAACACCTGCCTTAGCAGCCTTTGATAATTTTATTTCAGATAATGCGGGATCCATATATAGGGAAGCCGCCCTCTATTATAAGTTCGATTCTGCGACAAGACTAGCGCTGAATAGTTACGAGCGCAGAAAGATAGTAAGGCTAGAAGAAGCGAAAGCTGCCTATGTTACACTAAAAAAGCAATATCCGGAAACAGATTATGCCAAGAAGGCCGATAACCTTCTCAAAAAAATTGAAAAAGAACTACAGAACTATTCCAAGGACTCAAAATAAATACCTGTCATTATGAATATGAACGATTTAAAAAATTCCAAAGCTTCTGTTTCTACGAAAACCATTAATAAAAATGAGTTTGACCAGAGAACAGGAAATATATACGAGGCTATTTCAATAACAGCGAAAAGGGCCGTTCAGATTAATTCTGAAATTAAAAAAGAACTTCTAGAGAAGTTAGAAGAGTTTGCTACCTATAGCGATAGTTTAGAAGAGATTTTCGAAAACAAAGAACAGATCGAAGTATCTAAGTTCTATGAGAAATTGCCAAAACCTCATGCGATGGCTGTTGAGGAATGGTTAAATGATAAAATTTACCACAGGAACACTGAGAAAGACGGGTAAACAGTATGTTGAGAGGTAAAAACATCCTTTTAGGTATTACCGGAGGAATTGCCGCATACAAGACTACCTTTCTTGTTCGTTTATTGATAAAAACTGGCGCGGACGTTAAAGTTGTTTTGACAGAAAGTGCTAGCTCTTTTGTTTCTCCACTTAGTCTGGCCGCACTTTCAAAAAACCCAGTTCTTTCCTCATTTGTAAAAAAGGAGCATGGGAGTACTGATTGGAACAATCATGTAGAATTAGGCCTTTGGGCCGATTTGATGCTTATAGCACCCGCAACTGCAAATACCTTGTCAAAAATGGCAAACGGCTCCTGTGATAATCTGCTTTTGGCAAGCTACCTGTCTGCGAAATGCCCCGTTTTCTTTGCGCCCGCGATGGATCTTGATATGTATAGGCACCCATCTACAAAAGCTTCTTTTGAAAAATTACAATCTTTCGGAAATAATATGATTCCTGCAGTATCCGGTGAACTGGCAAGCGGACTTCATGGTGAAGGTAGAATGGCGGAGCCCGAGGATATTGTTCAGTTTATCAATGAATATCTGGCAAAGGGCTTGCCCCTGTCTGGTAAAAAAGTGCTGATTACCGCCGGGCCCACCTATGAAGCTATTGACCCTGTTCGATATATTGGAAACCATTCCTCTGGATTAATGGGGTATGAATTGGCGAAAGCAGCAGCCAATATGGGTGCCGAAGTAACGCTAATCTCTGGCCCTACACACCTCTCAATACAACATGACCTGATTACCCTTGTAGCTGTTGTTTCTGGTGATGAAATGTATGAAATGACCCATCTTCACTATAGTAAAGCAGACATTGTTATATGCGCTGCTGCCGTAGCAGATTATAGACCTGCATCAATCGCCAATCAGAAAATAAAAAAGAAAGAAAATCGATTCTCTATTGAACTTGTAAAGAATAAAGATATTTTACATTCTCTTGGGGAAAAGAAAGAAAGTCAGTATTTGGCCGGGTTTGCCTTAGAGACCGAAAATGAACTGGAAAATGCAAAAGGCAAACTTAAAAAAAAGAATTTGGATGCTATAATTCTCAATTCACTGAATGATGCCGGAGCGGGTTTCGGAAAGGATACGAATAAAATAACATTTATAGATAAGAATTTACAGATAAAACCGTTTGATTTAAAAACAAAGGCAGCTGTTGCCACTGATATTTTAAATAAAATTATCGAAAGACTCAATGCGTAAGACTTTAATTGCAATAGTATGTCTAGTTTTTTCCACCTCCTTGAGCGCACAGGAGCTGAATTGTGTGGTCACTGTAAACTCTGATCAAGTCTCTCAGACAAACCAACAGATATTCAGAACTTTGGAGCGTTCGCTCAATGATTTTGTGAACAAAAATAAGTGGAGCAATAGGGTATATAGAGAGAATGAGCGTGTAAATGCACAAATGTTTATCACCATTACCGAGTATCAATCAAACCGCTTTAAGGGAACCTTGCAAATACAATCTTCGAGGACTGTCTTCAACACCTCCTATGAAACCCCAATCTTTAATTATAAGGATAATCAGGTAAGTTTTGAATACATAGAATTTCAGCCACTTATTTTCAACGAGAACGTATATGAATCAAATCTTGTAAGTATCGTGGCATACTATGCATATCTGATTTTAGGATTGGATGCAGATACTTTTGCGCTTGAAGGAGGGAATGATTTTTTTAGAACCGCACAAAAGATAGTAACACAGGCACAGGGAAGCAATTCAGTTGGATGGAGCCAATCAAGTGACCGTAGTCGATTTGAATTGATTGATAACCTATTGTCGAACACTTATCGTGAATACCGAGTGGCCATGTACAACTATCACAGAAAAGGCTTAGATATTTTAGGTGATAACAATAGCACCGGAAAACAGGTTATCGCAGGAACTATGAATCTTTTTAAAACCATGATGAAGCGCAGGCCCAATGCGTTTTTAGTACAGACCTTTTTTGATGCCAAATCCGATGAAATCCGCAATATTTTCTCAGATGGCCCCAAGGTAGATATTGTAAAGCTCAAGGAAACCTTGAACAGTATTGCACCCTTGTATTCGAGTACATGGAATGAAATAAAATATTGAGTTCTATTTTTTTTTCAGTGAAGCGAATTAGATAGCTATCGAGAGATGGTTTTATAGCCAGATGCAAGCTTTTTACAGCCGCATAATAGGGCTTAGGGCAATAAAAAGACAATATATGGGGACAAAACTCCAATTTTTTAGCTGTTTTTAAAAAGTTTAAACCACTTCAGTATAATATCAATTATCTTTACAGTGAATATCAATATTAAGATACTTTGCTGACAAGCCTTTCCATAAAAAATTATGCCCTTATTGACCATTTAGCCGTTTCGTTTACGAAAGGGTTTACGGTGATTACAGGAGAAACAGGTGCAGGTAAATCTATTTTATTAGGGGGGCTTTCACTGGTTTTAGGAAAACGTGCCGATTTAACATCGTTACGAAACAAAGAGCAGAAGTGTATTATTGAAGTAGAATTTGACATTGAAAAATATCAGCTCAAGTCTTTTTTCTCTGATAACGACCTAGATTATGAGCACAAGACTATCATACGTCGAGAAATTCTTCCCAGTGGTAAATCGAGAGCGTTCATAAATGACACCCCGGTAACTTTAGACGTGCTTTCTAAACTAGGGAACAGTTTGATTGATGTGCATTCGCAGCATCAAACCTTGCTGTTGGCGAATACTGATTTTCAATTGAAGGTAATCGATGCCTTGGCAGATAATAAAGTGATGTTGGCCGACTATTCCAATAGATTATCGGTCTATCACAATACTTCACAGGAATTACATCGCCTTATTGATTTTCAAAAAAACACCACTAAAGAGCTAGACTACAATTCTTTTTTATTCGAGGAGCTTGAAAAAGCGCCCTTAAAAGAAGGAATACTCGAAGAGCTAGAAACTCAACATGCCCAACTGAGCAATGTTGAGGATATTATGGAGCAACTTTCAAAGGGGTTTCAACTAATGAACGGTGAGCAAGTTGGGGTGATAAACCTTCTTGCAGACTTGAAACAAGTGTCTGGTAAGTTATCAGGTTTTGGTAATCAATATACAGAACTTCACCAACGAGTACAGTCTGTATGTATTGAATTAGATGATATAGCCGAAGTGTTTCAGTCTTTAGAGGAAGGTATTGAGGCCAATCCAGAACTGTTAGACGAGGTAAGTTCAAAGTTGCAATTGCTATATGATCTACAAAAAAAACACAATGCCAGCGATGTCTCAGAGCTGTTGACCATTAAAGAAGAGTTGTCTGAGAAGGTGATTGCAGCAGAAAATATTGAGGATGTCATAGCGGCAAAGCAAGAAGTGTTGGCAAAGCAACATGATAAACTGGATCAGATTTCCATTTCAATAAGGAAAAGACGAAACAAGGTAATTCCTGTTTTAAAACAGCAGTTAGATGAAAGTCTCCTTTCCTTGGGAATGCCTAATGCGAGATTTAAGATTAATATAAATGCGGCCACTGATTTTAAAAACAATGGAAAAGATAATCTTGATTTTCTTTTTTCGGCCAATAAGGGAGCTGAATTTGGCACCTTGAAGAAAGTAGCTTCAGGAGGTGAACTTTCTCGTATTATGTTGACTATAAAAGCTATACTTGGTAAATATGAGAACCTGCCTACCATGATGTTCGATGAAATTGATAGCGGGGTTTCAGGAGAGATCTCAAATCGTATGGGTGTTATCATGCATGAAATGAGTCGAACTATGCAGGTGTTCTCAATTACCCATTTACCCCAAGTGGCTTCAAAGGGCGACCATCATTATAAGGTTTTTAAAGAGGAAGACGCGGATATGACCCGCACAAAAATGAAAGAATTGAATCTCGATCAAAGAGTAGTGGAGTTGGCCGAAATGCTTGGGGGTAAAAAACTGTCGGAATCTGCAATGGCACATGCGAGGCAATTATTGAATTAGAATCTCAGATTGAAAGACCCAAGTATTCTATTTTGGAGCCCAGTGCTTAAAAGTGGTCGAAGGTTTTCATTCGACCTTATCTATTCTTGTGCATACAACGGTCTCTACCTGTTAATTTTTAATATCTTTGCCCGCAGCAACTAAAAGAAAAAAGAACATGGCGTACGATTTACTAAAAGGAAAAAGAGGAATCATTTTTGGAGCTTTGGATGAAAAATCCATTGCTTGGAAAACAGCAGAACGGGTACATGAGGAAGGAGGCACTTTTGTGTTGACCAATGCACCTATAGCCATGCGCATGGGACAGATTAAATTGTTGGCAGAAAAGACAGGATCTGAAATTATACCTGCCGATGCCACCAATGAGGAAGATTTGAATACTCTTGTAAGCAGGTCGGTCGAGATTCTTGGGGGTAAGCTCGATTTCGTACTCCACTCCATCGGTATGTCGGTCAATGTGCGTAAGGGCAGATCGTATATGGACGAGGATTATGATTTTACGACCAAAGGCTGGGACGTTTCGGCATTGTCTTTTCACAAAGTAATGCAAAGCCTGTTCAAAGCAGATGCGATGAATGAATGGGGCAGTATCGTGGCCTTGACCTATATGGCGGCGCAAAGAAGTTTCCCCGATTATAATGATATGGCCGATAATAAGGCGTACTTGGAGTCTGTAGCCCGAAGTTTTGGCTATTTCTATGGAATGGAGAAGAAAGTAAGGGTAAATACCATCTCGCAGTCGCCAACACCTACCACCGCAGGTCTGGGCGTAAAAGGATTTGATGGCTTTATTAATTATGCAGAAAAAATGTCGCCCTTAGGAAACGCCTCTGCCCAAGATTGTGCGGATTATACGGTTTCACTGTTTTCAGACCTGACTAAAAAAGTAACCATGCAAAATCTCTTCCATGATGGAGGGTTTTCAAGTACAGGTGTCAGTCAAGAGGTGATGGATCGTTTTATGGAGTAAATGTTAAATTGGTATAATTCTCTTTTAAAGCGCAATTTCAAATAGCCGTAAGATGTTAATTGATTTGTTTTACGCAAAGTAGAGTACCAATTCTAATTTGAATCGATCCATGCTTACGTGATATTCAATGAGCCTATTATTCTCTTTTATTGTTCCCGTTTATAACCGACCCGATGAAATTAGGGAGCTGCTAGATAGTCTATTACGGCAAACCTATGTTTCGTCATATGAGATAGTAATCGTTGAGGATGGGTCAGCCCATAGTGCCGAAGCTGTAGTTGAGGAATTTAAGGATAGACTCTCTATTTCGTATTATAAAAAACCGAATTCGGGTCCTGGTGATTCTCGAAATTATGGAATGCTGAGGGCCAAAGGCAATTATTATATCGTTCTAGACTCGGATTGTATGTTGCCACCGCAATATCTAACCGAAGTCGAGAAATCATTGTTGGAGAATTTTGTGCACTGTTACGGTGGGCCAGATGCTGCACATGCTTCTTTCTCAAATGTTCAAAAGGCAATCAACTACGCTATGACTTCAGTATTGACCACAGGGGGTATTCGCGGAAACAATATGGCCGTGGGTAAGTTTCAGCCCAGAAGTTTCAATATGGGCATTTCAAAGAAAGCCTTTGAAGATGTACAAGGTTACGGAAATATTCATCCTGGAGAAGATCCCGACCTCAGCATTCGGTTGTGGAACAAAGGCTATGAGACTAAATTGATTCCTGAAGCTTTCGTATACCATAAGAGACGTATTGATTTGACTAAGTTCTTTGTGCAGGTGAATAAGTTCGGAATGGTACGACCTATACTTAACAAATGGCACCCCGAAACGGCTAAGATTACCTATTGGTTTCCTACCTTGTTTTGTTTGGGTCTAGCAATTTCTATTATCGGTTTGTTTTTCAACATACATATACCCACACTGATCTACCTCATTTATTTCGGATTTATTTTTTTCAATTCTCTTTTGAAGAACAAAAATGGTTATGTGGCGTTATTATCTATAATGGCGACAAGTATTCAATTCGCGGGTTATGGCTATGGCTTTCTGAAATCCACATTTTGGCTTAACTTTAGTAGACGAAAACCAGAAGAATTGTTTCCCAAGCTATTTTTCAGGACAAATATTGAAAAGTGATACAGAAAGTCAAAAAAGCCCTTAAAAAAAGAAAGGTCAAATTATTTTTGATATTTCTACTGTGTTCTGTTTTGGCCTGGTTCATGAATAAATTATCGGAATCCTATACCAGTGCTACTACATTTGATTTGGAATATGTAGCTGTGCCTACTCGTTTTTTACTCAAGAGGACTTCAAAAGACCAGGTCGATGTAAAGTTGAAAGCTGTGGGTTTTAAATTCTTAGGATTCAATATTAAGAAGAAGAAAATCAAAATTGATCTATCACAGATTCAAAAACGAAATTCACGGTATTTTATATCCCCCAATGTGTATAGAAAACAAATTGAAAGGCAACTATCAGGTTCAATGACGCTTTTAGAAATAGAACGAGATACGCTATTCTTTGATTTTTACGAACTAAGCTCAAAGACGGTTCCGGTAATCACCAGGGTACAACTTATTTTTGCTCAAAACCACCTCTTGGAGGAGGCCTTGAAAGTAGAACCTGATATAATAACCATCACTGGGCCAAAGAATGAAATAGATACCATTGAAAACGTGCAAACTGAAAAATTGGATTTGAGTGGTCTTACTTCTGATTTTTCGCACAAGGTGAAACTTTACAAGGCTAAAGAATTGAAAAACACCTCTTTTTCCTTTACGCAGGTAACTGTGCAAGGTAGAGTCTCTCGATTTTCAGAAAAAATCATCGCTGTTCCAATCAAGGTTATAAACCTTCCCGAAGGCATGCAAATCAAGACATTTCCCGATAGGGTTTCTGTGCTATGCAGAGCAAGACTAAGTGAACTGAGTGCTTTAGACAGTTCTGATTTTCAAATTACCGTAGATTACAGCGAGATATCTGAAAATAGTTCCGAAGAAATGCTTTTTTTGAAACTTAGCATGATACCCGAAAAGGTGTTTAGTGCGAATTTATTGGAAAATCAAGTAGCGTATATTTTAAACAGGAAATGAGAATCGTAGGCTTGACAGGAGGTATAGGTAGTGGCAAGACCACTGTAGGCAAAATGTTTACAGAATTGGGCGTGCCCGTATATAATTCTGACAAACAGGCGAAAATACTGATGCAGTACTCAAAAAGGATTAGGAAGGCAGTAATTAGTCTTTTAGGAGAGGATGCTTATATAGACAAAAAAATAAATCGGAAGTTTATTGCGTTTAAAATCTTCAATGATAAAAACCTTCTTCGAGAATTGAACGGTATTGTACACCCTGAAGTGAGAAAGCATTTCTTGTCTTGGGCGAGAAAACAAAACACTTCCTATGTTATACAAGAAGCGGCAGTTATTTTTGAAAACTCTTCGGTAGCGCGTTATGATAAGATTATTCTGGTAACAGCGCCCATTAAAGTGCGTATTGCCAGAATCGTGAAAAGGGATACTGCTACAGAAGAGAATATATTGGCCCGTATGGGCAGTCAATGGAAAGATGTTGAGAAAATACCCTTGTCCGATTTCGTTATCGAGAATGTAGATTTAGATAAAACCAAATCAAAAATAGTCAAGGTACATGAACGCCTGCTTGAATATAGTCGATAAACCATGACTTTAACATTTTTGTTAAGTTTAGGTTAAACCTATGATTTTCTAAATGTTAAATCTTTAATTTTACTTGTAGATGAATAAGAGGTTATTTGTGATGTTGGTGATTTTGATGAGCCTCTCATTAATAGGAATTATTTTTGTTCAGATGTTTTGGATAAAAAAATCTGTAGAAGACAATGCAGCTCGTTTCTCTATTGTTGTCAACGAGGTTTTGATGAATGTGACTGAGAAAATTGTCAAAAGAGAAATCAGAGATTATTCCGATAGATTTTTAAATGTAATAGATAGTGCTGGTGCAGACCCCATAGAATCTCGGTATAAAAACTTCCTGTTTATCGATAGGGATGTTAATTCAGATGAGATACTGTTTTATTCTCACGGTATCCTAGAGGAGAAGTATAACATTGCATCTACGTTCTTTGATAACGGAAATGGAAGTGATTCCATGACCATAAAAAATATCACAAGTAAGCGCACGACAGCGATTTTCAGAGAGGATTATGGTATAGATGGTAATGAGTATCGATTAAGCCCTCTTCAGAGAATTGAAAAAATAGGGGGCCTGAGTTCTATTGAAAAAGCGGCCTTCGAAGACGTTTCTAGAGAACATGCTAAAAGAGTACCCATTCACAAGAGAGTCTCAAAGCAAGAGATTGAGTTATTGCTCAACCGAGAACTTGAAAATAGGGGTATCGACATTGATTATGAGTATGGTGTGTACAGTAATGGCTTGCCGACCAAGGTAAAATCTAAACGGTTCAAGCCTGGGATAAGCACCTTGTACAAAGCTCCTATTTTTGTTGATAGTGAAGGAGAGACAAATTTTTCACTAATGCTTTCTTTTCCTACAAAGAAGCGTTTTTTGCTGAAGTCAATTTCGCTGATGGCCATTTTATCGCTTCTCTTTACGCTTGTTATTATGGTAGCATACTCTGGGGCTATATACCAATTGCTCAGGCAGAAAAAGATTTCGGAAATAAAGTCTGACTTCATAAATAATATGACCCATGAGTTTAAGACCCCCATAGCAACGATTAATTTGGCAGTCGAGGCCATACGTAATCCGAAGATTATAAATGACAACGAGAAGGTGCTGCGTTACTTGCAGATAATAAGAGATGAGAACAAACGTATGCATGCTCAGGTCGAGAACGTTTTACGTATATCACAACTTGAAAAGAACCAGTTAGATATACGCAAGGATAGAGTCGATGTTCATGACATCATTCAAGATGCTATAACGCATGTTGAGCTTATTGTGGCCGATCGTGGCGGCTATGTTCAGATGCATTTAGATGCTAAAAGAACCGAAGTTTTGGCCAATGAAATGCATTTTACCAATGTTATTGTCAATATTTTGGATAATGCCATGAAGTATTCCACAGAAGCACCTAAAATTGATGTTTCTACTGAAGTTGTTCAAAATTTTATTATTGTTAAGGTAAAAGATCAGGGAACTGGCATGAGCAAGTCTGTACTGAAAAGAGTTTTTGAAAAATTCTATAGAGAACATACAGGGGATATACACAATGTTAAAGGGCATGGCTTAGGCCTTGCTTACGTAAAAAAAATAATAGAAGATCATCAAGGTGAAGTTTATGCTGAAAGTGAAAATGGAAAGGGAAGTACTTTCTATATTAAACTGCCTTTAATTTAAAAACAATGGAAACAGTTAACAAGAAAATTCTTTTGGTAGAGGACGATCCTAATTTTGGAATTGTTCTAAAAGATTATTTGTCAATGAATGATTTCGATGTGACCTTGGCCAAAAATGGGATGGAGGGCTTCGAAAAGTTCAAAAAAGACAATTATGATGTATGCATCTTAGATGTAATGATGCCTTATAAAGATGGCTTTACATTGGCTAGGGAAATACGAGAAAAAAATGAAAATGTACCTATCGTATTCCTGACGGCAAAAACAATGAAAGAAGATGTTCTAAAAGGATATAAAGCCGGTGCGGACGATTACTTGAACAAGCCTTTTGATTCAGAAGTATTGTTGGCCAAACTTAAGGCGATAATTTTAAGAAAAGCGTCTAACTCATTAGCAGATAGTAAAAAATTCGAATTTCAGATTGGGGGGTTTCATCTAAATTCAAAGCTTCGTTTTTTGAAGTACAAGGATGAGGATTCTATAAAACTATCTCCTAAAGAGAATGAATTGTTACGCTTGATGGCTTTGCACGAAAACGATCTAATGCCACGTGAATTGGCCCTGACCAAAATATGGAGAGATGATAATTATTTCACATCGAGAAGTATGGATGTGTATATCGCCAAATTGCGTAAATATTTAAAACGTGATGATACTGTAGAAATATTGAATATTCACGGCGAAGGGTTTCGATTGGTGGTAAAGACCGAAGAATAAACAAGCTTTCTTTTAAGTCGGGTTCGAGCTATATTTATTTGTTAACAGTTTAGCTCGAACTCTGCTTAGTAGTTTTTATCGAGCGCTGTCTTTATTTGCTCTACGATTTCATGGGGCAAGCTTTTGATTGATACAATAATGGCTTTTTTGGGTTGTTCCAAAACTTCGAATTGTGATTTCAATAGGTTTATGGGCATAAAATGCCCTTTTCTTTGCTGCAACCTATCCAAGACTTCTTCAAATGAACCTTTTAAATACACAAAGGTCGACCCTTCTTCTATTTTTTCGGACAATAGCAATCTATACGACTCTTTTAGTGCCGAACAGGCAATCACCGCTCCTCTTGTACAATTTTTCAGGGCCATCGAATTTATGCCCTGCAACCATTCGATACGATCGTTGTCGCTAAGTGGGTTTCCAAGGCTCATTTTTTCTATATTCGCTTTAGAATGATAATCATCGCCATCGAAAAATGGAATATTCAATGTGAGGGCCAATAATTTTCCTATAGTCGATTTTCCTGATCCCGAGACCCCCATGATAAATAGTATTCTAGGGCTATCCATTTTTAGAGATGTTTAGTTTTTCTTGGATTATTTGCACTATTTTATCTAAGGTAGTAGTATGTTGAAACCAGAGGGTGGTTGCATCTTTTTTAAACCAGGTTAGTTGTCTTTTAGAGAATCTTCGGCTGTTCTTCTTTATTTCCGATATAGAAAAATCCAAATCCCATTCGCCTTCGAAATACTTGAAAAGTTCTTTATAGCTCACAGTCTGCATGGCATTCATTTTTCGGTGTTCATAAAGGGGCTTGGCTTCTTTTAAAAGTCCTTGTTTCATCATTGCGTCTACCCTTTGGTCGATGCGATCATAAATAATTTCCCTATCCGCATTTATGCCTATTGTAATTGTATCAAAAGGCCTTTTAGTTTTTCCTTTGTTTAGAAATGAGGAATACGGCCTTCCCGTGCCCCTGCAAATTTCCAAAGCTCGAATCATTCGATGTGGATTTCCAAGGTCTACCTTGTCATAATAGTCTTTGTCTAGATCTTTGAGCTCATCTTGTAGTGCTTTAATACCCTTATCATTGAAAATTTCATTCAGTTCTAGACGTATTTTTGGGCCGACCTGAGGAAATTTATCCAAACCTTTGGTGATTGCATCCACATATAATCCACTTCCCCCGACCATAAGTACCACCTCGTTGTTGATAAAAAGACTATCTAAACGGCTTAGGGCCTCCCGTTCAAAATCTCCAACCGAATAGGTGTCAAAAATACTTTTATGCTGTATAAAATGGTGGGGAACGGCAGCCAGTTCGATAGGTAGGGGTACGGCTGTTCCTATTGACATTTCTTTGTAGAACTGTCTGGAATCCGCCGAAATTATTTCGGTGTTGAAATGCTTGGCAAGGGCAATCGACAATTTTGTCTTCCCAATTGCCGTAGGGCCTACAATAGAAATTAGTATTTTTTTCATCACAGTTTACTTCCACAGTTAAAGCAATGGGTAGCATCATCTCGATGGCCCTCGCGAGAACAACTGGGGCAAGATTGTGTATTTAGGTGTAATTTGTCTTTTTCCAGTTGCGACTGTTTAGAAAATTCCACGGTAATGATACCCGTAGGAACGGCAATAATACCATAACCTAGAATCATAACAACTGTTGCTATGAGTTGACCAAAACTGGTTTGGGGAGCGATATCACCGTAGCCTACCGTTGTTAAGGTGACTATGGCCCAATAAATACTTCGGGGAATACTGGTAAACCCGGCTTTATCATCCTCGACCAGATACATGACAGTGCCCATAATCACCGAAAGTATAAGAACCACATATATAAAGACCGCTATTTTGGCCCTGCTAGCTTTTAAGGCTTTTTTTAGTTGAGAGGCTTCTCCCAAGAACTGCACTAGTTTTAAAATTCTGAAAACGCGTAACAATCGAAATGCCCTGACCGCTAGTAAAAAGTTGGAGCCTACAAGAATATAAGAGACGTACAGTGGTATCGTGGATATGAAATCAATAATACCATAAAAGCTAAAGATATATTTGAACGGTTTTCGTATGCTTATTACCCTGGCAATGTACTCTATGGTAAAAAAAATGGTGATGACCCATTCAAGGGCCAGTAGTATACGATGGTATTTAGCGTCAATTTCTTTTACGCTCTCTAGCATGACTAATATGACACTGATGATGATGAGTATAAACAGCGTGATATCGAACCATTTTCCAATGGGGGTATCGGCTTCATAAATGACTTCATGAATCTTTCTTTTCCAGCGGACGATAGGTTTTTTATTTTTCAATGTATTATATGTTCAGTTCCAAAATTTTGACACCTTTCTTTTTTCTCAAATAGGTTTCAATAAGATGGGTGGTATTGGCATTACCTTGCATGGGTGTAATTATCGATTCTAAGATATGAATAGTATTGATTTGATAGTTTAGGTTGTAAAAACCCAATCCTTCAAAAACGCCATTTTTAATCAATATAGCACTATGTTCGCCAATTTCACGACCTTTATCGATAATAACTATGTTCTTTCCCCTTAGGCTATATGCATTCAACGCAGCTTGGACACGGCCATTATATTCGGATGGTTCCTCCTTGTTAACGCAGGCACCATTACATTTTGAATCCTCGAAATTAGCACAATTATGTTTCGCTTGCGAAAGTCCGTTCAGCTTGTCACATAAGGTGAATTCAGCATTGATTTTATAAAGAAAATTTTTGGCACTATGAATGCTGCTAAACGTAATCATAGGGTTCCTACCCCCTTTTATACTATCTGCCCTTAGGTTGATATAGCCGTTCTGGTCATAAGACTTATATAGGGCATGGGAAAACAGTTTTTGTTTTGGGAGAACGTTGAATTTAGGTTTGTTCCGTTTTAGCTCCTCGTACTCTTTTAAAAGCGCTACCAATTCGCTGCCGGTTTTCTCGAAAGTGACCTTTTTGGTTTCTTTCTGTAGTTGGCGGGCCCGATCCCCATTTTTGGTGAAGTGTTGGTTTATCCGTTTTTTGATATTGCTGCTTTTCCCAAGAAATATAATATCACCATTTTTATTGTGCATATAATAAACACCTGTTTCAGAGGGCATTTGTTCGACAATATCCAATTGTTTTTCAGAAAGCTCCCCATGGGTTTCTTTTCGTAAAACACTTTTTAAAATTGACTTATCGGTATCTTTAGAAAGTAACAGTTTAAATAGTTTCAAGGTTGCAAGGGCATCACCGTTTGCTCTGTGACGATCACTTACGGGGATTCCTAAAGAGCGGACCAGTTTTCCTAAACTATACGATTCTGCATCGGGTAATAGGTTTTTTGAAAGGTCTACCGTACAAATCGTTTTTCGTTCAAAATTATAACCTAACCGCCTGAACTCGGTTCGAAGAATTCTATAATCAAATTGTGCGTTATGGGCTACCAGAACAGAATCTTGGGTTATTTCTACGATACGTTTTGCGACCTCATGAAACTTGGGCGCAGTCAGCAACATTTTATCGTTGATCCCGGTAAGGTTGACTACAAATGGCTGTATTTTTTTTTCAGGATTGACAAGGCTAATAAAGGTATCAACTATTTGATGCCCGTCGAACTTATGAATGGCTATTTCGGTAATGCCTTCTTCATTATATTTTCCTCCTGTAGTCTCTATATCTAGTATGACGTACATACATTCATTGATTTATTCCCTATTCGCGGGTTTAATACTCTCCCGATAGCTATCGAGACTGTACTGAAATGTTAAAACTTGTTTCCTTTTAATACCTAGCAAGCCTGCCTACGGTAAAGGCAGGCTTGCCCTGAGCTAGTTTACTGCAAAAACTCGCAAAACGTAGCCTTGGCAGGGTCTCTAATCTCTAGAGCCAAAGATACTACTTCCGATGCGTACCATGGTACTGCCTTGTTCTATAGCAATTTCATAATCGCCACTCATGCCCATTGAGAGTACGGTGATAATAGGTAGGTGGATCTTTGTTTTATCAAATAGCGATTTTAAATGTTCGAATTCTCTACGGATCTGTTCTTTGTCTTCGGTTAAAGTCGCCATTCCCATTAGCCCTGTAATTTTTATATTTTGCATAAGGGCCAATTCATCAGAGGAGACAAGTTCATTTAGTTCAAAGGCGTTCATTCCGAATTTGGTATCCTCCTCGGCGATATGTACCTGTAACAAACAATCGATTGTTCGCTGATGTTTCTTGGCCTGTTTATCTATTTCCTTCAATAATTTAAGACTGTCTACCCCATGTATCAAAGATACATATTCGGCCATGTATTTTATCTTGTTGCGTTGTACATGACCAATCATGTGCCACTTTATGTCTTTGGGCATGGTCTCCCATTTTTGTGTCATTTCTTGAATTTTATTTTCACCAAAAATTCGATGTCCAGTCGTATAGGCCTCCAGTATGTCCTCGGTTGGTTTGGTTTTTGATACGGCAACAAGAGTTACACCCTCTGGTAACGTATTCTTTATAGTTTGAAGATTTTGATTAATTGGCATGAAATGATACTTATTTTATTGCCTTAGAAGTATTTAAGGTTTTGATTTTCTTTATTTCCATCAAGTGAATCTACTATCTTTAAGTCTGCGCCAAAATAGAAGAGATCAGTTCCTTTTAATGCTCCAAGCTAGTTCTTATAATTCATAAATAGTTAATCCGCTTCGCATTTTGGGTTCTATATACGTGCTTTTAGGCGGCATTACCAATCCTGCATCGGCGATTGCCTTGATTTCATCAACAGCAATGGGAACAAGGCCGAAACCCACGACAAAGTTGCCTTTGTCGATTTCATCTTTCATTTTGCGAATGTTCTGTTTACCATAGCCGTACTGTATTCTTTTATTGTTGCGCAGGTCAAGAATGTCTAAAATGGGTTCCAATACCGTTTTTAATAGTATTTGGGTATCCAATTTACTAAGGACATCAGTAAATTCGTAGGTTTTATTTTTAAGATAAAGTGCGTAAAATTCACCTTCCAAATACATACTAAAGTGATGTTTTTTGGTCGGTTTATATAATGTGCGCCCTCTATTCTCAATCTTGTAATATGTTTTCAGCTTGATTAAAAATTCTTCTTTTGTCAGTCCGTTTAAGTCCTGTATCATGCGGTTGAACTCGTAAATTTTGATTTCTGATTCAGGAATCAAATAACTCATAAAAAAATTATAATGCTCTCGACCTGTATGCCTTGGGTTCTGCTCTTTCGATTGTTGTGATAAAAGAGTAGAAGAAGCACTTCTGTGGTGGCCATCTGCGATGTATAGCGCATCAATTTTTTGGAATTCTCCTTGCAATGTCATGACTGTTTTTTTGTCAGAAATTGCCCAAAGGCGATGTGTGGCCTTATCCGTTGTCGTAAAGTTGTATTCAGGCGTGTTCTTTGTTGCCTTTTGAATGGTTTTATCAATTATGTCGGTATTGACATAGGTCATCAAGACGGGCTCCGCGTTGAACTCTACGGTTTTCAGATAGTTTGCGAACAATTCCTCTCTCCGATGAATGGTTTCCTCATGTTTTTTGATGACATCATTTTGATAATCTTCAACACTTGTACTGCATAGAAGCCCACAACACTTAAAGTCATTTTTTTCTATTTCATAGATATAAAAACTATCCTTGGTATCTTTCATTAGAATATTACCTTTCAAAAACTCTAAATACCGATTGTGGACCAATTTAAAACGTTCTGATTTTGAGACTTTATTATCAAATCTAAATCCGGGGTCGATGATATGCAAAAAAGAAAACGGATTGTAGTTTAGAATCGCATTCAATTCTTTTCTTGAATATTCTTCATAGGAACGCGAGGCTACAAAAGCGACTTTATCTTGTGTTGGGCGAATGGCCTTAAAAGGTATTATGGTTGCCATATAGGATTATTTAAATTGTGAAGCTACAATTTCGGCCTTTCGTGAATTGGAATAATCATAAAACCCTTCGCCTGATTTTAACCCTAATTTTCCGGCCATTACCATATTGACCAGTAGGGGACAAGGGGCATATTTGAGGTTTTTGAAGCCGTCGTACATAAGGTTTAGAATCGATAGGCATACATCTAGTCCAATAAAATCAGCCAATTGTAGGGGTCCCATAGGGTGTGCCATGCCCATTTTCATAACGGTATCGATTTCTTGTACCCCAGCAACACCTGTATATAGCGTCTCAATAGATTCATTGATCATGGGCATTAATATACGGTTGGCCACAAACCCGGGGTAGTCATTGACTTCAGTCGGAGATTTCCCCAAGCTTTTGCTAAGTTCAATAATCGTCCTTGTTGTTTTATTCGAAGTGTTATACCCTCGAATGATCTCTACCAAGGGCATAACAGGAACAGGATTCATAAAGTGCATTCCTATTACTTTGTCGGGTCTTTTTGTGGTGGCCGCGATTCGGGTTATTGAAATTGATGAGGTGTTGGTGGCCAAAATGGTGTCGCGCTTGCAGATCTCATCTAACTCTTTAAAAATGTTTAATTTCAGCTCTACATTTTCGGTGGCCGCCTCAATTACCAAGTCAGAATCTCTAATGCCTTCCGAAAGAACAGTAAATGAGAGGATGTTGTTCAAGGTTGCTAACTTTTCATCTTCATTGATTTTTTCTTTGACCAGCATGCGGTCAAGGTTTTTTGAAATAGTGGTGATTCCCTGATCCAAGAAAGTTTTTGAAATATCAATGAGGCTAACTTTAAATCCATTTTGAGCGAAAACTTGGGCAATACCGTTTCCCATGGTGCCCGCTCCTATGACGGCTATGTGTTTCATTTCAATGACTTTAGAAAGATTCAATAATTTGCAACGCTACTCTAAGAGCATTTGTACCCTGTCTTAAGCTAACCACCGGTATGCTGTCATTATTAATGGCATCGGCGAAGGTTTCAAGTTCCTCCAAAATGGCATTGTTGTTAACTATTTCGGGGTTTTCGAAATAAATCTGTTTTTTCTCTCCTTCTGCATTTTGCAAGACCATATCAAAATCGCCTACCGTTTCAGGAGCATCCTTCATTTTTACTACTTCAGCCTTTTTTTCGAGAAAATCTACTGATATATATGCATCACGTTGAAAAAAGCGTGATTTACGCATATTTTTTAATGAGATTCGACTCGCGGTCAAGTTGGCCACGCAGCCATTTTCAAACTCGATTCGAGCATTGGCAATATCAGGAGATTTGCTTATGACCGAAACGCCACTGGCATTTATTTTTTTAACTTCTGAATTTACCACGCTTAGAATAGCATCAATATCATGAATCATGAGATCCAATACCACGGGTACGTCAGTGCCTCGTGGGTTAAATTCGGCCAATCTATGGCTTTCAATGAACATTGGGTTATGAATACTGTTCTTGACGGCCAAAAATGCCGGATTAAAACGTTCTACATGACCTACCTGACCTTTAATCTGATATTTTTTTTCTAGTGAAAGCAATTCTTCAGCTTCCTCCAGGGTGTTGGTTATGGGTTTCTCAAGAAAAACATGTTTTCCTTTTTCCATGGCCTTTTTTGCGCAATCGTAATGCGAAAGAGTTGGGGTTACGATATTAATCACATCGACTGCATCGATTAAGGTATTTATATTCTCAAAATACGTATAGCCAAATTCTGCGGCTACTTTCTTAGCGTTGATGGCGTCGGGATCATAAAAACCAATCAGATGATATTTTTGGGATTCATTGAGCAGGCGTAAATGTATTTTCCCTAAATGGCCGGCCCCCAAGACTCCAACTTTGAGCATATGTTTGTTTTTTTCAAAAATAAACATTGTTTGGGAGTTTCGAGTTTAAATGTAGAATGTTATTTGCCGTTTGTTATTTGATTTTTTACGTTCTAACTTTGGAATTCAAAACCAAACTATTGAAAGATACCCTCAAACATAGTGGCATGCGAAATAAATTGGCCGATGTTCTTATTTCAAAGGGCATAACCGATATAAAGGTGCTTGGCGCTATTCGTAAAATACCACGGCACTTTTTTATGGATAGTAGTTTCGAAGGCCATGCCTATCAGGACAAAGCATTTCCTATCGCTGCAGATCAGACTATTTCACAACCCTATACCGTGGCGTTTCAGACTGAACTACTTGAGCTAAAGCCCACACATAAAGTCTTGGAAATAGGAACAGGTAGTGGTTATCAGACTGCTGTTCTGCTTCAACTCTCTACCAAGGTGTATACGATCGAGCGTCAACTGGCACTATTTAAAAAGACCAATATTTTTTTAAAAAAAATGGGTTATATGCCCAGGAAAGTAATTTTTGGCGATGGATATAAGGGACTGCCACAAGAAGCGCCCTTTGATGCCATTATTGTTACTGCAGGTGCTCCTGAAGTACCTAAAGCTTTGATGTCGCAATTAAAAGTGGGAGGAAGGTTAGTAATTCCGGTTGGTAATCAAGAGCAGATAATGACGCTTTTTATCAGAATATCGGAAAAGGAATTCGAGAAAAAGGAATTTGGTTCTTTTCGTTTCGTTCCCCTGCTTGAGAACAAAAATTAGCTCAGCGGGTTCTAGAAACTTAGTTATTAAAACTTCTCTTAATCCGATCTAGATCTCTTTTATTATCACGGTCTTTCATGGTCTCTCGCTTATCATATAGTTTTTTTCCTTTGGCAAGGGCTATAATTAGTTTGGCGAGACCACGGTCATTAAGGAATAATTTCAGCGGTACAATGGTGTTGCCCGAGGTATTAACTTCCTTTTGCATTTTTTTGAGTTCACGCTTATTTAGCAAAAGCTTACGCTCTGCCTTTGGTTTGTGGTTGAAATATGAAGCATGCGAATACTCATCGATTTGCATATTTATGATAAAGAGTTCACCCCGGTCATTAAACTCACAGAAACTTTCCGAAATTGAGGCCTTGCTCTCTCGTATTGATTTTATTTCGGTTCCTGATAAGACTATACCAGCCGTGAATTTATCTAAAATCTCATAGTGAAAACGAGCCTTTTTATTTTTTATATTAATGTTCTGTTGCATAAGATCACAAAAATAGGCACAATAGTGTTACATTTAATTTTCAATACATTTATTATTGAGAATCTTCACCAAGAAGATAGCCAGTTTCGAGCTATTTTATAAAGTATACATATGAATAAGGTAAAGATATTACTATTGGCATTGGTTGTTTTTTCTTGTAAGGAAAAAGCAGGACCGGTTCTCACTGCTCAAAACATAATCGATAAAAGTATAGAGGTCTGTGGCGGAACTATCTATAGGTCAAGTACTATTTCTTTTGATTTTAGAGATAAGACATATGTTCTAGAAAATAACGATGGACAAAGGGTTATGAAGCGTATTTTTAAAATTGATAGCGCTATGGTCAAAGATGTGCTGCGAGCAAATGGTTTTCAGCGTTTTCTGAATAATAAGCCTATCTATTTGGCTGATTCGATGGCTCAGAAATATACCAACTCAGTGAATTCAGTACATTATTTTGCCTATCTGCCTTATGGCTTGAATGACCCTGCGGTGAGCAAAGAACACATTGGAAAGGTCAAAATCAAAGGGAAGGAATATTTCAAGATAAAAATAACTTTTGAAGAAAAAGATGGGGGCGAAGATTTTGAAGACACCTATATCTACTGGTTCGATACCACAACATTTAAACCTGAATATCTTGCCTATGAGTTTCATGAGGATGGTGGCGGAATGCGTTTTCGTAAGGCATATAACGAAAGATATGTGAACGGAATTCGGTTTGTGGACTACAGTAATTACCAACCAAAAAATGCAGGCTTATCCATTTATAAAATAGATAGTTTGTTTGAAGCTAAACAACTAAGATTGTTGTCTGAAATAGAGTTACGTAATATTAGCGTTCAGAAGAACAGTTACAATTAAAGAATAACCTCATATCACTGGCCTTTCCATCAGTTATTTGTACAATGAACAGGCTGCCGTTGTCATGGTCGTCCATATCATCATATTTGTCTTCCCCAATAATCATATTAACCAATTCGGGCGTTGTATTACTATGACCCACGACTAGTACGTTCTTATTTAGGTTATCAACTTTGAATTGCTCAATATCTAGTATTTCAGGGTCGTAATATTGTAAGGTTATATCTTGTTTGACCGAAACAGGTGCTGCCGTCATTGTGGTACGTTCATAGTCGGTGGTATAAATGGCATCAAGAGTAACGTCATTCAATATTTCGGCCCAGTGCATAGCTCTTCCTAACCCTTTTTGGTTAAGTTCAGGATCCACATTTTCATAATCATTCCTGTCCTTTTCCGCATGGCGTATAAAATAAAAAGTTGAAATTGTTGGTTCGGTATATGTTTCTTCTGAAGTGTTTTTATCATCCTTACATCCAAAGGAGTTGAAAATCAGAAAGAAGATGAGTACTATTTTTATTGATTTCATTAGTTGGTATTTCAAATGTTTGGAAAATATAACTCTTGGGGTCAATTTTTTTTTAATCACTTGGTGAAAGCCATAAATTGAGTTTACCCGGCCTGCCTACCGCAATAAGGCTCTGCATTGAATTCTTCATTAATACCTCATACCCTTGGGTCAAGGGTAGTTTATTTTTCATTTATGGGCTTAATAAGCTAGACGAATTTCTATTGAAATATAAAAAATAGTTTCTTGTAAAGCCTTATAGTAGTCCGCTTTCATGCAAATAAGTTTCAAATTCTCTAGTATTTTATATTTTCTGCCGAACTCAATGAACATTTTTCTTTTATTTTAACTAAAAAAACATAAAAATAGTATGTAAAAGTCATGGTTTTTTGTTTTTTTTGCATATGCCCAAAACGCTACCATTACTTCTGATTTTATTAGGGTCATCTATTTTGTTTGCTCAAGAAGTGCGACTTCCTGTTGATATAAGACAACATAATCTGACAACTTATAATGCCAGTTTGTTCAATCCTGTATTTTCTCTTGACCGTAACAATCCACAATCTATTGCCGTATGGGCACGTTGGCAATGGCAGAGTATCGATGCCGATCCTACCACTATATTCTTAAATTATACTCGAAAATTAAATGATAAATCGGCGGCTAGTGTTGGGTTTTTTCAACACAATACCGGTATTTTCTTTAATACAGGAGGCGTTTTAAACTATGCACATACTTTAGAACTTAGTTCGTTGGTTAAACTGTCTTTTGGCGCTAACCTCTTTGGGTTTCAACAAAATCTGGCCGATACACGTTTTCAGACAGACCCCCAAATAATTTTACCCCAACAACAGGCGACAAATGATTTTATTTTACAATTTGCCCCTGGCATTAATTTATCAGTTGAAAATTTCTCTTTTGGTTTGGCTTCGGAAAACTTGTTCGATTATAACTTTGCCTCCAAAGAGAGCAACACCCTGGCATCTGATAAAATATTTTTGGCAATGGTTTCCTATGATCTTCCGATTAGCATAGGATCAGATCCTACGGCTTTTTTAAGGCCTTCATTCTATTTGAGAACTATTCCACTCTTAGACAATCAAATTGGTTTGAGTACGCTTTTTAGTACGACCAAATATTGGGGACAATTAGGGTATAATAACTTCTATGGTATTTCGGTAGGAGGAGGAGGTACGTTTTTTAATAAGGTGTCATTAGGTGCACTAATAGAATTTGGTACGAACGCCTCTATTAATTCAAAAAACCCCTCTTTTGAGCTAGTTGCATCTTATTTTCTTGGAAAACCTGAGGATCGTAGAAAAGAGGTACGTTATGTTGTAGAGGCCGAGATTTTAAAAACCATAGCGGAGGAGAAAACAGAGAAGCCGGTGAAACCAGCGGAAAATGTAGATTCAACTATTGACGAAGAAAAACAGAAAAAAGAAGCTGAAAAGCTTGAAAAGAAAAAGGCTAGAGAAGATGCAGCTCAAGAAAAAGTCTTAGCGAGAGAAAAGCGAAAAGACGCTATTGCTGCTGTCAAGAGAGAAAAAGAAGTATTGGCGGAGCGCAAAAAAATCGAGGAAAAGCAGGCAAAAGTAGACAGGGAGCAAGCTAAAAAAGCCGAGGCATTAGCAGCGGCCGAGAAGTTGAAAGATGAGAAAAAACAAGCTGCAACCAAGGCAAAAGAGAGCGAGGCAATAGCCGTATCGGCCAAACAGGAACAAGAACACAAGCGAGATTCAATCAACAAGATTGAACGCACCAAAATAGAGGCTGCCAAGAAGCAAGACAAGGAGAAACGAACAAAGGAACAAGAGAAAGCTGATCAACCCCAAGCAGGGGAGAAGTATGAGGAAGTTATTGCTGAAGATGGTCTAGAACCGGGCTATTATTTGATTGCCAATGTATTTGGTACCAAGAAATATTTTGATGCCTTTATGAAGGATTTGACCAATAAGGGGCTCGAACCAAAATCATTCTATAGAAGTAGGAATAAATATAACTATGCGTATCTGGGTCGCTATGCTACTATGGCAGAGGCAAGAAAGGCAAGAGACAATAAATTAGGAGGTAAATATCCTGAAAAAACGTGGATATATAGGGTAGTCGCAGATTAAATAGGGCGGACCCTTAATTACAAAAAACCTCTGAACTTTAAGTAGTTCAGGGGGTTTTTTGTCATCAAAGAATTTCTTGAAATTGAATAGACTGCCGTAGGCATGCCTCACGGTAGAGCCTTCAAGAATTATTAGATTAAAAAGAGAATTTCTATTTTTTGATTTCCCTATTAATCAGAACTTCCAAATAGGCCACAGTATTTATCAAATATTTTCGGTCTCCTGTTATAGTGAACATTGCTACTGCTCCTTGGATCATTGTAAAAAACTGCTTTGCGAATTGTAGCGGGGTGACAGGAAGGTTGAGTTCACTATTATTGACCCCGTTTTCTAGTACCAAAGCGATTTTACCTTCAACGCTCTTGATTATTTCACTGGTAGCTGCCGCTAGTAGTACATTGTTATATTTCGAATCGATACCTACATTTATAATGGGGCAGCCACCCATTTCTTGAGTGAAAACATCATACCTTCTATAGAAATCAGTTAAAATAAAAAGCTTTGCTAAGGATGTTCCGTTCGAATTCAATTTCTCATCAATGGCAGATAGTAAACGCTTACTATTGTGTTCAAAAGCGGCTAAGGCCAAGGCTTCCTTATTTTCGAAATTACCATAAAGAGCACCCTTGGTTAATCCTGTGGCTTCGGTTAGGTCGCTCATACTAGTGCCTACATAACCCAATTTGTTGAAAATGGGGGCAACGGTTTCAATAATGTAAGAGGTGGTTTTTTCGGCTTTGGTGGTCATTGTAATCAATTTTATACGAATATAAAAAATTTATATACTGTATGGTATATATTGTTGATAAAAAAAGCACCCTTCTATTTAGAGTTAAGAAGGATGCTTTGTAGAATATAAATGGGTTTTACTCAACTAATTCATCTTGGTTTCTAAACACCAGTGCATCATCAAAAGAATCGATAAGAACAATACTATCAGATTTTATCTTACCACTTAATACCTCTTTTGACAGCGTATTGAGCACCTCTTTTTGAATAACACGTTTTATAGGTCTTGCCCCGTATTGTGGATCGTATCCTTTACGGGCGAGATAGGTGATAGCCTCTTCTGTAGCGTCGATGGTGATATGTTGTTTGGCTAGCATTTTTTTCAATTGATCCAACTGAAGTTTTACTATCTGAGTGATATCATCGATATTCAAAGGGGTGAACATGATAATATCATCTATACGGTTCAGGAATTCAGGACGAATTGTACTGCGCAATAATTCAAGAACTTCGACCTTGGCGGCTTCTGTAGCGCCATATATATCGGTATTGCCCTCAAATTTTTCCTGAATGATATGGCTGCCAATATTGCTAGTCATGATTATGATTGTGTTCTTAAAATCTGCAACGCGACCTTTATTGTCAGTCAACCTGCCTTCATCCAATACTTGTAATAAGAGATTAAAAGTGTCGGGATGCGCTTTTTCGATTTCATCAAGTAGCACTACAGAATATGGTCTTCGGCGTACGGCCTCTGTCAATTGGCCACCTTCTTCATACCCTACATACCCTGGAGGCGCACCCACCAATCGACTTATAGAGTGACGCTCTTGGTACTCGCTCATATCAATTCGTGTCATGGCATTTTCATCATCAAAAAGATATGCCGCCAAGGTTTTTGCCAGTTCGGTTTTACCCACCCCAGTAGTGCCCAGGAAAAGAAATGAGCCTATAGGGCGTTTGGTGTCTTGAAGCCCTGCCCTACTTCTTCTGATTGCATCAGAAACGGCCTGAATAGCTTCTTCTTGGCCTACGACACGCCTATGTAGCACATCTTCTAATTTCAGTAATTTCTCCTTTTCACCCTGTAACATTTTGGTGACAGGAATACCGGTCCATTTGGCGACAACTTCGGCAATATCTTCATTGGTGACCTCTTCCTTAATCAAGGTGCCCGTACTTTGTTGTTCCTGTAGTTCTTCTTGTAGCTTGTCTAATCTTTTTTGAGCTTCCTTTATCTTTCCATAGCGCAACTCGGCCACCTTTCCGTAATCACCATTGCGCTCTGCGCGTTCGGCTTCCTGTTTATAATTCTCAATATCATTTTTAGTTTGTTGAATGTTGTCGACCACGGTCTTTTCACTTTCCCATTGAGCAAAAATCTCGTTTCGTTCTTCTTTGATATTGGCAAGGTCGGCGTTAAGAGATTTCAACTTGACCTTGTCATTCTCTCGCTTAATCGCCTCGATTTCAATTTCCAACTGCATTATTTTTCGATCCAATGCGTCTAATTCCTCGGGTTTCGAGTTGATCTCCATTCGCAGTTTTGCGGCAGCCTCGTCCATTAGATCAATGGCTTTATCAGGTAAAAATCTATTGGTGATATAGCGCTGCGATAGTTCTACTGCCGCGATTACAGCTTCATCTTTGATACGTACCTTGTGATGGGCCTCATATTTTTCTTTTATTCCACGAAGAATTGAAATAGCACTTTCGGTATCGGGCTCGTTAACCACAACTCTTTGAAACCTTCGTTCCAGGGCCTTGTCTTTTTCAAAATATTTTTGATACTCGTCTAAGGTGGTTGCCCCTATGGCTCGTAACTCGCCTCGGGCCAATGCCGGTTTTAATATGTTCGCCGCATCCATTGCTCCTTGTCCGCCTCCTGCGCCTACCAAGGTATGTATCTCGTCAATAAAAAGTACAATACTGCCATCTGAGGAAGTTACTTCTTTAATAACAGATTTTAACCGTTCCTCAAATTCACCTTTGTATTTTGCGCCGGCGATCAAAGCCCCCATATCTAAGGAGTAAATCACTTTATCTTTTAAGTTTTCGGGTACGTCACCTTGTAGTATACGATGCGCAAGACCTTCTACAATGGCCGTTTTACCAGTACCGGGTTCACCTACCAACATAGGGTTGTTTTTTGTTCTTCTGGATAAAATCTGAAGTATGCGGCGAATTTCTTCGTCTCGCCCAATAACAGGATCCAATTTGCCGCTATCGGCTAATTTATTTAGGTTACGGGCATATTTCTCCAAAGAATTATAAGTGTCTTCAACGCTTTGAGAAGTTACTTTGCCACCTTTTCGAAGTTCTTCGATTGCTGTCTTTAAATCTTTTTCTGTTACTCCTTGATCCTTTAGAATTCGAGAAATCTTGCTTTTAGACTTAAAAATGGCCAATAATAGGTGCTCAATGGAAGCATACTCGTCTTCCATCTTTTTAGCAATAATACTTGCCTCATTCAATGTTTTCCCCGCCTCACGAGAAACCATGATTTCTCCTCCTGTTACTTTTGGAAAACTCTCCAGTTCTTTATCGATAATCTGGTTGAGCATAGCAATATTCAAGTTGAGCTTTTTAAGCAAAAAAGGCAATACATTTTCATCTACTTCGGAAATAGCCTTGTAAAGATGTTCATTTTCTATTTGCTGGTGCCCCATGCCTTGAGCGAGCTGTTGTGCTTGCTGTACGGCCTCTTGCGACTTTATAGTGAAATTATTAAAGTTCATATATGTGGTGTTTTGTTGTTATTGTTTAATTTTGATTAGTATAAGTCAACAATCTTACCAATAGCAGGCATCAGACAAAATGTCTGATAAAGCCGGTAACAGCAAGACATTTCGGCAGTTCGTAAGGTTCTGAATGTTGTTCGACTTAGTTACTTTAAAGTTACAAAATGGGTATATTCAATAGTTTTTTTGGAAAGAAAAATACAGCTGGTGAAAAGGAAAAAAATACAGTTCCTTGGGTTTCTTTGACCTCTTTGGATCAGCTGGAGGAAATAGCACAGAAATCTGCTAGTAAAACACAGATGATATTCAAGCACTCTACTACTTGTGGTATCAGTAGAATGGTTTTCAATATGTTCGGTAAAGGTTTCAACTTTGAAGAGAATCAGATTGATATATACTATTTAGACCTGCATAGTTATCGAAAGGTTTCTGATGAAGTTGGCTATAGGTTTCAGGTAGCGCATCAATCGCCTCAACTTTTGGTTATTAAAAATAGGGTAGTGGTCGAACACGAATCACACGGGGGAATAACAAATATAGATTTGCGAAAATATACATGAACAAAGAGCCGCGAAATTAGTTGCAGGGCTTTTTTTAATTGAATCGCTGTTTCAACAATATAGATTTCAGCCTCGATTTTAAATCTTCACCGGCATCGTAGACCATTTGTTCATTCGTTGGAAAGGGTACTTCTGCTAAATTTAAAAGTGATACCAGCGTATTGTCCAAAGCTCTTTTGTCACCATCATAATTGGCGTATATATGTTCAAATATATATTCACTTGTCAAAGGGTAAGAATTTACTAGTTGATTTTTTTTCAATTCTGTGAAACGTACTACGCCCGTAACCTGAGCGGTCTTATATTGTGTGAATTGATAAAAATCACATTTAACGGTCTTGAATTTGTCAATTTTAATTTTGTTTCCCAAGCTGTCCTTTACAACATTGCCATTAGTATCGACTGCATATTTATAACCGTCTATGATTTGCTTTTCCTTGATGATTTGTTTCTCTCTAATCTGTTCAGGAGAAATATTTATTTCTCGTAAGGAAATCACCATATCATAATTATACTGAATGCTAGGCAAAGGATTTGTATGGTACTCCGTCCATAGATTATTCAGGCCATAGGTATTAAAGTTTAATAGTTCGGCCTCTAATTTTGCAGGAATAATTTTATCTGTGTTATTAACCATTCCGACTTTTACATAGTCTAACCCCTTGGTGTAGGCCTCTTCTTTCTTTTGTTTACTATCACCATAGCCTGGGTTTATCTGCTCTAAATAAACAAAATCATCATATGATTTCCTATAATCTTGCTTATTTGAGGCGGTGTTCAATAGCGTAACAGCATTGTTATACAGATAATCGGATAGCTTTTCTTTGACCGTCAAAATCTTTTCATCATAATTTTGAAAGTGAAATTGAGCTTCGCTGTTTTCCTCATAAATATAAAGCGGTAATAGGGGGCGTATTCTTTGCTGTATATGCTTCAAATTACGATAGGTCTTATAGATTGCCTCAAAATTTGCAGGATTACCCTCTTCTTTTAAGAAGTTAATATGTTGCAGCTCACGCTCGATATTTTTTTTGAAAGCTTCCTCCAACAGAATTATATAGGGTTGGTGCCCCTTTTTAGTTTTATTATCCGCTAGGTTATGCAGTGAATTCTCTATGGCATCGGAATAGTTGCCGGTATTTATGGCCTGCTGGGTCTTCTTGACCCCATTGCAGGCAAAAATCAAGGATAGTATAACGCTTACAATTACATATTTTTTCATGAAGATAGGTTTACTATTTTAAATACCAATTTGAACAGGCGTGCCAAAATGGGTTCTATTGTTAACGCAAAACGATAAACTATCGTATAGCTCGTTTAATAAACCTTTTATTTCTACCAGTGGGTTTAACCTGCCTAGGCCGGCAGGCAGGTACCCCGAATGCCTACCTACCGCAGGCAGACTTGCATCGAATTTAAAACCATATTTTCGCAAGCATACCTCGTGTGCCAGCTTGACGGTAAAGACAGGCTTGCGCCGAGGTCGTTGATTAAATTCTTAATCAAATGTATTATTTTCTTCCAATTAACGATTGGCAATTTGTATTTTTACACTTCATTTAACAGATTACTTTTATATGCAACGCGACAACCGAATTTTCGAACTGATAGCTGCCGAAAAAGAAAGACAAATCAATGGTATCGAACTTATTGCTTCTGAAAACTTTGTAAGCACTCAGGTGATGGAGGCGGCAGGATCGGTATTGACCAATAAATATGCGGAAGGATATCCTGGAAAACGATATTATGGTGGTTGCGAGATTGTTGATGAAATTGAACAATTGGCAATTGACAGGGCAAAAGAACTTTTTGGTGCCGAATATGCGAATGTGCAACCACACTCAGGCTCGCAGGCAAATGCTTCAGTATATCACGCTTGCTTACAAACTGGTGATACTATTTTAGGTTTTGATCTATCACATGGTGGGCATTTGACCCATGGGTCACCGGTGAATTTTTCGGGTAAATTGTACAAGCCTGTTTTTTATGGAGTTGATAAAGAGACTGGTGTACTGAATTATGATAAAATACAGGAAATTGCAGAGAAAGAAAAACCTAAGTTGATTATCGCAGGGGCCTCAGCATATTCTCGTGATATGGATTTTAAGCGGTTTCGTGAAATTGCAGATAGTGTAAATGCTATTCTAATGGCCGATGTTTCTCATCCTGCCGGTTTGATTGTCAAGGGTATTATGAACGATCCTATTCCGCATTGTCATATTGTTACTACGACTACACATAAAACCTTACGTGGCCCTAGAGGCGGTCTTATATTAATGGGGAAAGACTTTGAGAATCCCTTTGGTATACGTCTTAAAAATGGAAACCTACGAAAAATGTCCGCTCTATTAAATTTGGCTGTATTTCCAGGCAATCAAGGTGGCCCTTTAGAGCATATTATTGCTGCAAAGGCGATTGCTTTTGAAGAGGCATTATCAGATGATTTTTTACAGTATATGTTGCGTGTAAAAGAAAATGCTGGGGCAATGGCTGAAGCTTTTGTCAACAAGGGTTACCACATTATTTCTGGCGGTACTGACAACCATATGATGTTGGTCGACCTGCGCAATAAGAACATTACCGGAAAAGATGCAGAAAAAGTATTGGTAAAAGCTGATATAACGGCCAATAAAAATATGGTCCCCTTTGATGATAAGTCTCCTTTTATAACCTCAGGAATTCGATTTGGCACAGCCGCAATTACCACGAGAGGTTTAATTGCCAGTGATATGGTGGTTATAGTAGATCTTGTGGATCAGGTGTTGACCAAGCCAGAGGACGAGGTTGCTATTTTAGAAGTAAGACAAAGGGTGCATCAAATGATGAAAGGTAGGTCGCTGTTCAGTTTCTAATGGTTTAGCATATATAAATCTCCATGAACCGTAGACATGTTTTCCAAATCGTAGATTACGGCATCATCTTCTGAGTTATAATAAAGTCCCCAAAAATTATAATAATCTTTTGGCTCTTTGTTTCTCACTTCTATATCCATGATATTAGACTCATTTTCTGAAATACCTTCTTCGAATACTGGAATATAAATTTCATACGGTATCTCGCTCAAGCCTTTGGTGAAATGAATATAGTGGTTGCCTATTTTGATTAGAATTGCTTTCAACTGATCTAGGATGCTATTCTTATAGATACAGTTGGTGATTATCGAAGAGTCTTTTAAGAAAATTGAAAACTCCTCGATTTCAATATATTTTTCATTTTTATTCCTAAGATTGTGTAAAGCGGTTGATAATGAAGATTCACCATGTTCAAAACCACCCCAAATATCTTTGTTAAAATGATGGAGCAGTTCTGCAAGGGTTAAATCACAGGAAAGATCTACGATAAGATTAATTTCTGAATCCTTAGATGCACCTTTGCGAACCGTAACTTTTGAAAAAAAATATTTTTCTAGAATATTTATAAAATCATCTAAGCCCTGTACGTGGAACTCTGTCGAAACCCCGTTTGGAGGGTTATTCTTAAAACTATCAAGATATAAAGTCATATGAAAAGTCTATAAAGTCGTAAAAGTAGAAGTTAACTGTCGAAACAGACTACACGAAAACCTTATAAAAACTAGGGTTTCACCCTGTTTTTGCGATAAAAAACAAAAGTAGATTAAAAATCAGCGGTATACGAAATAAATAACTATATGAAACCTCTTTCCTTAGCTTGCTCGATTAAAGCAAAATCATTGCCGTTATCAACGCCGAAAAGAGTTTTTAGCTGTCGCTTTCTAGATTCTACTGTGGCATGAGAGGCTGATATCAATGGGGGAATATCCTTGGTTCGAGTGCCTATAGAAAGTAGGTAAAGAATCTTTTTGTCCTGCTCATCTATCACAGTATCATTGGCCATTCGCTTTCTGAACACTCTTAAGGCACTTGCTGTATAGTAGGGTGAGTCTGAGGTTACCGTTTTTACCATAGCCAGTAAAGATTCTTCATCGATTTCAGACTTCACCATATAGCCATCAGGATCTACCGTTTTACAAATACTGTCAATACGATAATTGTCACTAAATGAAGACATAAAAACTATTTTGGATTCAGGAACAAGCTCTCTTGCCAAAATACCAAGGTCTTCACCGCTTCTTTGGTCTTTTGCGCTTGCAGGGAACAACTGAATATCTAACAATATAATATTGTAATTCAAGCTACGGGCTGAGAATTCAATTTTTTCCTTTCCGATTTCATAGCTCTTGGCGATTTCTACTTTCACCTCAAAATCATCAAATTCACTGCCTTCCAAAATATATTTATATCCTAGGGTGGTCATTTCATGGTCATCTACCGCTAAAATTCGAACAATCTTCATTTTCAATTTAAGTTTTATGTTAGGCTTTTCTGCAGACTTTGGCTTTCCACTTCATTTTGAATTTCTTTCGAATAATAGGTAATAGGAATGTTAAAGGTTACCGAGGTTCCTACTCCAATTTCGCTGTCGATAGTCCAAGAACCATTAAGTTTTTCGATTCGAGAGGCTATATTACGCATACCAATACCTTTTTTTTCTTTCTTTCTTTTGAATCCTTCTCCATCATCCTTAACCAAAACCTTTAGGGTACTGGTACTATCAATAACGTCAAAATTAATAATAATATTCTTACAAGCTGCGTGTTTTATAGCATTTTGAAGGCTTTCTTGAATCAATCGATATAGATTTATCTTAATATCTCCGCTAAGACTATCCCAATCCATAATATCGGTATAGGTGAATTTGTAATCTATTTTTGCGCTATGGCCTAGGGTTTTTACCAAATCTTGTATCGACCTAATAAAGTGATGAATTTCTTGATAAGCGGCGTGGCTTAGTTCATGAGAAATAGAGCGTACTTCACCCTCAACCTCTTTTAAGACTGAAATCGCTGATGCACGTTGAGAAATAGCATTCTCATCTTTCTTTTTGTTAAGACCAGTAAGTAACATACGCACACCCAGCATCTTACCTAGAACACCATCATGCAACTCTTCAGATATTCTTTTTTGCTCCATTTGCTTACCTTCTTCTACTTTTTGTTTTTGTGAAAGCATCAGGTTAAAAATTTCTTCGTTATTTGCTTGTTGCTGTTGTTGAAACCGTAGTTTCTGGTTCTTGGCGCGTTGATCCAAGATAATGTATATGGCCGCTGTTAATAGTAATAGCCCAATGGCTATGGCCGCCCATATTTTTTTCTGTCTGCTCAAGACCACGTTTTCAGCTATAAACTCATCGGTTTCAAAACGAATACGGGTAAATTTATTACGCGCCTGCCGCTCGTCTTGTTGTAGGCTATCATTTAAACGAATGTAATATTGCGCATGGGTGAAAGCGTTTTTTTTATCGATACGCCCCAAAAGCTGTAAGGTCTCTAATAGCCTTCTGTTGTCGCTACTTTGTTCGGCGTACCGCTTAGCCTGTTTCGCATCTGCGAAGGCTTTTATGGTGTCTCCTTGGCTTAAGTGAATTTCGGCCAAATAATAATGACTTAATGCCAAACCCGAAAAATCATCGATGCTATCCCCTATTTTCAAAGCGCTTCTCAACTGCTTCTCAACATCTTTGATTTTATGGGCCTTAAACCGACTATAGGCATAATTGTTTAAGGCCATGGCATAGAGCTCTGGGTCTGCAGAGAGTAGATTGTCATTCTCTAAAACCCGTTTAAAGTAGGGAATGGCCTTTTGATATTGAGCTTGTTCTAGGTAGACCACACCGATATTGTTTTGTGTTCCTGCTTGTAGTGTATTTTCCTCACCCAGTTTTTTTAAATACTCTAGAGCTTTTAAGTGGTATTCAACGGCCCGGTCATACTCTTTCAAGTTGTTGGTGACGATTCCTAAATTGTTATAAGATCTATATAGCTCTTTGTATTTATTGAGGGGTTTTAAAACCTCAATGGCCTTTATGGTGGTGATTTCACCTCCGGTATAATCCTTTACATCCGTTTGTACGAAGGCCATATTAAGGAGCATACGGGCTGAAAAGAAATCATTGTTCAAGGCCGTATAAATTTTTTGTGCCTTTGCGAAATGATAATAGGCACTATCAGCCACGGTATTTCTTCTAAAAAAAGAAGCCAGATCCCAATGGGCTTCTGCCTGTGTTATCGAATCATTCGTTTTTTTGGCAAGGGTTATCGCTTTTATATTGGTCGCCCTGAACAAGGTGGAGTCGTTCAATTTTAAATAGGCCAAGGAGAGTTTTGAAAAATAAAGTGTCTTTGCTGAGTCGTTGGTGCTATGTTTCGCCTCTGTATATGCTTTTTGAAGTACTCTTGTTCTTGCCGTCTGATCTAGGGTAGTTTTTCGTCCTTCTTGAATCCATACTAAAACACTGTCGACGTCATTATTTTTTTGCCCAATAGCACGGTTATTTCCGTCTTTGTTGCAAGAAAAAATAAAAATCACCAATATAATACAGGCTCGAAATTTAATGTATGCAGGACAAATAGGGCTTTTGGGAACGATCATCTGCAACCAAGGTAAAAAAAAAGGCCTTAATTTTTACGCTTAAGGCCCTTTAATTTGAATTATTTTTCAACTATTCTCTTTCGTCTGTTGGATTATATTGATCGCCTCCTGAATTGGTATCTTGTAAATCATACAAGGCCTGTGTTTCTTCTACGCTACTTTCTGGTTGACAAGAAAACATGCCTATACACATCATAACTACTGCAAAAATACTAGCTGCTTTTTTCATTTTCAAAAGGTTTTAAATTGTGGGTTCTTATTGTGATTAGCGCTGTGCTAAACTACATAAGCCTAGTGCTTGAAAATGTAAAAAAAGAAGAATGCTAGTAAGCAACAGGGTTTTGAGGGTGTTCTTAACGTTTCTGTGAGGATTAATCTAATCTAAGCTGGTATGTGTTTTTTTTGAATTGAATAAACACAGCACAGGTAGGAACCAAAAGTTCTAAGGAATGTATACTTAACGTGTTTTTTTAGTTATTCGTATAGCTTGTATGCACTAATTGAGGGAGGAAATAGTGTTTTTTGAAAGTAATTGTTTTAGACCATCGATATTCTCGCGATATGATCTAGAAAAAGGCAATTGTTTCTTGCTTATTTTTAAGGCACAGATAGACTTGCCATAATTAATACGTGAGACATAATTGGTATTTACAATATAGCTCTGATGAATACGAATAAAATTTTTGGGCAAGCGGTTCTCATATGTCTTTAAAGTCTTAAAAGCATTGTTCACAGTACCATCTTTCATTACGAATTCAGTGGCGTTGTTATCGGCCTTTAAATAAAGAATGTCATTGGTATTCAAATACTGAAAATCTCGATATGATTTTAAGCAAATGGTTTGAGGTTCTGTTTCCTTTTCTTCTTTGGGGGTTTGTTTTTTTAGACGTAGAAGTGATTTTCTGATATCAAATTCATTATAAGGCAGTAACCAATAATCAAAGAAATTATTCTTAATGGCGTTGTAGGCGTGATCCTTGGTTTTTGAAATACCAATTAAAACAGGAATGTTGTTTAAGTATTGGTACATCTCTATCACCATTTGAAAATATTCATTGGCCTTATCATTAAGGTTTATAAAAACAATGTCAGGCGAATACTTAAGAATAGTGTCGAGACCTTCCATACTATTTTTAGCCAAAGCAATACAGGTGAAATCACCATAGCCCTCTAAAAAATGCTGCAGTTGCAAATTAGAAGTTGCTTCAGAATCTATTATGGTATAGGTGTATTCCAAGCCTAAAATATTTGAATGCAAATTAGTGATAGTTAATAATACTGGGTTATAGGAAAACCATATAAAAACTAAGGTTTGGTATTGTAATTTACTGAAAATGAGCTATAATGAAGGAAAAATCCTTCATTTAAATTGAATTTTGATACAAAATAATTTTTCGATCCTATTTCACCTTATTGTTCTAGGGTTTTTATCGTCCTATTTTTAATCCAAATAATTGTTTGTAAGCGGATAGGTTTACTATTTCTCTTTCTGCCTGTATTGTGCATAGTCGAGGTATGAACAATAAGAAAGTAGTTCAGGACGAGGTAAATTACAAAATTTAGATTTTTTGTATCCGAATACCCAAATCAATTTATAACCAGTGAAATACGTATCGAACCACCACATTGCTTTTACTGAGCTATACCACTATGGTTTTGCCCCGATGCCTTCTTGCCAATGACATGATAGTCGGTTTTAGGAAATTTATTTTCCGATCAAAGTCAATCTTGGTCTTTGTTTATTTGATACGCACCAATATCAGAAGAGCTTGTACGATCTATTCCTAAAATATCGAACGGTAGCAAAAGAGAAATATCAAGATCTGCTTTTTCGCCTGCAAATGACATCTCGCCAATACGTAAATCATTCCTATTTGCTTCTTTAAAATCAGCATCACGGTTGAGGTAAATGCTGTTGTAGTGGCTTGTGTTCTCAAAATCATACAGCGGGTTCTGTTCTATACCAGCCTTACCATCTTTAAATTTAATCAGACAGTTTGAAAAAGAATAATTGAATTGGTCATTGCTATTGGTACCTAAGTATAGTTCACGTGTCATGTTTCCGTCTATGATACAATTAATGAAGTCGGCCTTGATAAGGTCCGACACTTTATCATTTGTGAAATTATCAATTTCTAAGGCGGTGCCCGTTCTAAAACCATGGACCCAATAATTTGCTATTGTAGTATGTGTAAACAAATAGTAACCACCAAGATTACAATACAAAGAACTATTACCCGCTCCTCCAAACACGCAGTTTTCACCTATAATAGTTGCTGTTTTAGCCCAGAGATTGACTGATGCGCTGTTGTAGATTTGTGTGTTCTTTATTATCAGGGTAGGAGATAGTACGGTTTTGTCGCCCTCTACCAACAAACCAACTGTAGCATTTTTTAGGGTGAGATGATTGATGACATTGTCAACGCTTCCCTTGGATAGCCATATTGTTCCCCATTGTCCTGAAAGGTTTTCGAATCCTGATTCTAATCGATCGCCTTCGAATATCACCTCGTTTTCGAGAAGCTCCTGATCCGAGCTTAGTTCGCCATTAATTTTTAAACTAGCACCTTTAGTTATCAGAATACCCGAGTCTTTGTGAAAATTAACCCGTGTGCCGGCATTCATCCGTAGTTCCTTTCCTTTAGTTACCGCGGCATACCCATATATAACATATGGCTTTTCATTGGTAAATTCTAGTTCATCGTCAGAGAGATGAAAACCGTTGACCCGTATCTCTTTTCCATTCTCATCCAATCCTAATACTAAAGTTTCCTTGGTTCCATCAGATAGTGTGGAGGGGAATAAGAAGATGGCATCCTTTACCAAAGTTACCAATTGAATTTTCTGTAGGTTGATGCCAGCGTCAAAATGTATGGCATCTGTATACAGGAATGAATTCGAATTGTTTGCTGATGCATCGTAAGTGGTTTCAATAAAGATGAACATACTATCCTGAGCAAGTATGAGGACATTGTTGAATTCTTTGCCAGCAACACCGTCTACGTTTAAGCGGTAATAGCTACTTTGACCCTGTTCTAAACGAATGAACGGTATCTCGACATCGTCTCTAGTTTTGTTATAAACCTTTACCATATAGGTACTACTGCCAATATTCGAAAAAATAGTATCCAAAAAAACGGTGTCTTTCGAAAACGCTAAATTGCCTGAGCTTTGGGCATACTCCAAATCTTTTCTACAAGAGCTCCATATAATCAATAGAAACAATGCCGGAACAAGAAATAGGTAGGAACGCATTTACAGAAGGCTTTTTACTTTTCGGATTTCAAGTTTTATTACGTTCAAGGGGGTATGGTGGAATCGGTTTGAACCAAATAGAACAGAGAGTATTTAAATATTCTTTTCCAAAAAAACATGTTTAATGTCTTGAGAAATACGCATTGGTTTCAGCGTTTTGGCATTTAACAAACACCACTCTGTAGTTGAACGCATTAATAGCCGATTTGTTTTAATATTATATATTTCAACTACCCTGATTGAGGTTGCTCCCCTGCTTTCGGCAATATGGGTATGGATCTTAATATTATCATTTAATATTGCAGCACTTTTATAGGAAATATTGTGGTTCATTACGACCCAGATTACACCCTCTTTCATTTCTGAAGGGGCGACAGCCTGCCAATGTTCTTTAGAAATATCTTGAATCCATTGTACATAACGAACGTTGTTCACATGGTCCAATTCGTCTAAATCGTCTTGCGATACGATTAGTGTCTTTTCGAAATTTTCCATTTTGGGTAGTCTATTATTTCTTTATGATTTTCACCTCAAAAAGTTTGTCCCATTCTTTTCCTGTGACAAAAAAAGTCTTTCGTTCGCTATGGTAGGCAATACCGTTCAAAACATTATTTGTATCGCTCCATTTTTCATCTTTTGTAACTTCTTTATCCAAGCCGCCAAAATTAACAACGCCTTCAATGGCACCACTAGACGCATCAATTATCATGATGCTAGGTTTTTGATATACATTGGCATATAGTTTACCATCGACATATTCAAGTTCATTGGCCATATTGAAAATTGATTTGTCGGTTACCGTTTCAATATACCCTTCCTCTATTAAGGTTTCTGGATTCAAAAACCATATTCTTTCGGTGCCGTCGCTTTTATAAAGTTTTTCGCCATCGTTTGTCAGGCCCCAACCCTCTTTGCTTTCTCCGTATTGAAAACTGTCTATTTTTTTAAAGTCCTCTAGATTGTATATGAATCCTATACCTTTTTGCCAGGTAAGTTGATATATCTTATCGCCAACTATGGTAATGCCTTCTCCAAAAATAGTGTTATCCAAGTCGATTTGTTTTAAGATTTCTCCTGTTCTAAAATCTATTTTCCTCAAGGAGGACCTCCCCTTTTTACCAGTACTTTCATATAAAATACCCTTATGAAACTCAAGTCCTTGCGTGTAGGCCTTTGTATCGTGAGGGTAGGTGTTAATAATCTCATAGGTATATACCTCAGGGGCCTTGGAGGCTAAAAGTTTAATTTTTTTAGTCACCTCGATAGAGTTCTCTTCATAATCCACAATGGCCTTTATGACTTTGTTGCCCAATTGGTCGGCATTTAGACTTATCTTGTTGTTTTCAATTGACAGCTGTTTTTCATCAATAAAATAAGTTACTTTATCAATTGTTTTTCCTTTTTTATTGATGAGGTCAATGCCAATAATCTCATTCTGCTGAAATTGCTTTTTATTGCCCTCTAATTGTATTTCGAAAAGAGATGAAGTTGATGTACTGCCTCCCCCGCAAGCTACGAAAAGGAGTAGGGGTATACTGATTGTTAAAAATCTCAAAGTATTCATAATTATTTCTGACTGTTATGCTATTAAGCCTAAACCTAATAGCCGAGACGGGCAAGTTAATCCATAAATTTATAATATAAAACGATTGTGAAAGATTTAAAAGGGTTGTATATTTGTAACTGGCAAGTCCTACACGACCAGCTCCTGTAGAACCCCCCAGGGCGGGAACGCAGCAAGGGTATATAGTCGTAGCGGTGCGATGTAGGTAGCTTGCCTTTTTTTATACGCTTAATTTTGTTCGGCATCCGCCTGAAAAGAAAATGTTTTTGATTTTCGATACCACCTTGAAATTTATTAATTTGCAGTAATTATGGAACGAAAAGTTATTTTGATAACCGGCGGTTCATCAGGTATAGGAAAGTCAATAGGGATCTATCTTAAATCCAAAGGGCTTCGGGTTTACGGAACCACCAGAAATTTAAAAAAACACGCTAATTTTATAGATTTTGAGTTATTAGAACTCGATGTAAGGAATCCTGATTCGGTACAGATTGCTTTACACCAACTACTTGAAAAAGAGGGCAGGTTAGATGTGTTAATTAACAATGCCGGAATTGGTATTACAGGTCCTATTGAAGAAACCCCGCATGAAGAAATAGTAAAGGCATTTGATACTAATTTTCATGGTCCTTTGCATATGGTTAAGGCTGTATTGCCTCAAATGCGAAAACAACAAACGGGCCTTATTATCAATATTACTTCGATTGCGGGCTATATGGGGCTTCCTTTTAGAGGCGTTTATTCGGCGACAAAAGGGGCTATGGCTTTGGTTACTGAGGCTTTGCGGATGGAAATAAAAGACTTCGACATTCATATGACTACCTTGGCACCTGGTGATTTTGCGACCAATATTGCCGCCGGGCGCTATCATACGCCTATTACCGAAAATTCTCCCTATCAAAAACACTATTCGAATACCTTGCGAATGATTAATGATGATGTTGATAATGCAGCTAATCCGATAGCCGTAGCTGAAAAAGTATTTAAAATAATAAAAACTGAACGGCCCAAGGTGCATTATAAGGTAGGTGCATTTATGCAGCGGTTTTCATTGGTCTTAAAAAATATGCTACCTGATAAAATATACGAGAAGCTACTACTTAATCATTATAAGTTGTAATTTTATGCCTTGATATTTGACGCTTGCTCAATTCAACATGGCGCTATTTTTAACTTAATTAACTACAATAAAGGATGAAATTTTTTATAGACACAGCTAATCTTGACCAAATACGAGAGGCCCAAGCCTTAGGCGTTCTTGATGGAGTGACGACGAACCCCTCACTAATGGCTAAAGAGGGTATTACGGGAAGGAATAATATTTTAAAACATTATGTTGACATTTGTACTATTGTTGAAGGCGATGTTTCTGCAGAAGTAATTGCAACTGAGTTCGATGCAATGGTCAAAGAAGGGGAGGAGTTAGCGGAGCTTCATAATCAGATTGTGGTCAAGGTGCCTATGATTAAGGATGGGGTTAAAGCTTTGAAGTATTTCTCAGATAAAGGCATCCGAACAAACTGTACCTTGGTATTTTCTGCTGGGCAGGCATTGTTGGCTGCCAAAGCGGGAGCAACCTATGTTTCTCCATTTATCGGTAGATTAGATGATATCTCGACCGATGGCCTTAACCTTATTGCTGAAATACGTCTTATTTATGATAATTACGGCTACGAGACACAAATCTTGGCAGCCTCGGTACGCCACACTATGCATATTATCGATTGTGCAAAACTGGGAGCCGATGTTATGACAGGTCCATTATCATCTATTGAAGGCTTGCTAAGGCACCCCTTAACAGATAGTGGTCTCGAGAAGTTCTTGGCAGATTATAAGAAAGGAAATCAATAAAGAGTATAGTAAAAGAAGATTTTTGATATTTAGAAACCCCTTTGAGGAATTAACCATCTAGGGGTTTTCTTTTTTAAACCCCAAATATTAGGTCGAACTCAGGTTAAAAGGATGAGTAGACACTTGAAAAAGCGTCAACAATCAATGTATCTTCAGTTATTATACAGGTGTTGAGCGGATATATGATTAAAGTCTTTCTCAACTTTTTGAAATTTTCAGTCCTATATTGATTGTTTTGATCCAAGCCTGATGATTTTATCAGAAGTTTCCAGCTGGCTTTATCAGTGTTAAAATTTATTCCAACAAAAGAATACTTTGGTTTTTCGATAGTAAGTTTAGCTATTTGTTTGCTTATATCTCTAAAATGCCTTTTGTTAGTTCCTGACCAAAAATAAAAAACTGTTTTTTTACCCTTAGAAATTTCTCGTAGTGCAACACTTTTGCCATCAGTATTTAAGACAAAAATATTAGGTATTTCTTTGTTGGGTTGAATGTTCTTAATGCCCTGATAAAGATTATCGATTTCTTGTATGTGCCTATTGTTTCCTGATAAATTGTGAAATTCTTTAATAAATATCGAATTGTTCTCATCCTTGTCATGCCCCTTCAGTAAATAATCGACGGCGACATTGCGAAATAAGTTGTCTTTCAATTCAATTTCCTTGACCAGACTATCGATTAATTCTAATTTGTGTCGGTTATAGTGAAGTTGGTTTTTGACCTCATTATTCTTGATGGCGCATTTATGGGAACAACTCATGTAAGCGAGGTTTCCGAAGTGATTTATCATGAAATTGTAATAGGGCAGTAGATAGGTGAAGTTTTTATTTTCAAAATTTATATCTCTTCTATAGGTATAAAAATCATTAGGTAGGTTTTTAATTGTTTTCTTTTTTGAATGTTTCCTGTGCTTGAACGGATAGTTCTCTTTGTAGGTATAATACGTATAATTAATGCTCGCCTCTACTAATTCTTTTGCGTCTTTTGACAATTGTACTTCGGTCTGTAGGGCTTTAAACTCCTCTATTCTCACGTTTCTTAACTCCTCTATTTTAGTGTGAAACTCTCTGGGCTCTAAAGGGTAGTACTTACTATATAGATGACGTTCTTCTTTCTCATTGTTTAAATACAGCTCCAACAAAAAGTTATTGAGTTCTTCTCCGATACCTGAAAATACCAAAGATTCATCGAAATCAATGGTGTTCAACCGAACCATTAAACTGTCTCCTTTCTCTAAGTATACATTTTGATATTCGGGCGTATGATTAAAGTGATAGAGCCCATTAGTAGTAGAATCAAGTGCAAAAGAGAAACGGTTGTTTTTGTCTAAAAGTGCAGAGTCAATAATAGTCTCGCCTTTATAAAGAACAACATAATCATTGGTAGGGTTCACGATTTCGCCGGCAAATAAAATAACAGGAGATTCTTTTTCTCCTTCGAAACAACCGGCCAGTACAAAAAGAAATAGATAGAGTACGTTTTTATTCATAAGTGAATAGCTACTATTGCATTGCCGAAATTAAGAATACCATATAGGCAATGCTGTTAATAGCACGTTAAATCTTAAGGGGTTACGTTAATACTGCTGATAAAGGTCATGGTTTTAATGATTATAACCTGAGTTCGACCTAAGATTTGAAATGGAAAACTTGAAGGAATATCTAGCTATTTCAAAAGGTTTACATCATAATATTGGCTTTTATCTGTATTCCCTTCGGGTTTGATGATTTTTTATTCAATTCTCGCCAAATTTCATCAAATTAACTAGTTAGTTGTTTAGTCCTTTAAAAATTTAGCTTCGAATTGAATAAAAAATCAACTAAACTGTACACAAATATTAGGTCGAACTCAGGTTTATAGGTATGCAGACCTAAAATTTCTTTATTTTTGCACGAAATTTAAAAATAAATCTATGTTATCAGTATCAAATTTATCGGTGCAATTTGGAAAGAGGGTGTTGTTTGATGAGGTAAATATTGCATTCACCCAAGGAAATTGTTATGGCGTTATCGGCGCCAATGGTTCTGGTAAATCAACTTTTCTAAAAATACTTTCAGGACAGCAAGATCCTACTTCGGGGCATGTTCATTTAGATACTGGTAAACGCATGTCTATCTTAGAGCAAAATCATAACGCTTATGATGAGTCTACCGTATTGGAGTCTGTTGTGATGGGTAACAAGACATTGTTTACGATTAAAAAGGAAATTGACGCGCTTTATGCAGATTATAGTGATGAGAACGCAGATAGAATAGGGGAGTTGCAAGTACAGTTTGAGGAAATGAACGGCTGGAATGCCGATAGTAATGCGGCGGCTCTTTTGTCAAACTTAGGAATATCAGAAGAACTTCACCATACCTTAATGGCCGATGTAGATTCTAAATTAAAGGTACGGGTGTTATTGGCGCAGGCCTTGTTTGGTACTCCCGATGTGCTGATAATGGATGAGCCAACAAATGATTTAGATTATGAAACCATTACCTGGTTAGAGAATTTTTTGGCGGATTATGAAAATACGGTAATTGTAGTTTCGCATGACCGTCACTTTTTAGATTCAGTCTGTACTCATATCTCTGACATAGATTTCGGAAAAATGAACCAATATTCGGGCAACTACTCTTTTTGGTATGAGAGTAGTCAATTGGCATCACGCCAAAGGGCACAGCAGAACAAGAAGTCTGAGGATAAAGCAAAGGAACTACGTGAGTTTATCATGCGTTTTAGTGCCAATGCGGCAAAAAGCAAACAGGCTACTTCTCGTAAAAAAATGCTGTCCAAATTAAAAGTGGAAGATATAAAACCATCTAGTAGACGGTATCCTGCGATTATTTTTGATCGAGAAAGAGAAGCCGGTGATCAAATCCTGAATATTGAGGGTTTAAAGGCATCATCTGAGGACGGTGATTTATTGTTTGATAACATTAATATTAATTTAGACAGGGGAGATAAGATTGCTATCATCTCAAAAGACTCTAGGGCCACGACCGCATTTTATGAAATAATAACCGATAAGAAAAAGGCTGACAAGGGCTCTTATCAATGGGGCATAACTACCAATCAATCATATCTACCCGCTGATAATTCGAGGTATTTTATGAAAGATGTTAGCTTAGTCGACTGGTTGCGCCAATGGGCAAAAACCGAGGAAGAGCGTGAGGAGGTCTATTTACGCGGATTTTTAGGAAAAATGTTGTTCAGTGGAGAAGAGGCGTTAAAAAAATGCACAGTATTGTCGGGAGGTGAAAAAGTGCGATGTATGCTGAGTAGAATGATGATGCTTAGAGCGAACGTCTTAGTTCTAGACGAGCCTACGAACCACTTGGATTTAGAGAGTATTACGGCATTTAATAATTCACTAAAAAACTTCAAGGGAACCGTATTGTTTACCACGCATGACCATGAATTTGCAGAAACGGTTGCTAATCGCATCATAGAGCTGACTCCAAAGGGCAACATTGACCGGTATTTAACGTTTGATGAGTATATGTCGGATAAGACAATTAAGGAACAACGTGAGAAAATGTACACGGCTTCAGTTTGATTCGCGCGAAGTGGGTCTGACCTGCCTACAGACAGGTTTGCCCCCAAGGTAGTTTGCTTTTGTAGAACCCAAATTCTTACATTATGAAAACCTACTCTTTATTTTACATACTTTTGGTATGCCTTATTTTTATAGGTTGTAACAAATCTGACGAGGGTCTTGAATCCGATATTCCTAAAGAATCGAGTGTAATTTCTGATTATATATTACTATTGAGTACTGATGAGATGTTGTCTGCGCAACCTCTTAATGCAAGCTTAGAAGCACTTAGCATAAACCTAGAAGAAAGTCAGTTCGTTGCGGTGGTGTTGCCACAACTTACGTATAGAGAAGGCTCTGTACTTAGTTTATATCATAAAGTCACCAATTGTACGGCAGAGGTCACTAAATATGATTTTGACGATAACACTACTAAAGCTTTTGAGGTTTTTACTGACCTTGGTAATTGTAACCTGACAGCTACGAGCATAGTTCATTCTGAAACTGTAATTTATATTGCATATACCCTCGAAGTGACCGCCAAGGGTGACAAATTTTTTGTTCGAATTTTTGATACGAGTACTTCTGAACCCACTTTTAAGGATGTAGAGCTCGAAAAGAAGCCAATTCAATTAACCCTTACTGATAGTCGTCTTTTTATCTTGACTTTTGATGAAGAAATTACAGATGAAAATAGTTTAACGGTAATGGATATTACTACCAGTACATTGATTCATGAAATGAATCTTGGCTATGACGCGAGGCAACTCATAAAAAATATCGACGAAAATATTATTATCAGTTATGATGAACTGCACACAGTGCTCAACAGCACTACCATGAATGTTGAATATACGAGCTATGAGGCTGGTAAAGAGCCGAAATTTGCCGATTCTAAAGTTAATCATATAGATAGTACCGGCAAGTTGTATTATGAAAGAGAGAGCGAAGGCGAAATTCCCCATATTCCCGTAATTTATGATTTTTCGAAGAATATTGTTTACTTATATATGTATGAGAACTTTTTGACCGAGGCTCAAATTAAGTTCGAATTTGAGATAAGTGACACCACTGTGGTAGGGTATGATGAGGTGAACAATCTGATATTGATAGGTTATAAAAAATCTGGCGAGGCAAACAAGGGTGGTTTATTGCGGGTGAAGCCAGTTCCAGATCCCGCCTTTGTTGATAATATCGACTTAGATGGTGTGCCCTATGACATTTTCGTGAAATAGAATGCGCTATGTAAATAACTCGAAGCTTGGTAATACAAAGAATCAATTTTATGTGCTGTGATACACAGTATAGTTGAGATAATTGAGCGTTAAAGGTATACTATAGAGGTAAGCATTGCCAAAAGAGTAAAGGGTCAGTATTGCTTTAAAATTGTTAATTATTTGTTAATTTTTATGGACCATTCAAATCGCACTCTATTTGAATGGTTTATATTGTATATTGAACTCGTCTTGAGTTAGTATAATTTTCTGCAGAATTCTCTTTTGCACCCATAACTTGTTTTTTTTACGACATAGCCTTATTATGCAACTAAAAAAAACTTTCTTATGGCCACAAAATTTTGATTTTTCGCTTAAATGAAACAGCTTAAGACGAGTTCATTGTCTTTGAGTGTTTAGCGTTCGTCGATGAGCTTTTTAAATAATTCCCCATTCGAGAACCTATGAAATGTTTACTACCAGCCCAGCTATTGTTTTTCCTCTTATTTTCGTTAACATCATTTGCTCAAAATGATATTTCTAGCTTTAATATATTGACTTCGGATCCTGAAAAATCAATTATTAGGAATACGGAGACTTCTGTAAACCATAAGACTCTTCTAGCGGCTATGAGAGCTTCGGATATGGAAGAAATGCTTAGTTACGATGGTCCGTATACGGTGTTTGCACCTTCTGATATGGCTTTTGAAAAATTAACTGATATCAATATTGCCGAGCTATTGGATCCTAAGAACAAGAAAAAATTGCACCAAGTTTTATCCTATCATATTGTTGCGGGTTATTTATCTGCTGCCAAGATTTTAAGAGCGATGTGCCGAGGAGAGGGAAAAGCTGTTTTTACAACGGTACAGGGAGATAATATCATTGCTACCATGAGTGGAATAGATATTATATTGACTGATACACATGGTAATACGGCCAAAATAATTACAGCCGATAGCAATCAGTGCAATGGGGTCATTCACGAAATCGATAGCGTTATTTTGCCGAAGAAGATTTAGTCTCACCCCAGATTTAATTCCTCATTGAGGGGGTAATTTGCCGAAGCTCTTCATTGAAATGAGTACGGTTTTTTCTTTTCAATGCTTTGTGGGGCTGCCGTACTTTCACTCAGTTTTGTCAGGTGCTTATTGACTATTAGCGTAGCTCCGCCCCGAGTACCTCTTCATATCTGCGTTGTAGTTTGTTCATTATCTTATCAATCTGCTTGTCGGTCAAGGTACTTTTTTTGTCTTGTAATGTAAAACCGACTGCATATGATTTTTTTCCTTCCGGTAAATTTTTTCCGGTATAAACATCAAAAAGTGTAATATTCTTCAGTAACTTATTTTCAGTTTGTACGGCAAGATCATGAATTTCTTTAAAGGTGGTCTTGGTATCTAACAGCAGCGCAAAATCACGTTTCACTTCAGGGTATTTTGATATTGCCTTAAACCTTATATGGGTTTTGCCCACTAACGCCATTATGTTGTTCCAATTGAAATCTGCAAACAACACTTCTTGCTTAATATCAAAGTGTTTTAAGATGGTTTTTTTGACTATGCCGAAAGTCACTAAGTTTTTAGTGCTTGATTGTAAGGAAAGTCCTTCCGATAAAAGGCTGTCCTCTGTTATACTTTGATTTAGGTCTTTAATTCCAATACGCAATAGAATATTCTCTACAATAGATTTTATATAGTAAAAGTCTGATTTTTTTCCTGGAACGGCCCAACTATTCATATTTCTATTACCTGTCAAAAGTAAGCTTAGATGTTTGTTTTCGCTATGTTTGTTTTCAATCTGATGGTATGTATTTCCGAATTCAAAAAATTTCAGATTCGGCTTTTTTCGATTGAGGTTATACGAAATAGTCTCTAGACCGTTAAAAAGCATAGATTGTCTCATAACCGATAGATCCGCACTCAACGGATTCATCATCTTCACCGCTCTTTCGGGTAGTATGTCATCAGAGAGTTCTATATAATCTGGTGTTGTAAGACTATTGGTCATTATTTCAAAAAAACCTTGAGACGCCAACAAAGTGCCTATAGTGTTCTGTACCTTATAATCTTCATTTTTTGAAGTAGACGCAATAGATGCGTTCAATTTCTCTTTAAAACGAATATTATTATAACCATATACCCTGAGAATTTCCTCGATTACGTCTACTGGCCGTTGCACATCGGTTCTATATGAGGGTATGACTAAGCCTAAACCTGCTTCGGTAACATTCTTGACTTTAATGTCCAAGGAAGCCAATATAGACTTTATGGTGTCTCGAGAAATTTCTTGACCAATTAGACTATTGATTTTGTCAAAGGCGAGGAACACTTCAACATCATTTTTCTTTATGGGGTATAGGTCTATAATGTCTGAGGTTATATCGCCGCCAGCGATTTCTTTGATAAGAAGAACCGCTCGTTTTAAGCTATATTCAACATTTTCTATATCGATTCCGCGTTCAAATCGAAATGATGCATCTGTATTGAGCCCATGCCGTTTTGCGGTTTTACGTATAGATACCGGATTGAAATAAGCACTTTCTAAGAATATCGAAGTAGTGTCTTCGGAAACCGCAGAATAAATGCCGCCAAAAACTCCGGCAATACAAATGGGTTTTTCCTGATCACAGATCATTAAGTCTTCTTCGTGTAGTTCTCTTTCCTCACCGTCTAACGTCATAAACTTGGTGCCAGCGGGCAGTGTTTTTACTATGATTTTCTTACCATGGATCCTGTTGGCGTCAAATGCGTGAAGGGGTTGCCCCAATTCGTGTAAAACATAATTCGTGGCATCTACTAGGTTGTTTTTAGGTGTAATGCCAATGGCCTTCAACCTGTTTGTAAGCCAATGTGGTGATGGTTGTACAATAAGGTTGCTTAAAGTAACACCGCAATATCTTGGTGCCAGTTCATTGTTCTCGACCACAACATCAATTTTCAACGAACGGTTATCGACATGAAAATGACTCGTAGAGGGGGAGATCAATTCTTTTTCGATATCTCTTTGTTTGAGACCTGCCTTCAAATCTCTTGCCACCCCAAAGTGGCTCATGGCGTCTGCTCGGTTGGGTGTAAGTCCAATTTCAAAGACCTCGTCATTTTCAATTTCGAAAACTTCGCTACACAGGGTTCCTGGCTCTAGACTATCATCGAGTACCATAATACCCTCATGGCCTTTTCCTAAACCTAATTCGTCTTCTGCACAGATCATACCATGGCTTTCTTCGCCTCGTATCTTTCCTTTCTTTATCGTAAAAGATTCATTATCAATGGTGTAAAGAATAGTTCCGATGGTGGCCACGGGCACTTTTTGACCTTTGGCCACGTTGGGGGCCCCACATACGATTTGTAAGGGTTCGCCAGTACCAATATCTACTGTTGTCAATTGAAGACGATCGGCATTCGGGTGTTGTTCGCAGCTCAACACATGGCCAACAACAATGCCTTTAAGTCCGCCTTTTACCGATTCATAGGTAGTGATGCCTTCTACTTCTAGGCCGATATCGGTTAAAAGTTCAGCAGTCTGCTTTGAATCCCAGTCGATTTTTAAGAATTGTTTTAACCAGTTATAAGAAATTTTCATGGGTTGATTTTAAAGGACGTAAAGGTAAAACAATGCACTAAGACATTCAATAGGCATATGCCCTAATTGTTCCATTTTTTTTACTACGAACCCTAGGAGGTTTTTATTATGGGCAGATAATGAGGCAGGTAGTCAAGGCGTTATATTGAAAACAGGGGTTAAGAACAGTACTGTGCTTCTCTTTATATGGGAAGCCTTGACGGTTAGACTAGATAATTGTCGATTTTCCAAGTCCGATATTTTCATCATTAATAGTTCGGTTATCATCTGAGTCGACAATATTATCAGCTATAAAGTCGCCCACGTAATTGGTGCCGTATTTGCTACTTCCCATAATATCAGGCGTCACGATTTTTTTGTGAAAAGATTTCAGAACTGCCCCTACGATTGCATTTGATTCCTCTTCCAATCCGAAGTGTTGCAAAAGTAGTGAAGCACTTAAAATTGATGCTACGGGGTTTGCAATGTTTTTCCCCTTCGCCTGTGGGTAGGATCCATGTACAGGTTCGAACATCGCGTTATCGGTTCCGATTGAAGCAGAGGGAAAAAGAGCTGATGAACCAATTAAAATGCTGCCTTGGCCGTTTAAAATATCTCCGAACATATTATCGGTCAGGATGACATCGAACTGACTTGGTTTTAAAACCATTTGTATGGTCGCGCTATCCACAAAAAGGCAATCATATTTCACATCAGGATAGCTCATGCTAATCTCTGAGACTACCTTTCGCCATAGGCGAGAGGTTTCAAGTACATTAGCCTTGTCGACCAAGGTGAGTTTTTTTCTTCTTTTTTTTGCAGTTTTAAATGCGAGGTGCGCGATGCGGCTTATCTCTTTTTCTGTGTATTCGCATAAATCAGACGCATAAGTACCGTCATCACTTATTTTTTTGTCTGCAAAATAAATTCCGCTGGTAAGCTCTCTAAAAACTATAAAATCGGTACCCCTAATTACCTTCTCTTTTAATGGGGAATTTGGAATTAGGACAGGAAAGATTTTTACGGGCCTTATATTGGCAAAAAGATCTAGTTCCTTTCGTAGTTTCAGCAATCCTTGCTCAGGACGAATATCGGCGCTGGTATCATTGTCATATTCAATGGCCCCTATGGCCCCAAATAGGATTGCATCGGAAGACTTGCAAAGCTCTAAGGTTGTTTCAGGAAGCGGATTTCCTTCTTTTTGAATTGCATCGGCGCCAACCGCCGCATTTGTATACGAAAAGTGATGGCCAAAAGTCTCCTCGACTGCACGAAGGCACTTAACAGCTTGCTCCAAAACTTCGGGTCCGATACCGTCTCCGCCTAATAGGGCGATTTTTAGATGCATTTAGGTAAGGCTTTCAAAATTGATTTTACTAATTTCTATGATTTTATGAATATCCTCGTCCAATATCTCTTTTTTCTGATCGGCAAACTTTAGGAATTCCTGGTATGTTTTATCCAATTGTACTTTAGTCAGTTCATACCCTACTTTTTTAGCTCTATAGGCCAAAGCGGCTCTCCCACTTCGTGCGGTCAATACAATCGATGATTCTGTTACACCCACATCAGCAGGGTCTATAATCTCATAGGTCTCTCTATTTTTTATGATGCCATCCTGATGTATGCCAGAACTATGTGCAAAGGCATTTGCGCCAACAATGGCCTTGTTGGGCTGTATCATCATTCCCATTTTTTGCGAGACCATTTGACTAGTATCATATAACAATTTGCTATTGATGTTCGTGTCGAGTCCAAGATCGGGATGCTGTCTTAATATCATAACCACCTCTTCCAATGAGGTGTTACCCGCTCTTTCTCCGAGTCCGTTTATGGTACATTCGATTTGTCTGGCGCCATTAATGACACCTGCAATTGAATTTGCCGTGGCCAGACCAAGGTCATTATGACAATGACAGGAAAGGGTGGCTTTATGAATTCCTTTGACGTTTTCCTTCAAATATTTCATTTTGGCCCCATATTCTTCAGGAAGACAGTAGCCGGTTGTATCAGGAATGTTCAGAACGGTTGCGCCTGCCTTTATCACTGCCTCACACACCCTTGCCAAAAATTCATTGTCTGTTCTACCGGCATCTTCGGCGTAGAACTCTACATCTTCAACAAAAGATTTGGCGTAGCTAACGGCTTTTACGGCCCGTTCTATGATGGCCTCTCTATTTGAATTGAATTTATATTTAATATGGGAGTCCGAGGTGCCGATACCGGTATGAATCCGAGGCATTTTTGCATGCTTCAGAGCTTCTGCGGCTACTTCAATATCTTTTCGTACTGCTCTGGTGAGGCCACATACGGTTGCATTTTTGACAATTCTTGATATTTGGTCGACTGAATTAAAATCACCTGGACTTGAAATAGGGAAACCCGCTTCAATGACATTTACGCCAAGTTCATCTAGGCGTTCTGCAATAATCAATTTCTGTTTTGTACCCAATTTACAGCCTGGAACTTGTTCTCCGTCACGTAGGGTAGTATCAAAAATTTGTACTATATCTTTGCTCATTATATTTGCGTAATTTTACTAGTCTATAACGAATATATGACCAAACTAATGACCCGTTTAGGATGTAATAAGATATTTACAACGTTAACACACTTTTAAGGTAGGTTAATCGACTAATAAACAATTACTTAAACTCAATTTATTACGATGACAAATGCGCATAAAGATGCTCTGTTCGTTCTAGTAAAATCACTATCTAAGTCAGAAAAACGACAGTTTAAACTTTATGTCGGAAGGCTAGGGGTTAATACGGACGCCAAATTTTTGGCGCTGTTTAATTTATTGGATAGGATAAAGCAGTACAATGAAAAGGTGATTTTGTCTAGTGGAATTGTTAAAAAAGCGCAATTATCTAACCTGAAAGCACATCTTTATAAGCAAATATTGGTGAGTTTACGATTGAACCCTGTGAATCAGAATATAAGGGTGCAAATACGTGAACAACTTGATTTTGCCACTATTCTCTACCAGAAGGGGCTGTACAAACAAAGTTTAAAAATTTTAGACAAAGTGAAGACCACGGCCATAGAGAATGAAGAAAAGAATGTAGCTTATGAGATTGTAGAGTTTGAAAAGATTATTGAGACCCAATATATTACAAGAAGTATTCCGGATCGCGCCAATGAGTTGGCCATTCAGGCAAAAGAACTTTCTGCTCAAAATGTAATCACCAGTAAATTATCGAATCTTTCGTTACAATTATACGGTATGATGTTGAAAATAGGGTATGTGCAAAGCGATTCGGACTACCAGAAAGTTAAAAAATATTTTGAAAAACACCTGCCGAAATACAGTATTGAAAATCTAGGATTTCGTGAAAAACTTTGGTTGTACAAGGCATATTTATGGTATAGTTTTCTGATACAAGATTTTTTATCTTGTTATAAATATTCAAATAAATGGGTGAATCTATTTTATGAGAATAAAGAAATGATTCGACTCAATCCGGTTTTTTTTTTAAAAGGAAACCATTATTTATTAGAATCTCTTTTTTATGTAAAATATGCGTCTCAATTTAAACAGACGCTCGAACAGTTGGAAAGTGTGTTAGAAAGTAAAACATTCCCAAAAAACGACAATATCAACTCGCTCGCTTTTTTATATATCAACGCCAATAAATTAAACCTTCATTTTTTGGAAGGTACATTTGAAAAAGGACTTTATTTAGTGAGAATTATAGAATATGGAATTAACAAGCATAAAGACCGGATAGATGCACACCATATAATGGTTCTGTATTATAAGATTGCCAGTCTATATTTTGGTAATGGCGATAATAAAAATTGTATTCTGTACCTCAAAAAAATTATAAATAATAGGCATCTGAAAATGCGCGAAGATCTTATGTGCTTTGCAAGGGTTTTGAGCTTGGTAGCCCATTATGAAGCAGGAATGGATTATCATTTAGAAGTGCAACTAAAAAGCACCTATAAGTTTTTAATGAAAATGAACGATTTGCATGCCGTACAGAAAGAAATGATAAAATTTTTGAGGAACTTGGGCAATATTTATCCCCACCAACTTCGCAATGAGTTTCAGAAGCTGCATACCGAGCTAAAAAAGTATGAGGACCACCCCTATGAAAAGCGTGCTTTTTTGTATTTGGATATTATTTCATGGCTAGAAAGCCATTTGGAGAATAAACCCGTGGCACAAATTATACTAGAAAAGGCAAAAAAGCATATACGATAGGTTTTGGGAGAAAAGAATAAGACATTATCATCTTTAAATTTATTGGAAATCAATTTAGCCATGTTGTTTCTTGGTACTTCAGGCCCCTTTGGAAAATTCATTACGCTGCCTATTCCGTTAACAATTGCCCTGAGGGCAGTATTAGGATTACTTCTTTTGATTCTGTATTGCAAATGGCGAAAAATATCTTTTGACCTTAGAAGAAGAGATATCTTCCCTATTCTAGTTTCCGGAGTTTTACTAGGTGTTCATTGGATGACCTATTTCAAGGCCTTACAGTTATCAAGTGTGGCGATAGGAATGCTCTCGCTCTTTACCTACCCGGTCATGACCTCCTTTTTAGAGCCCCTGTTCTTGAAAGTGAAATTTCAAAAAATACATTTGTTACTGGGCCTGATGGTGTTGACAGGAATTTACCTCTTGGCTCCCGAAATCGATTTTAGAAACTCCAATACAA
>JASFYU010000063.1:0-6101 GCA_045046905.1 Flavobacteriaceae bacterium | reverse complement strand
AACCTGAGTTCGACCTAAGATTTAATCTACAGAATACAAATAAAAGCTAAGATTTGAAATGGAAAATTTGAAGGAATATCGAGATATTTCAAAGATTTTTCATGATAAGATTGCCTTTTATCTGTATTTCCTTCGGATTTGATGATTTTTTTCCACTTCTCGCCTAATTTTATCAAATTAATCCGTTAGTCTTTCTAAAATTCAGCTTCGAATTGAATAAAAAAGCATCTAAACTGTAAACAAATCTTAGGTCGAACTCAGGTTTACATTTTATCAGGGTCTGTTATTACCTCTAAGAGTGCAGGGCCTTCAATTGCGAACAATGCTTTCATTTGCGTTTCTATTTCTTTATTGGTCTCGGCATATAAGCCTACCATACCACAAGAGGTTGCGTATTCGCTAAATTTAGGATTTGATAAGTTTGTTTTCCATACATCAAATTCTCCAATACGTTGTTCTTTACTGATTTTGGCCAATTGGTTATTGTTTATCAGAATAATTTTAACGGGTATCTGATACTTGACCAAAGTGGTCAACTCTGCCATATATTGACCAAAACCACCATCACCAGCTACTGCAATAATGGGGGTTTTGCCTTCGGTCGCTGCCCATGCCCCGATTGATGCTGGCAACGCAAAACCAATAGATCCCAAATATCCTGACAGTAGAAATTGATGGTCTCTACACTCAAAATACTGGCCGAAGCTGTAGGCGTTATTTCCGACATCTACGCACATAACCCCTTTTTCGGGTACACTTTTGTTGAGTTCCAAAAAGACCTTTGCATTGGTCAAGGCATCCGATTTCTCAATTGCCCTTTCTTTTTTTGTCGTTCTCCAGCTTTCCCATTTATCGGCGATTAATTTCTTAGGATCGTAACCAAATGTCTCTTCTTTTAATTTTTCAATGAACAATATGGCACTTTCTCCTATTTCACCTAATACTCTGACGGCAATGGAATGAAATTTAGCCAATGACATTGGGTCAAAATCCACTTGAATGGTAGGAATACTTTCGGTAATGCCTGTATGGCGAGAAAATGAGGCTCCAAAAACCAATAATAAATCGGCATTACTCATAAAGTGTGCAGAAATGGGCGTGCCACTTTTGCCAACAACACCACAAGCCAATGGGTGAAAATCAGAAATGGCTCCTTTTGCCTTAAAGGTGGTCATTATTGGGGCGTTTATTTTCTCGGCTAGTGCTAGTAGGTGTTTGGTTGCAGTTTTTGCCCCATGACCTATAATGATTACTGGCTTTTTGGCTTTCTTAATAAGGGTAATCGCTTTATCCACTTCTTGAGTCGGGGGAATGAAAGATAAATTGGGCATTCGATCCTTGTCATTAGACGCTTTTGAGTCTCCTGCTGGTAGTTCTTGTACCTCATCGGGAAAGGTAAGATGAGATACATCTCTGTTTAAGATGGCCTTCTTAATGGCTAGGCTCATTAATTCTCCATGTGGACTATCGGATTGAACTCTATGGTTAAAATTTGCGACCGAGCTAAAGGCTGCGACCAAATCTACCTCTTGAAAATTTCCGGTACCCACTACCTGTGTGGCTACTTGCCCAGTTAGAGCAAGGAAAGGGGCTCTGTCAACCTTAGCGTCCCACATGCCTGTATATAAGTTGGTCGCTCCTGGTCCTGCAATGGTCAGGCAGGCTGCGGGTGTGCCCTTTAACTTTCCGTAGGCAGAGGCTGCAAAGGCGGCGGCTCCTTCATGTCGAATACCAATGAATTGCAGATTACCTTTTTCTTCTTGTAATCTCATAGCATCGGCTAGGCCAAGATTAGAGTGCCCTACCATTCCGAAGACGGTATCTACGCCCCAATTAACCATGGTTTGCACCATAATATCCGAAATGGTTGGTTCTTTTTCTAAGTCTTCCTCGATTGCTACATATAGGCCGTCTTTTTTTACGATTACATCATAGGACTTCACCTTGTCATCAAAGCCCTCTGGGGCTTTTCCTGTGCAGGGGTGAAATTGATAGCCGTGCCATGGACAAATAAGGTGCCCATCTTCGATTTTACCCTCACCAAGAGGCCCGCCCAAATGTGGACAAGCATTGTCTATAACACCTATTTTTTTATCAAATTTAGAAACGGCAAGTATTTTTTTGCCTGCCGTAACCGTTATTGTTTTTCCTTCCTCTAACGCCTCATAGCTGTTCAGAATCTTATATTGTCTTATTTTCATAGTTCTAATTTATTAGTGCTGTCAAGAATGGAGACTATTGAAATGTATTCAGAGCATTAGTTATCTTCTATTAATATCCCCATTTTTCCCATTTGATAATCACGCATTGCTTCCATGATTTCTGTCTGTGTATTCATTACAAACGGTCCTTGTTGGGTGACCTTTTCATTTAAGGGTGCCCCGCATAATAGCAAAAACTGTGCATTCGAGGGTATAGTCATTTCAATCTGCCCCTCCTCATTATCAAAAATGGCTAAATACTCTTTCTCTACATTCCCATAACCTTTTAGGGCGAGTTCTCCCTTAATCACATATAGCAGTGAATGATGCCCTTTAGGTACTTTAATCTTCTGAGATGAGCCGGTGTTCGATTCTCCCCAAACCAGTAACAATTCACTTTCGGTTTTTGTTCTACTTTGTAGACCATTATAGTTTCCAGCAATTATTTTATTTTTAATATGCTTGTCCTCAGAATAAAAAACGGGCATATCAGATTCCTTTATGAATTGATAATCAGGTTGTTTCATTTTGCTGTTTGCGGGCGAATTGATCCAGAGTTGAATAATTTCTTGATTCCCCATAGTGTCGACCAGCTGTTGAGAGGGGCGTTCACTATGTATAATTCCCGCTCCTGAATGCATCCATTGCACGTCACCTTCTTTAGCTATTTGGTTATTTCCCCTACTATCTCTATGATGAACCTCTCCGTTAATAACAAATGTTACTGGGCTGAACCCTCTATGAGGATGTGGCCCAATGCCTTGATGGATCGCAAGTGAATTTTTGTTATAGGTGAAATTTGCGTGATGCAAAAGTAAAAATGGGTCAATATGAGGTATGCTATTAGTGGGTAAAGCTTGTTTTAGTATAATGCCACCCATATTAATGTCGACTGCCGGTATTAAATAGGTTACTTTTTTAGTAATCATTTTACGCTAACTTTTATTTTGTTGTTTAAAAATACAATTTAATATACTTTTGAACAAGTACTAACATAAAGGTAAGTATGATGAAGAAATTTGAAAGTATCAAAGATTGCCCACTGCGTAGAACAATTAAAGTGCTAGGAGGTAAGTGGAATCTTATTATCATTAAATCAATTGGAAAACAAGAATTGAGGTTTAATGAAATAAGAAAGCAAATGCCAGATATCTCGGAAAAGGTATTGATTGACAAGCTTAAAATATTAGCGAAATATCATATTTTAATACGTAAAAATTTTAATGAGGTTCCACCAAAAGTTAGTTATAAATTGTCAAAACGTGGATTTGAGGCTTTAATAATTGTAGGTCATTTGGAAGTTTTTGGCGAAATTTTGGCATCTTATGATGAGGTGTACTAATTTATAATGCAATATAGCGGAAGGATAATATATAGTTGCAATTGATATTTTGAGTGTTTTCTGCCTCAGGTTCATTGGATAAGGAAGGAGGTTTACAAGATGCATAGAACAAACCGTATTCATTCTTAAGTGTAGGCTATATTTTTCTTTATCGACACCCATATTTCTTCTTCTGAATTTGGATTATTGTTTTTATGTTTTTTACCGAATATTTCAAAGTGTGGCCTGTTATCTAATACATATTTTGAGTTAGGTAGTTTACTATGCTTAATGTCAAGTTATTGAATTGCTTCAGAAAGTGTCTAGAAATGAAGTGATATAATTCGAAACAGTTTCTAAGAACATTCATTAAATCTATCATTGGGTTTTATAATGGCCAAAAATACAATATCAAGGGTGCGCCTAGTATAACAATAAGAATTTCTAAGGGCAATCCCATTCTCCAATAATCAGAAAATCGATATCCTCCAGGTCCAAGTATAAGCGCATTACATTGATGGCCAATAGGTGTGAGAAAAGCACAGGAAGCCCCAACGGCTACACTCATTAAGAATGGGTCAATACTGACTCCTATAGATATTGCTATCTCAACTGCAATCGGTGCCATGATAAGAGCTGTTGCTGCATTATTAATTACATCTGACAGGGTCATAGTAATAATCATAATCAAGGCCAAAATAGACCAGGGGGGTAAATTAGTGGTCATGTTTAACATAAAATCTGCTATTAAGCCTGTGCTTCTCGTTGTTTGAAGTGCATTACTTACAGGAATCATGGCACCTAGCAATACAATGATTGGCCAATCTATTTGATGGTAAAGTTCACGAATCGGTAGAATTCCCGTAAAAATATACATCAAAACAGCTCCTGTAAAAGCCAATGTGATTGGTAGAATACCAAACATACTTAATGCGATGGCAGTTCCAAAAATTAATAATGCTAAACCAACTTTCGAATATACCCCTACTTTTACATTTCGTTCTGCGAGCGGAATAAGTTCTAGAGAGTTTATATTGTCATTTAGATTATCGATACTGCCCTGTATTAGCAATACATCTCCTACCCTAAAAAACATATTTCTAAGGCGTTTTCTAATGGGTTGACCTTGACGGGCAATAGCCATAAGAATCAATGTATTTGAGCTGTGTTTATAAAAGAAATCTCGATTTTGATTTTCTAATGGCGAACCTGGTGTTACTAAGACCTCTTTAAAAGCAGTATGTTTGTCTTTTAATAGGTCTATTCGTTGGCGCATTATTTTTGTAAGTCGTAAGCCATATTCATCCATCATTACTTTTAAGTCTACAGGGTCGGCTTTGATCTGAAATCGGTCTCCTTTTTTAATGATATGCTCATTGCTGAGCAGACGCATTGTTTCATTCTTGGATATTCGTCCAAATATGGTGAGCCTGTCTTTTGTGAAACTTTCTATTTCGCTTATTTGTAGCCCTATAAATTTACATTCTTCAGGAATACGTATTTCGGTTATATACTCATCAATAGAAAAAAGCGATTCGGTTATAGATTTTTTATGAGCTGTTTTAGGAATTAACCGCCAACCGATAAAAGCAATGAACAATACACCCATCAATGCTAGTGCTCCTCCTACAGGAGAAAAATCTAACATGCTAAATGCTTCTGGTATAAATTGTTTAACATCAATATTTTGAGATATAAAATATTGAGCAGCAGGAGATAGCGTATCTTCTAGCGCCCTTGCCCTCATATCTCTAAGCTGAGTTTCGCGAAAAGTAGAAATTATGATATTAGGAGGAGTACCGATCATGGTAATCATTCCTCCGAGAATACTTGCAAATGCCAAGGGCATAAGAATAATACTAGGTGATCGTTTTTGTTTTATAGAACTTTTGAGTGCTACCGGTAACATCAACGCAAGTGCACCAACATTATTCATAATAGCGGAAAGAATGGCTACTACTCCACTCAAGCTAGTGATATGGGTGAGTTGATTTTTTGAATAAGGGGCAATTTGACGAGAAATCAAATTAACTACGCCTGAGTTACGAAGCGCCCTGCTGATTATAAGTACCAAGGCAACAGTTATAACTGCCGGATGTGCAAAGCCAATAAATATATCGGATTCGCTCATTATCAAATTTGATGTTTCTCCACCCAATGCCTTGTCAGTTATAAACAAAGCACCTAAGGCAATAATCGAGACAATATCATATCGCAAACGTCCCCAAATAAAAAGGAGAAAAGTCATTGCAATAATTAAGAATATACTAATTTGATCAACAGTCATTATTCTTTTACGTTAGTACATTATGCCTAAAAGTTAAAGCGCATTTTTTAACTAAAACACCATCTAAATGAAGATAATGTCGCCAATTAAAGTATTGCAGGCAGAGAATCTCTAGATTTTATGCTTATCGTATCGAAGATACATAAAAGCTTATAACCTGAGTTCGACCTAATCTTTGTTTACAGTTTAGATGATTTTTTATTCAATTCGAAGCTAAATTTTTGAAGGACTAACGGGTTAATTTGAAGAAATTTGGCGAGAAGTGGAAAAAAATCATCAAATCCGAAGGAAA
>JASFYU010000062.1:0-9770 GCA_045046905.1 Flavobacteriaceae bacterium | reverse complement strand
TTTGTTATTCGTAATGAGTACTAAGTAATGAGTAATGAGTAAAAATAAGAAAGTGGAATAGTAGAAGCCAGAAATTAGGAACAGTTTTTTACCGCATAAATCGGGTTTACGTGAAGGAAATTAATATTTTTATAAAAAAATTTAAAATAGTGAGAAGACTCCTTTTAATTTCTGTTTTGGTTCTTTTAGTTTCTTGCTCGACTTTCAAAGAGATTGTCGACAAACCTATTATTTTTGATGCCGAGCGCAAAGAAATGACATTGGCGTATTTAACAGATCGCTATGGTCTAGAACAGGATACCCCCGAGATTGTTCCAAAAATGATTGTATTGCATTGGACGGTCATTCCGACTTTAAAGCAATCATATGAGGCTTTTGAACAAGCAAAACTCCCGAATTGGCGTCCAGATATCAAGAGTGTCAGCGCCTTGAATGTTTCCTCACAGTTTCTAGTAGATCAAGATGGTACTATTTATCAGTTGCTACCCGAGACCACTATGGCGCGACATGTAATAGGACTCAACCATTGTGCAATAGGGGTTGAAAATGTAGGTGGCACCGAGGAGCTGCCCTTGACCAAAGCGCAATTGAAATCGAATATTTGGCTGGTACGCTATTTGGCTTCGAAATATGATATCGAATATATAATCGGACATTATGAATACACCAATTTTGAAGGGCATCCGCTATGGCTCGAGAAAGATGAAGGCTACCGTACAAAAAAGACTGATCCCGGACCTGAATTTATGCGAAAAGTACGCCAAGCGACCAAAAAATTAAATTTTAAACCTCTTCCCCAAAAAAATTAGAAGCGCATGCGGAATACAGAATTTTTTAAAACCAAGACTCTTCTGATCAAACGCTACTGTTTTTTGTTTCTCCTATTTTCGGTACTAGTACAGGCCCAGGAGAAAGATATTACATCTGCGCTATATACAACCTATGAGACCTTTAAGGAGCAAAGTTTAGACAAACGAAGAATCAAACACCATGAGTTGCAGCCCCTACTTAGCAAATACCGAAAAAACACGAAATTCACTGTAAAAACGGTGGGTAGATCCATCGAAGGGCGTGAGCTGTCATTGGTAAGTATAGGCTCTGGTGCTATCAATGTTTTTCTTTGGTCACAAATGCACGGCAATGAACCCACCGCCACCCAAGCGATATTCGATATTTTTAATTTTTTAGACAGTGATGATTTTGCCGCTGAAAAAAGCGATATTCTGAGTAGTTTAACACTGCATTTTCTTCCGATGTTAAATCCTGATGGGGCAGAAGTATACCAACGAAGAAACCGTTTAGGGCTTGATATAAATAGAGATGCCCTGCGTTTACAATCGCCCGAAAGTAGAAGTTTGAAAAGAGTGAGAGACAGTCTTGAAGCGGATTTTGGTTTTAACCTTCATGACCAAAGTACTTACTATAATGCCAAGCGTACAAATAAACCCGCCACCATTTCGTATCTCGCACCAGCATACAATTACGAAAAAGATATCAATGAGGTTCGAGCTAAGGCCATGAAAGTCATTGTATTTATGAACAATATCATTCAAAAATATGCTCCTGGGCAGGTTGGTAGATACAATGATGATTTTGAACCGCGGGCCTTTGGCGATAATATTCAAAAGTGGGGTACTAGCACTATTTTAATCGAGTCTGGCGGATACGCAAATGATGTGGAAAAGCAGGAAATCAGAAAATTAAATTATGTGTCTATCTTATCTGCAATCTACACGATAGCCAAGGGCAATTATCAAGAAATACCTTTGGAGGATTACGAAAAGATACCTGAAAATGATAGGAAACTATTCGATCTAAAACTTAAGAATGTAGGCTATGAACTGCTCGGAAATAGGTATGTACTCGATGTGGGTATTCATAGGCTTGAAGTCGACAAAAATGGGAATACTGATTTTTGGTACAGCAGTCGAATCGTAGACCAGGGTGATCTTTCTACCTATTATGGCTATAAGACCTTAGATGTAGCGGGCCATACGGTAAGACCAGGAAAGGTCTATCCTGAAGTAGTAAAGTCTCTTGAACAACTTAAGAATTTGGATGTTATTTCATTATTGAAAAGAGGATATACCTATGTACGTATGAAAAATATTCCAAAGAAACTTTTAGAATCACCCTATGCTATCAATATACTTAGTGAGAATTATGTGCTTCCTGCTTTGCGCTTAGAAGTGGGTAGTAACCCAACATTTCTATTAGAGAAAGATGGAGTGTTGACTTATGCCATTATCAATGGCTTTCTCATTAATTTAGAAACAAGTACCAGCGATTTTAAAAATGCCATGATCTATCGTTGATTTTTCATCTATACTTTTTAGAGGAGCCCTTAATACCCAAAGCAAATGGTGGTATAAGGCCCGTATTTAATCAATAAAACGAGCATAATAAATAAGGTAGATACTATTGAAGAGAACAGCAATAGAACTAAACTTTTATACCAGATCGACATTGGTCCAATGGCACTATTTTGAATAATTTCTTTGATTACATCCATGATTTCTTTTCTTTACGTTGTACTGTATCATAGTCTTTAGGATGTAGGTTTAAGTGTAATATGGGGTTGTTGGTAGTAAAACAATTTGGGAGCAAAACCCCCTACTTAAATAGCTGAAATCTAGATGAAATGCATAAAAAAAAGGGTGAAACGCCTAGGTTTCTCCCTTTTATATCAATTTTCCGGTCATACATGATTCGTGTCAGTTAACGAAAAGCAGGTATGGTTAAATCATGTGTAAACCTGATTTTTTCAGTTTTTTAAAAGACACTTCTTTGCCTTTCCGAACAGCTTAAAATAGCGGTTGAAATAGTCGTTGATCAGTTGTTTTATATAGTATCTCAGGTCTAAGAACGTAGCGGTCTTAGTTTTTAATCTTCTATTTCCCCTTACTCACAGCCACCTGTAAATCCGTTGGCACTGAATTTAGTCTGTACGGCACCTTGTCGGCTACCATCTTTTACCTGAATGGCAAGATTGTTTTCACCGCTACCATCTCTTTTTGGGCTACAATACTCAAAAAGATAAAAACTGTTTGCCTGTTGAGATACCCTAAAAGATATATCATTGAAGGTGTTCTCTAGTTCTCCTTTATTGCCGGCAATAACGCTAAATGTTTTTCCAATGTCGGTTAATATCTCGGTATCGATCTCGCTTCCAAGACCAATGGTGAAAAAAGAAATATTTCGATCAGCTTCATTCACCTTTTTCTTGGCAGTTTCCTTGGTGAATCGCGATGCTTGATCTGTACCATCGGTAAAAATAACTACCGATACGGCACCAATTTTTCCTCCACCTGTACTCTGCTTCAAAAGTTCGGAAGCGATATCGGTAGATTTTAAAACGGCCCCGTACAGATCCGTAGATGGATCACTACTAATGTCATCAGTTATACTTTCTATTGCGGCGGTCAATTCTTGCTTTGAGGCCGTTAATTGATTTAATGAATGCAATTCATTCTCACCATCAAACCAATAAATAGCCATTTTGAATGATTCCTGAGCGGTATCGGGCATTACATTATCGATAAAACTAATACTGGCAGATTTGAGCTCTTGTAAACTGCTGCTCAGTACGCTATTACTCAAATCGAGTACCAATAGCGCTTTATTACTGAATATTTGGGAGTTTGGCGAAATTCTCGCCTGTGATTCTGAGGTAGATATGGTATTGAAGCAATCATCATTTCGCCCTTGCTCGTATATTGTAAATTGATTTGCCTCTAAGCCTGGTACCGGATTGCCTTCGGTATCAGATACCTTAAAAAAGATAGATACCTTACCCGGTAAGGTGGTATACTGTTCCTGTATCGAAAGTACTAGGTCACTTTCTCCTAGGTCAAGGCATTTGTCTACGGCCTTTCCTTTGCCAAGATCACCAAAGTCGAGGTCAAGACGTACATCATCATCGGCATTACTGCATGAAAAAACTAAAAGGATTACACCTAAGAGCGAGGTGGTTTTAAAGAAAGATCTCATTTTCATAATTTTTGGGTTCAACCAACAGAACGAACAAAAGCAGTATAAATTATGGGCGTATTTTAAAACTTATGTTAAAACCTGTTAAAGCTATCTTTTTTCCATAAGCGTAGTCTTCAAGTTGAAAAACAACACAATTAAAAAATGTTGTTGAATCTTGGTTGTAATAATGTGCTATTCGCTTAGAATACCTAATTTTGTGCCTCCAATAACAAATGGATTTCAATTGCTGCGATTTACTATGAAATATTACCTACTGATTTTGACTCTTGCGGTCTGTATACAAGTGAATGCTCAGAAAAAGAACGAAGCATTTCGCTTACACATCAAAAAAACCAATTTGCCAGTAATCATAGACGGTTTGGGTGATGATAGTGTTTGGGAAACTACAGATGTGGCCAAGGACTTTTTTATGGTATTGCCTAATGATGATGGCCTAGCCAATGAACAGTCTGAAATTCGAATGACCTACGATGATACCCACTTGTATCTTTTAGCTACTTTTTTCAACAAAAAACGCGGTAATTATTTTGTAGAGTCCCTGCGGCGTGATTTTACTTTTGGCAAGAATGATAATTTTCTACTTTTTATAGATCCATTTAATAACCAGACCACGGGTTTTTCCTTTGGTGCAAATGCCTATGGTGCCCAGTGGGACGGTACCATGTATAATGGATCGAAGGTGGATCTTAATTGGGATAGTAAATGGGTGTCAAAAGTCACACATAGTGATGAGAAATGGGTTTTTGAAATGGCACTTCCCTTTAAATCGATTCGCTACAAAGACGGAGTTACAGAATGGGGTATAAATTTTAGCCGTTTAGATTTAAAATCTAGTGAAAAGTCGAGCTGGACACCCGTTCCGCGACAATTTCCCACATCTTCAATGGCCTATAATGGCACCTTGGTTTGGGATGCGCCACCACCACGGCAGGGCTTGAATTTTTCTGTGATACCCTATGTTTTGGGTACGGTCAGCCAGGATCTTGAAAATAATGGGGGTACAGTGTATGACGCTAAAATAGGAGGTGATGTAAAACTGAGTCTTACTTCTTCACTCAATCTGGATTTAACCGTAAACCCAGATTTCTCTCAGGTTGAAGTGGATCGACAGATCACCAATCTTGATCGTTTTGAGTTATTTTTTCCTGAAAAACGGCAGTTCTTCTTAGAAAATGGTGATTTGTTCGCCAGCTTTGGTTATCCGACCATCAGACCCTTCTTCTCAAGACGTATTGGCTTGGGCGTTCCAATTCAGGCAGGTGCTAGGGTGAGTGGTAATTTGAATGAAAAATGGCGATTGGGTATTATGAACATGCAAACGGCCAGTGTTGATGATACCGGACTCCCCAGCCAAAATTTTGGAGTACTGTCTTTACAACGAAAGATTTTTAGTAGGTCGAGTATAGGTCTGATGTTTGTAAATAAACAGTCTATCAGTTATCCTCAAGAAAATGATTCATTAAAAACGCTCTATCCTGAATTCAATCGCAATTTTGGCGTGGAGTACAACCTTGCATCTTCGAACAATAAATGGAACGGAAAAGCCTTTTTCTTAAAATCTTTCGCTCCTGATCAACTAAATAGTGGGGTGACACAAGCGGCTCATTTGGAATATAAGAGTAGAAAATGGAGCTGGCGAATTCAGGAAGAATGGGTTGGTAAGGAATATACTGCGGAGGTGGGCTTTGTACCACGAAATGGGTATGTGAAGATCAATTCATATGTGGGGTATCTGTTTTTTCCGAAAGAAGGGAAAGTAATAAGTCACGGGCCAAAACTAAACACGTCTTACTATTTTAATGAAAATTTTGAACGTACCGATAATACAAGTTTTATTCTGTACCAAATTGCTTTTAGGAACCGTAGTAGTTTAGATTTATTCGTATCTGATGATTATGTGGAACTGTTGGCGCCCTTTGATCCAACAAGGGTGGGTAAACAAGAACTTGAGACAGGAACAAAGCACAATTGGAACGCTTTTGGGTGGATGTACAGCTCCAAACCCCAAAGCTTGTTTACCTATAGTTTTGATGGCCGACTTGGCGGATATTATTCTGGAGGAAACCGTACCAGTATCACGGGTGAACTGGGGTATCGATTTCAGCCCTACGTAAGTCTGAGTGCCAATTTAAACTATAATAATATCAACTTACCCGCACCTTGGAACAATACCCAATTCTGGCTTATTGGTTCAGAAGTCGATATTACATTCACGAATAAAGTATTTTTCGCAACCCTTTTTCAGTATAATGAGCAGTCAAAGACCTTTAATTTAAATTCTAGATTTCAATGGCGCTATAGTCCAGCTTCTGATTTGTTTCTGGTGTATACCAACAATTATTTCATTGAGCCTTTTGAAGGTCGCAATTGGGGTCTTACCCTCAAGTTTACCTACTGGTTCAATAAATAAGTTTCTTAGAATTGAAAGAGTACCCTTGGACCTATCGAAGCGTTAAATCTGAAGAATGAAATAGGCCTTTCTAATGAGGGTCGAAACTACTAAAAAGTAATGAAGCCTTATCGTATGACTCGGGTTAAAATATTTTCTATTTCACAATACAGATTAAACCTTGTCTTGCGTAGAAAATTTTTGATATCTTGCTTTTACGATGACTCACGAACTCAAGAGAATAATACAGGCCTATAGTTTGGCTCAAAAGAATGGTCTAAAAACTGTTCTGGCAACGGTAGTGGCTTTAGACGGTTCTTCATACCGTAGACCTGGTGTACGAATGCTTATAAGAGAAGACGGTAAAATGACTGGTGCCGTCAGTGGTGGCTGTGTAGAAAAGGAAATCTGCAGACAAGCGGATAGTGTTTTTGATAACGAGATTCCTAAGACCATGACCTATGACGGCCGTTATCGTTTAGGATGTGAGGGTATTTTGTACATTTTAATAGAACCCTTTGCACCTAACGATAGCTTTTTACAAGCATTTTCAAGGCAGTTAAAAAATAGAGATAGCTTTAGAATAGTGTCTTATTTTGAGCGTATAGATAAGGCCGATACCAGTTTTGGTTCACTTTTTTTTATGGGCAAGGAAGCACTTGCTCCACGGCCTGTTTTTAATAAAAATGTAGGATTAGAGATTTTTGAGCAGCTACTGGCACCCTGTTTTAAACTTGTTGTTCTAGGAGCCGAACACGATGCAGTGCAACTGTGTTCGTATGCGGCACTCACTGGTTGGGAAGTTACTGTAGTCTCAGGCCTAGCGGAAGAAAAGGTGTTGGCCGATTTTCCTGGAATCCAAAAGCTGATACCAACCGAACCCGAGTCATTTTGCGTAGATGCTATTGATGCCCATACTGCGGTAGTAATCATGACTCATAGTTATGTCAAAGATTTACAATATTTAATACGATTAAGAGATAGCAGACCTGCTTATTTGGGCTTATTAGGCCCTTCGAAAAGAAGAGAAAAACTTTTGGGGGAGCTCCTTGAGCGTTACCCTGATGTGGCCTATGATTTTTTTGAAGGTATTCATGGTCCGGCCGGATTAAATATCGGAGGAGAAACAGCACAAGAGATTGCCATAGCTATACTTTCAGAGGTACTATCAGTTGTACGAAACCAAGCCCCGATGATGTTAAAGAACAAGCAGGGCGCCATACACAGTTGATGCAAGAAACCAATATGAATATAGCTGTTCTCATTTTGGCGGCAGGTAGGTCAAGTCGCATGGGTCAGAGCAAACAATTATTACCATGGAAGACGACCACCCTGCTTGGCAATGCTATTGAAACTGCCCTAGGTATAAAAAACGCCGATGTTTTTGTGGTTTTAGGGGCCCATTGCGAAATAGTCAAAGCGCATATCAGAAAGTCAAATGTGGTATGTCTCGAACATACGGACTGGGAGAAAGGCCTTGGCTCTTCCTTGGCCTTTGGAATGGGGTCTATAGTTGAAACTAAAAAAACGTATTCCGCAGTCCTGATATTGCTTTGTGACCAACCCTTGATTGATACGGTATATCTCGCTACTATGGTCGATACCTATTTACATAATGGAAAGGGAATCGTGGCAACAGCCTACGCAAATAGGGTAGGGGTGCCGGCAATATTTGAGACCACCTATTTTTCTGAACTTATGAACTTGAGTGAGGATAAGGGCGCAAAAAGCATCATCGAAAATCATAAAAACGATGTGCTGGCAATAAGTCCAGCCGGTAAGGAAATTGATTTGGATACCATGGCAGAATATCAAAACCTAATTTTAAAAGTTCCTCAAAAAAAATGAGGTAGACGAGTATGTTTTTCATGAATATAGCTAGGTGCTTAATCTCTTTTGATTGTACGCTTTCTTTTCTGGTTTCTGGTTTCTGGTTTTCACTGATAACTGTTCGCTCATTACTTTGTACTAATTACTTTGTACTCATAACAAACAGATTGCTTCGTTCCTCGCAAAAACGGTATGTTTCTGGTTTTTTATTTCCAATTTCCAATTTCCAATTTCTCTTTTTATTTCCCCCTTCATCGATAAATACAGGTGTTTTGAATAATAGTATTAGGGTTATTTGACTTCTGGTTGTTATAATAATCCATACTAAAAAAGATGTCCAATGAAAAATCGAATAGAGAAGAATATTGTAAAGGCTGGGCTACTGTTTTTGGCGGCTAATATGGTAAGCTATGCTCAAGATGTGACCACTGTAGAGGCACTGAGTGAAGAAATCAGTGAGAATTTAAACTTAGAGGCCGTAGCTTCTATTTTTGGAGATTCGAAGGATTTAGAGGATTTTGAAAATAAATTGAATGATCCAGAGGTACAAATCTCTAATCTTGATTTGGATCAGGATGGTAGTGTTGACTACCTGAGGGTTGTTGAGACTACTGAAAGTGATACCCATTTAATTGTAGTTCAAGCGGTCTTGGGCGAGGATATTTATCAAGATGTGGCCACTATCGAAGTAGAAAAAGATGATACAGGTCAAACACGGGTGCAGATTGTAGGCGATGTATATGTATACGGTACGGCTTTTATTATCGAGCCAATTTATGTACATCGCCCTCTATTATTTTCGTTATTTTGGAGTTCAAATTACACGCCCTATCATTCTGTGTACTATTGGGGGGTTTACCCGCATCATTTTCATTTTTGGAAACCCCTATCGGTATTTGGGTATAAAAAGCATGTTCACACACATGGGTACATAAAGCATACCTATCACTACCCCCATGTGCGTCATAGTAGTAAGGCACTGTATTTACATACTAAAATCACAAGAAATGATTTCGGAAAAAAATGGCCCAACAAATCTCATGCTGTACGAACGGCACGTATAAATGGGGCTCATGGTAGCCCATACAAAACGGTAAGAGCTAACAAGGTGGGTCGAAGCACTAAAAGAGGTATTAGTGTTCATACAGTGAATGGTACTAGAAAAGGAAAAACCCTTATTCGGAAACCAAATAGGAGTAGGGCAGTGGTCACTGTAAAAAGAAGCCCCAATAGATTCAAGCAAGCGGTAGTCATAAAGAAAAACCCCAAGGGTTCGCGTAAAGTGAAAGTAAGCCATAGAAAATCGTCTTCTACCAGAAAGAAGAAGGTTTAGTCAAGGCGGGCGAAACGACTGTGAATTTGGTTTGGATATCGCTTAGGAAGTCATCTAAAAAAGTTTAGTTTGAGAGCTGTGAGCGGCAAGGTAGCTGCCCTGCGATTCAAGAAGGTAAACGCCTCGTTAGTACGGTCAAGAGAACAGCTTTGTTTTGAAGTAGTTTACGGTTCCTATTTTGTACTCTAGTAAATCTATAGTACTTTCATGGGTCTAAATTTAATT
>JASFYU010000061.1:0-42107 GCA_045046905.1 Flavobacteriaceae bacterium | reverse complement strand
GCTGAAGATCTTGCCAAAAAAAAATATGGGAAGAGAAAAGCTGTAACATTAAACATCAAAAACATGCTTGAATACGAGGGCCATGGCAACTACTCTATCTCAGTAAGAAAAAGGGGAACCCTCATATATGAACCTCCACAAACAGCTAAAAGCTTTTCACACAATCTTAAAAGTAATAATACAGTAACAGATTCGATTGGCATCAACGACATCATTTATCTGCCCGAACTGCGCGGAGAGCTATTTTCAGGAAAAATACTGTCAAAAGAAGATAATAAACCCCTTGCCAATGAAAAGGTAAGTGTTTCTATCTCGCAAAATCACCATGTCTTAAAAATCGTCCATACCAACAATAAGGGCATCTTTTACTTTAACCTGAACGAACATCGCACGAACAACAATGCAATTTTGCAACTTTTAGGAAGTGACCAAGATCAAAAAAAAATTGAATTTAGCTCTGTAAAACCATTGAACTATGACAAGTTCAGTTTTGAGGAATTCAGTATTTCAGAAGAGATATACGCCATGATTCTTGAACGAAGTATCTACAACCAGATCGAAAATGCATATTTTGAAAAGAAAGAAGACAGCACCACTTATAATAGGTCTATTAAAGCGGTTTATAGGAATCTACCAAAAACCTATCTTCTCGATGATTATAAAAGGTTTCCTACCATAAAGGAAACCGTTGTAGAAATCATCGCCAATGTATGGCTAAAAAAAATCAAGGAAGGATACACTTTTCAAGTAAGGAAAGAAGATTCTTTTTTGGTAGCATCAGAAGGTTCGCCATTGGTCATGGTAGATGGCATTTTGGTGCAACATCTTGATGATCTTTTGGACTACAAAGCCAAAGAAATCAAAAAAATCAGCGTATCAAGACATGTATATTATATAGGACCTCAGCTTTTCCAAGGCATTCTTGCCATCGAAACGAATGCACACAATTATTCGCAAAAAATGGACAAGAACAATATGCGCAACGCAAAGATACCGAGTCCGTTTCCTCAAAAGAATTATTATTCTCAGAATTACGATGATAGATCGAGACAAGAGGCGAAGCGTCTCCCAGACTATAGAAGTCAGTTACTTTGGAGGCCAAACTTGGCATTGAACAGCAAAGAAAATTCATTGACCTTTTATACCTCTGACAACAGCGGTGATTATGAGGTTTGTTTGGAAGGGTTTACACATATGGGAGAGCCAATATCTATTTCAAAATTCATTCATGTAGAATGAAAGAATCAACCTATGGCATTTGAAACTTATACTTGCTACCCCCTCAACACCCTTGAATAAATCTCTATCGATAATACAAATACGTTTACACGCTATGTAAATAACACGAATAATGTTTATGCTGCCATAAACAGTAAATAAGTACTCATTATTTCTGGATAGAATATTTTATCTTCTAGATTACGCTTTTTAATGCATGTACCTTTTAGTTTGGTTGATTACCTTTGGCTTTAGCAAATTCTTGTTGAGAATCATCCGTTTTTACAAAGAATCCTGTAACTTTATCTTTAAGAAAATGAGTGTTTTTACATTATTAATGTACTAATAATCCGTTATTTACATAAATTAGAAACACCCTTTTTCTTATCAATTATTCACATTAAATACCTATATTTTGCATCGACAGACATCAAAATAATTTCACAATCAAGATTGCCCTGCTGTAAAAACACGGTATCGTCAAAGCAAAAAAGATGGCACTTATTTTATCTCAACATACGATTGTGCTTGTATTCTAATGAAATTCCTATATTTGCCAACGCAGACCAGAATATCCTGAATGGAAGAAAATATTATTACCGAAGGAAAATTCAAGTATATTGAACAAGGAGAAGGAACTCCTATAATTATTCTGCACGGTCTAATGGGCGGTTTGAGTAATTTTCACGGTGTAATGGATTATTTTCCAAAGAAGGGCTACCGAGTCCTGATTCCTGAACTACCGATTTACCGTATGCCCATGTTGAAAACCAACGTGAAGAGTTTTGCCAAATATTTGGAGCGGTTCATAAAGTTCAAGGGCCTAAAAGATGTTATTCTTTTAGGAAATTCTTTGGGCGGTCATATTGGTCTTTTACACATCAAATTATACCCGAAAACGGCAAAAGCGCTTGTGATTACGGGTAGCTCAGGCCTTTATGAAAGTGCTATGGGCGATGGCTATCCAAAGCGCGGAGATTATGAATTTATAAAAAAGAAGGCTCAGGACGTTTTTTATAACCCTGAGATAGCTACCAAACAAATCGTCGATGAAGTTTTCGAGACTGTCAATGATCGAATGAAATTGGTAAAGACCTTATCTATAGCCAAAAGTGCCATTCGTCACAATATGTCTAAAGACCTTCCAAACATGCATACGCCTATCTGTATTATTTGGGGCGAAAACGACAGTGTTACACCACCAAATGTCGCAAAGGAATTTCATGAGCTGTTGCCTGATTCAGAGCTATACTGGATAGAGAAATGTGGACATGCCCCTATGATGGAACATCCTGACAAATTCAACGACATTTTTAACGCCTGGTTAGAGAAGCGTAATTTCTAAAAATACATCGATGCAAATAAAGTCGGCCGACTTCGTAATCAGCAACACCGACGTTGACAAATGCCCTAATGAACCCTTACCTGAGTATGCCTTTATCGGCCGTTCTAATGTAGGTAAATCTTCATTGATCAATATGCTTACCGAACGAAAAAATTTGGCCAAAATCTCTGGTAGGCCTGGAAAAACACAACTTATCAACCATTTTAAGATTAATGGCAACTGGTTTTTGGTCGATTTGCCGGGCTATGGCTACGCACGGGTATCAAAGAAAGACAAAAATACCTTTCAAAGATATATCACCAATTACTTTGAGCAACGTAAACAATTGGTCTGCTCCTTTATCTTAATCGACATACGCCACGAGCCCCAAAAAATTGATATGGAATTCATGGAGTGGATGGGCGAAAATGGAATACCCTTCTGCATTCTTTTTACCAAAGCAGATAAATTAAAACCCAAGCTCATCGAAAAAAATGTAGACTCATATCTACAGCAATTAGTAGCCGGAGTATGGGAAGAAGCGCCACATTACTTTATTACCTCCTCTTCTAAAAGAATAGGAAGAGATTCTGTTTTGGATTATATCGACAACATCAATGCCGATTTTTTCAAGAGCCAAAAAACCTAATCCTTGGCACGCCTATCAATAAATTCAACAAGCATTTCGGCATTTTCCATCGCTTTCAACTCTTTAGCCCTTATATAAACTTCAAGTGTATTTTCAGTAGCTTTCAAAACAATCGGAAAAGTATATTCATGTTCTATTTTCGATGCATATTGCTTTTTAAATTCGTCTTTATGTAAAAACTCCATTTGAATATCGGAGCTTTCTCTAAATTTTTTCCAAACATTTTTTTCAGTAAAAGCACCAAAAGTTAGTTCACAAAGTTTACATTCATAGGTACTTGGACTTAGAATCTTGTGAGCCCCATCAATAATCACGTTCCGAAGACCCGAATCGGCATTATAAATAAAGATTAGTTTTTGTACGGTGTGTTTTTCGATGAGCATAAAGTAAAGTGTATAAGATATTCTGAGAATTATGACTAAATTCCTTTAATCGGTGAATCTGTTTCTCGTTCTTTTTGAACGTACAATATAAGTCTCAAAAACCGCTTGAGGCTTACAATACCTAAACACAAAAGCTTATATCTATTCCTGACCATAGTCTTGCCCTCCGTTTATATTAAAATACCTCCGAATACAAAAAAGTAGCCTGTAACAGGCTTATTTATATAAATAGCAATGAGACTGTAGTTTTTGACCCTCCTACGAACTAAGAGGCTTCCAATGAACTGTTACAGTGGTTAACAGCTCAAAAGAAAGCACAGACTAAAGCCGCTGTAAACAAGCATTTTTCATACAGATTGTTTGGGCGGCCTGCTGACCTTTTCTCCGAGAACACAATTACGTCCTAGGCAAACAATAGAACCTCAATACACTAAAACTAAAAAGAGGTACCTCAAATTGGGATCAATAATGCAAATGATATAAGCATTGGAAAAAAATTATCAAACCCAAAGGAAATATAGATAAAAGGCAATCTTATCATGTAAACTTTTTAAAATATCCAGATATTCCTTCAAATTTTCCATTTCAAAACTCAGGTTGAATTCAGCTTATAAACACAGACTGATATATTGCATGACATCTGTCATATAATCGACTCTTACCTATCCTTAATTTTACAGTCTTAAACATAAAACTTTTATCATGAACAATGTTTCTACCATTCTAGTACCCTTTGATTTCTCACAGACTTCAAAAAATGCCTTGGATTACGCCGTGAATTTTGTAGGTGACGATAAAAAAACGGAAATTCTTTTGGCCTACATTACGAATGATGTAAATATGAGTATGTTGGAAGAGGCGTTTATGATTGAACAGGAAAAATATCAAAAAAAACTGGAGCTTCCGATGAAATGGGTCACCGCATGGGGCCCCTTGACCGAAGCCCTCATAAAGACTCAAAAGACCAAAAATATCGATTTGATTATCATGGGCACTTCCGGAGCATTTGACGAGAATGATTCTAAGGCCAGTAATACTTCAAAATTAGTACTTGAGGCGAATTGCACGGTAATCGTTATTCCCCAGAAAGTAGAAGAGCTTCAAGTAAAGAATATTGCACTGGTACTAGGCAAAAATGAAATTGACGACACTAAGGTACTCGGCACATTACTCGATGTTGCCAGAAAATTCAATGCAAAAGTTCATGTACTCACCATACAAAACGAACCTGGCTCTTACGGCTATTCCCCATCCGATGAAAAAAACGAAAATGCACTAGAATACTATTTGGAGACTTTTTACTCACACCATGTGTTTATTGAAAATTCAGATGTGGTAGACGGCATTTTCAAATACGCAACAGAAAGAGAAATAGATATGATTGCCATACTTCCTAGGAATCACACAAAGAATAGCGACCCTTCAGAAGGGCGTCTTACTCAGATGTTGACCTTAAAATCAAAAGTGCCGGTGCTGGCCATAAGCTAACCATTTTATATATTTCATATGTTCGAGTTACTAGTAATCTTGACGATTACGATACTCCTTTTTGTTTGGGGAAAATTACCCCCAGATGTAATAGCTCTGATGTCTATGTTGACCCTATATTTGGTAGGAATCCTAGATGTGTCAGAAACATTGAGTGGTTTCAGCAACCCTACGGTCATCATGATCGCCGCACTTTTCATTATTGGCGAAGGACTCTCTAGAACAGGGTGGACCGCATTGGCGGGGCGAAAATTTGTGGCCTGGGCAGGAAACAGCGTTTCAAGGTTATTGGTGATTATTACCCTTGGATCCAGCGTATTATCAGGTTTTGTCAGTAATACAGGTACTGTGGCCGCCTTACTCCCCGTAACGGTCTCCGCAGCATGGACCGCAGGCACTTTACCTTCAAAAATTTTGATGCCCGTTGCTTTTGGTTCAAACACCGGCGGCCTTTTGACCTTGACCGGCACACCGCCTAACATTATTGTAAATAACGCTTTGACAGAACAGGGCATGGAGGGTTTTTCCTTTTTTGAATTCGGATTAATTGGCCTTCCTCTTCTGCTTATCGCCATAGTATATTTTAGGTATATAGGCCACAAACTGCTACCAAATCGTGAAACAAAGAACCGACCTATAAATATTGATTCTGAGATGCATAAATGGATCAAGGATTACAGTATCGGTAATCATATATACCGTTTGCGTATACGGTCTATGTCACAACTTATAAATACACAAATAGGAGATTGGGATTTAGAGAAAAACTATAACGTATCTATAATGCGCTTGAGACGAAGACACTCCAACGTACTAAAGGGTACCCCACAATTTGTAGAACTTCCTATTTCTGATACTGAAATGCGCTATCACGATATCATTACTGTAAAGGGCGAAACTGACAAGGTAGATCGTATGATACTCGATTTCAAATTGGGCCTTATTCCTACCAAACCCAATACATCAGAATTAAAAAGCGAATTTATCAATCTTGAAGTGGGCATGGCCGAAATGATTATCACACCCAATTCTTTTTTTGTTGGGCGTACTCTTCCGCTTGGTAAATATCTTCATAAATTAGGGATACAATTGTTAGGAGCTTCTCGAAACAATGAACCGCTCATCGATAAGAATATAAAAATCAAAGCAGGAGATGCCTTTATTATACGTGGTTCATGGGAAAATATAGAATCACTGAAAAAAGTATATGAAAACATTGTGATAACTGGTAGTCCCGAAGCAATGGCAAAGAACGTAGATGCCCTCAACACCAAATCCTATATTGCCCTTGGAACCTTATTTTTACTAATTTTATTACTGGTCTTCAAAATTCTTCCCGGTGCTATTGCCGCCTTGATTTGCGCAGGAATTATTATGCTAACAAGATGTGTACCAATCGCAAAGGCCTATAAAGGCATAAGTTGGACAAGTATAATCATGATTGCCGCCATGATTCCTATGGGCATCGCCCTGCAAAAAACAGGTGCCGCCGATATTATCGCCCAAGGTTTGGTGAATTATTTGGGAAGCATACACCCTATAATGCTCCTTGGGGGTATCTTTTTATTGACAACGGCATTCAGCCAAACCATCAACAACTCAGCAACAGCCGTTCTGATGGCCCCTATTGCTTATATGGCCGCCATTTCTTTAGGCGTTTCACCAAAACCTTTTATGATTATAGTAGCGATAAGTGCCTCTACCGCTTTTTTAACACCTGTGGGCACAACAACAAATGCTATGGTCATGTCGGCAGGCGGATATAAATTCATGGATTATCTAAAAGTAGGAGCACCTTTATTGCTATTGTTCTTTATAACATCAATGGCTTTAGTACCGCTGATATGGCCTTTTTAAAGTATCGTAAATTCCTTGTGTTCACTATTTCAGGACTTACCTCTTTGCTCACAAATAATAGTATACCAACTTAATTGTAAAATGTCGCATTGGATGGGAAAATTGCTTTGAAGTTTTAGAAGGTTATATTCTTTTTACATAGCCATATGAGCAGCAAGGAACCAACACCTCAAATGAACGGGTTTATATAAGGCAATTTACCGTTAAATTGTATCACCCCAAAAATCGAACAAGGAGCATATTTCTTACTTCTTCAATGCTAACTTCTCGGCAAAATAATCACAAAAGTCTTTCATCGTAGCCGTCATTTTTTCATCTTGTGTAGCCTTCATAAATGTATCGGTAAGAGATACCAAAGTTTGATGAAAAAAAATTTTCATTTCGTCTACGGGCATATCCTTTGTCCATAGATCTATTTTTAAGGATTCCTTTTTCTCACTATCCCAAACCGATAACAACATTGCTTTTGCCTCTTCATTATCAATACCACCGTCCTGTGCTGACCACCTTAGCTTTTCGGGTACTCGGTTTTCATCTAATCCTACGGTGATTTTAATTTCTGATGTATGCAATTTTGCCATCTATTTTTTTGGTTTATAGTTACTTTTCTTGAATATTTCTTCGCCAGGCAAATTCATCAACTGTGATAAGGAAATGGTATTATTGTTCATAAAAGCACGTACAATCTGCCAGCCCAAATAGCGCCCTACACGACCAGGTGACTCATTGTCAAGTTCTAATCCGAATTTAGAAAATGGCGCAAGATTAAGAAAGCGCTGTGCCAGTTTACGGTCAGTATCATACAAAAGTTCACGTTCAACAAAATAACGCCATATAGGCTCTTCATTAGTTAGGGCCCACTGCAATTGCTCTTCTGAATACCCAATCTTTTGTGCATCGGAAAGAAAGGGTATTATTTTATCTTTCAGGTACAATTGTTTGCCATAGTATATGGCCCGAGAAATAAAAGAACGATCTCTAGGGCCGGGTACTATTTTTTTCGCGAACTCACCGGCAACATCACTTATCATAAATTGCCTGTCTAAGTTTATGGCCACATAATTCTGAAACTCGACATAAAATTTATGATTAGGCCCCAAATAATTATCAAGACCTATAAACAATAAGCTATCTGCAAGAATAATACGGTTCTCGTGATCTACATCATTTGTGACCGTCATTACCTTTGGAACATCAAGTTTCGGAAAGTAATACTTGATATGCTTAAAAAGTAATTCTAAATCAACTGCCTCCTTATCAAAATCAGGAAACTCTCTTGCCACCTCTTCCCTCAGTTCTATTTGTATGGGATCTGCTAATTTTGCCTTCCATACACTATCAGCTGCAGGAAACAAATACGGATACTTAGCTCTCAATGGAGCAATATCGCCTCCTGAATTGGAAAATTCTTGATCAAAGCGGGCTATCTGCAAATCGACATTGATTTTAGAAACCGCCTCAGCAACTTTATCACTGGTAGTACACCCAAAAATGATTATTGAAATCCACAAAATCGTAAAAATCCGTTTTTTCATATAAAGTAATTTCCTTAACGCTTTATTATTACGTTCCTACGCTTTATTTTTATCGCCAAAGTTAATGGTTTACCTTATAATAAAACACTCATGCAAACAGAAAAGGTGGTGGAACACATTGTCGAATGGTTACGAACGTATGCTACAAAGGCAAAAATGAAGGGTTTTACCATCGGAATTTCAGGCGGTATCGATTCGGCGGTAACTTCTACCCTATGTGCAAAAACTGGTTTAGAGCTATTATGTCTAGAAATGCCCATACACCAACATCAGAGTCAGGTCACACGAGCATCGAAGCATATTGATTGGCTACAGGCCAATTTTAGCGATACACATCGACAATCGGTGAATCTAACACCGGTTTTCAATAGTTTGGTCGATGCCCTGCCGAGTGTTACAAATGAGGAAGATCGTTTTATGTCATTGGCCAATACCAGGGCCCGATTACGAATGACAACTTTATATTATTTCGCAGCGCTTAAAAAGTACTTGGTAGTGGGTACAGGTAACAAGGTAGAGGACTTCGGCGTAGGCTTCTTTACTAAATATGGTGACGGAGGAGTTGACCTGAGCCCAATTGCAGACCTTCTTAAGACCGAGGTCTATGAAATCGCAAATTTTCTAGGAATAAACGAAAAAATCATTATGGCAGCACCTACTGACGGGCTCTGGGGAGACGACCGTACAGACGAAGATCAGATAGGCGCATCATACCCAGAATTGGAATGGGCGATGGAAATGAAAGATGCCGGAAAAACAGCTAGCAATTTTTTCGGCCGTAAACGAGAAGTTTTTATTATCTTTAACACTTTTAATTCGGCTAACCATCATAAAATGGTTTCTATACCAATTTGCGGAATACCAAAAACACTAAAACATACCACTTGACTAACAATCAGGTAGGTAAAACGAATATTAGCTTAAATATCAGGGTTTTTAAGAAAAAAAAAACAACTTTGTTTACTAAATTAGATAATTAAAACTTACATTGCATGTCAGTATTTTTTGACGGAATACGAAGTTTATATTCTCTGGCTAAACCATTTACCAATGATCAAAGTAATAATTGCGGACAATCACCCGATAATACGCATGGGCGTAAAACAAGTTCTAAATGCTGCTTCAGGTTTTGAAGTTATAAGCGACGTTTCTACCACTTCGGAACTTTTTGAAAAATTAGAGAAAGCTACTCCTGATGTTGTAATGCTTGAGATGGATATTCCTGAAATAAACGGCATTGCTACTTTGCGTAAAATAAAAAAGGAATACTCAAGTGTTAAAGTATTAATGTACAGCGGACAATCGGAAGATGTTTACGCCCTTAGCACCATTAGGGCTGGAGCATTTGGTTATCTTTCCAAAGCATCTGATATCGACTATCTTATTTCGGCTGTTCGAAAAGTCGCAGGAGGCAATATGTTCATCACCAATGAACTTGCTCAACGGCTGGCTTTTGATGAAGGAACTCAAAAACCAAGAAGGTTTTTCAGAAAACTCTCTACAAGAGAAGTTGAAGTTCTTAAACTTTTGGCTAGCGGTAAGCGCAACAAAGATGTAGCCATTGGCCTCAACCTTAATGAAAAGACCGTAAGCACCTATAAAGCTCGATTAATGAAAAAGTTAAACGTAGACAATATGGTCGACCTTTTACAGCAGGCCAAGGCCTTAGAGCTGTACTAGGCAAACTACCACCTGGGCTTACTAAAACTTCGCCACAATAAACGACGAGGTATTAGACATACATCCTAGGAGTGAAAAATAATCAAAAAAACCTGCATATTGCGGGTTTTTTTGATGTTATCCGTAGCCATTTCAGGCCTATGACAAAACCCGATTCAACTTTTTATTCAACAGTTTGTTCAATTGCAAATAATTCATTATTTCTTCTAAAACCTCTCGATTATCAGCCGTATTGTCGCGAGCATCATGCTGCAGACTAGCCATTCTTTTTTTTATCAGAAAACATCGAAGGGTCAATATGGTCTCGCTTACCAATTGTGCAATACTTGATTTTTTTTTCTTGGGATAAATATCTTTGCTTTCCCAAGCATGTAGGCTATATTTTTCTTCTTCCATTAATATGGATGAAATTTCGGCAACCATTTCTTGATCTAAATCAGAAAGGAATTTATTAATAGAGAATTCATCCTTCTCATTAAGGTGCTCCATCAATTTATAGTATATAGCCCGAAATTGCTCATTCGCAAGTTCAATTTCATCTTCTTGAAGATCCAAATATATCTTTTCATATACCTTGGTCTCCAAAGATTCTGGCTCTAAAATCAAATCACCCTCCTCATTCTCTTTCAATATTAAATCTTCAAACTCCTGATGTTCATTACCATATATTAACAGAACTTCTATTATTTTTCGCTCCAATTCATACTGCACATCGACCTTTTCATTAGCTTGGTCATTTTTGACAACCTCAAAGGCCTTATGCTCCTGCTGCACTTTTTTAGAAGCATCGGCTATATTCTTTTTACCTATCTGCGCAAGGGTACTGAACAACACCCCTTCCGAAACCTTCATTATCTGAGAACACTCTTGTATATAAATTTCTCTTTGTATAGCATCTGGTATTTTCGAAATGCTATTTACAATATCACGAACCGTATCAGCCCTTTTTATAGGGTCATTTACCGCTTCTTCGGCTAAAAGACCAGCCTTGAATTGAATAAAATCTTTGGAGTTTTCTTGTAAATACAGAACAACAGCCTCATAATCATTATTCTTGGCAAAACTATCGGGATCCTCCCCTTCAGGAAAAGTACAGACCTTTACGTTCATACCCTGTTCCAAAATAAGATCTATACCTCGCAAAGATGCCCTGAGCCCGGCCGCATCACCATCGAACAATACCGTAATATTCTTGGTAAGCCGATTTATCAACCTAATCTGTTCTGAAGTCAAAGCCGTTCCGCTAGAAGATACCACATTATGAATACCTCTTTGATAAAATTGTATGACATCAGTATACCCTTCTACCAAATAACAATTACTCTCTTTGGCAATAGCTTGTTTGGCAAAATAGATCCCATAAAGCACCTTACTTTTGTGATAGATATCACTTTCGGGAGAATTCAGATATTTGGCCTTTTTCTTGTCATTGGTCAATATGCGCCCACCAAAACCCAAAACCCTGCCACTCATTGAATGAATGGGAAACATGACTCTAGCTTTAAAACGATCGAATTTCCTAGAATTGTTGGGGTTGGCACTATCCTCCTTTACAATGGTGAGTCCGGTTTTTTCAAGATATTTTAATTGATAACTTTTCTCTAGGGCAGCGGTCGTAAACCCGTCCCATTGATCAAGGCAATAACCAAGTTCAAATTTTGCAATGGTCTCATCGGTAAAGCCGCGTTCTTTGAAGTAACTAAGGCCTATGGCCTTACCCAGCTCAGTATTCCAGAGCATTTCGGAAAAATGTTTTTGTGCAAATTCGGACACCAAGTACATACTTTCACGCTCATCGGCCTCTACTTTCTCCTCATCGGTACGTTCAGTTTCCTCTACTTCAATCGTATACTTTTTGGCCAAATATTTTATAGCCTCAGGATAGGTAAAATGTTCATGCTCCATTAAAAAAGCGACGACATTACCACCCTTACCGCTACTGAAGTCTTTCCAAATTTGTTTTACGGGAGACACCATAAAACTCGGGCTGCGTTCGTCACTAAAAGGACTCAAACCCTTAAAATTAGATCCCGCTTTTTTTAGCTGTACAAAATCACCGATAACCTCCTCAATACGGGCGGTCTCATATACTTGGTCTATAGTCGATTTTGAAATCAAAATTGCAGCTAATTTTTGAGGTAAAATAACATTTTTTTTGCAAAACCATCTACTCTTTCTATAAAAAATAGCCTTTAAATACTCAATCCAAATCAAAGCGCAACCCCAATGAAATAGTGTTTTCTTTTATGGTTTGATTCTTAAATATTGGCGAAAGGCTATATTTAGCATACAAACTTACACCTCCAAAGCCAATGTAACCACTTAAGCCGTATACAAAACCTGTAGTATTGTAGTCTTTTTTTATTTTTTCTTTAACCTTAGCATCGTTCTCTTTATATCTAAGCCTCTGTTTGGTTCCAATATTAAATCCTGTATAGCCACCTATTCCGATTTTGAAATGATTAGAAGTTACATATCTGATATTCTCTCTATCTAATTTCTGCGAGGGTCCAAATTCAATATGTAAAGGAAAAACTAGGTTTGTAAATGTCAACTTTGATTTCTTTAGACTCACAGGAAACTGCTCTAGATTGGTTTCATTCTCGTTCTGCACAAAATATTGATTATTTTTTGGAACAAGTTTATCCCATTGCAAAGAAATGCTATAATGCAATCGCATAAAATTTGAATTTTTCAACACTCTTGTTTGTAAATTATAGTCCAATTCGACAAAACGAGATCTTCCGATTTTATAAGGTGAATCTTTAAGAGATCCACCTTGCATTATCACATTATTAAAACCTGTCGCAAACAATAAGACCGTTGACGTTCGAATATCATATTTTAATGGTTTGCCGTCTCCTTGAATTCTAATACCCATCTTTCCTACTTTTGGGCCGATTGTTATAGAAGGCCCCTCCTTTATTTTTGAATCTACTATATTGGCGTACTCATTTCGTTCTAGCAAAGCAATTTTTTATTAATAATAGCAAGCCGATTCTCAATGTTCAGCGCTCGCTTATTTGCCGCCGATGTTTTCAAGGTATTCGCTTCATCCTCTGCAATCTGTTGATTTTTTAAACGTTCATTGATGTCTTCTACCTCGAGTTTAAGCGCTTCTTTTTCTTGTTGTGATATTATTTCTTTTTGTGCATTTAACCGCACCATTCTTTCTTCCTTCCATTCCTGTGCGACAAGGTTTTGTGTAAAAATGAAGGCTAAAATAAATGTCAAATAAATTGCAATTCTCTTCATGGTGATTTGTTTTTGATTAATAGCCCCCTCCTACCCTCCTCAACAGAGGTGAGGAGGAATTAGTAGAGAAGCAAATGATTGATGAATTAATTGTTGCGATTCAGCGACCGCTGTTCTAACTTTTAGAAATCCGATTTTTAATGTTTCAAAGATTTGGTCTCTAAATGACTGGTCGATTTCATCTTCTACCTCATTCAACAACGCCATCGCATCAACCGAATAATTATCGCCGTAAATTTTATTGGCCACTATTTCTTCTTGTGCTTTTCGCAATAGCGAATCTACTTCAGCATCAGTCAAAATTGAAGTATTGCGTTCCAAAGAATCTGCCACCAATACTATTTCAGCTATTTTAGTCTTTATAATATCCTCGGGAATTTTTAGTATATTTTTATTTGAACTTACCGTACTAGTTGCTACAGCCGGTTTTAGTTCAATTTTCTTTGTCAAACTGGTTTGGCTTTTTTCTTTATCTCTTAAAATCAAAGTAGAATAATCCACAATTCTCAACTTAGGCAGATTAGCCTCATCTAATTCGACCGCCTTTTCGTAACCCTTTTCAATAACAGGCTTGCGTTTTTTCTCGGAACTACTCCCTTTCTTTTCTTGCGTATCTACAATTTTAGTTTCACTTTGGCCGAGCTTCGTTTTCTGACCTATAAATACAATTGAAATAAATAGTACTCCAATGAAACTAGCTGCAATACCATACCCGAAAAAACCTTTTCTTTTAGATTGTATAGGAGTATTCAACTGATCAGAGATTCTATTCCAAGCAGTTGAAGAAGGCTGTATTTCTCGCTTCAGTAGTTGTTCTCCAATATGTTTTTCAAACTTATTTGGTTCCATAACCGATGATATTTTGTTTCTTTAAATTCTCTTTCAGTAACCTACGCGCCTTATACAATTGTGATTTGGAAGTACTTTCAGTAATTTGGAGCATCTTCGCAATTTCATGGTGTTTATAGCCTTCAACTACATACAATACGAAAACAAGTTTATACCCTTGGGGTAAAGCATCAATCAATACTTGAATATATTCGGCATCTAATTCTGTAGAGGCAGAAACTCCACATGGCTCATACTGTTCACATACTTCATCATCATAGACCACAAATTGTCGTTTTCTTAAAAATGAAATACTTTCGCGAATCATTATTTTTCTAATCCACCCTTCGAAACTCCTTTGTACTTGAATGAATCTATATAACGAAAAGTCTTCACAAAACCGCTGACCATAACATCCTCTGCAAATTGAAGATCTTTAATATATTGCCTGCACACACCCAACATCTTGGGTGCATAGTTCTCATAAATTTGCCTTTGTGCCTCTTGATTTTCGGCTGCGGCCTTTTTTATGAGCTGTTTCTCATTTGAGTAAAAGGAAATAATTTTCAATTTAAAAGTGTCTTCTATAAAGGTAGACGCAATAAGCAGTAGAAACGTTGCCTAGGACAGGTATTATTTTTTAAAATATAATTATCAGGTAGGTGGAATTATTTCTTTCGGTCTACCACATAGTTGACCATGAGTTGTAAAGAACTTTTATATTTTGATTCAGGGTAAAAATCTAACATGGCGAGTGCTTCTTCTTTATAGGCGAGCATTTGTTTTACGGCATAGTCGAGACCACCTTCTTTCTTCACAAAGGCAATGACTTCTTTCACCCGTTTTTTATCTTTATTATGATTCTTTACCGAATTAATGAGCCATTTTTTTTCGGCCTTGGTACAATGGTTTAGAACATAAATCAACGGTAGAGTCATTTTCTGATCTTTGATATCGATCCCTGTAGGTTTTCCTATTTTCTCGTCTCCATAATCAAACAAATCATCTTTGATTTGAAAGGCCATACCGCACAACTCTCCGAATTTTCTAAAAGTTTCTACATCGGGCGAATCAGGTTGTACCGAACAGGCACCTAAGCTACAGCAGGCAGCGATTAAAGTTGCTGTTTTTTGACGAATAATACTGTAGTAGACCTCTTCAGTAATATCTAACCTTCTTGCCTTTTCAATCTGCAAAAGCTCTCCTTCGCTCATTTCTCGTACGGCAACCGAAATAATACGCAACAGGTCAAAATCACCATTATCTATCGATAGCAATAAGCCTTTTGACAAAAGATAATCACCCACCAGAACAGCAATTTTATTCTTCCACAAGGCATTAATTGAGAAAAAACCTCTGCGTTTATTGCTTTCATCAACCACGTCATCATGCACTAGGGTAGCGGTATGAATAAGCTCGATTACCGAAGCCCCTCGATAGGTACGTTCATTAACCTTACCGTTATTTAAGAGTTTTGCGGTCAGAAATACGAACATAGGCCGCATTTGCTTACCTTTTCGATTTACGATGTAATAGGTAATTCGGTTCAATAATGCGACCTGTGAAGACATGGCATCACGGAACTTTACTTCAAAAAGCTCCATTTCTTGATTGACCGGTTCCTTTATTTTGGATACTATTTTCAACAGTCGTTATTTTGCATCAATATTCATGGTCAGCAATGTAAAAATATGGAAAATGAGGGGATAAAAAAGGCATCTCGTTAATTTTACAAGGTACAAAATAGAATGTAATCTCAATAGCAGGGGAGCGTTTCTGAGGTAGTTTTGTTGCTTAGGGTATATATTCACTGCCAATGGTTCGCTTTTTTAAGATTTATTCGCCAATTGACCACAGGCAGCATCAATATCTTTTCCACGAGAACGCCTTACCGTAACCACTATACCATTACGCTCCAAAATAGTAACATACATTTCGATGGCACGATTCGAAGCGTGCTGAAATTCACCGTCGTCAATAGGGTTGTATTCTATAAGATTGACTTTTGAGGGAGCGAACTTGCAAAAAGCTACCAGAGCATCTACATCTTTTTGAGTATCATTGATGCCTTGCCAGACTATATATTCGTAGGTAATCCTGCTCTTGGTCTTAGCATACCAATATTCTAATGCCGCCCGTAGATCAGCTAAGGTAAATGTGGCATTAAAGGGCATAATAGAAGTACGAATCTCATCAATCGCCGAATGTAAGGATACCGCCAATTTAAACTTCACCTTTTCATCGGCCATTTTTTTTATCATCTTGGGTACGCCCGAGGTAGAAACCGTAATACGCTTAGGAGACATGCCCAGACCTTCAGGGGAAGTAATCTTATCTATCGCCTTGAGTACATTGTTATAATTCATCAAGGGCTCTCCCATGCCCATAAAAACAATATTGCTCAAAGGCCTATCAAAATACAATCGACTTTGATTATCAATGGTGACTACTTGATCGTATATCTCATCAGGATTCAGGTTGCGCATTCGTTTTAATCGAGCCGTAGCACAGAATTTGCAGTCTAGACTACAGCCCACTTGACTTGATACGCAGGCCGTAGTTCTTGTTTTGGTCGGTATCAATACCGATTCTACAATCAAATCATCATATAGGCGTATGGCATTTTTGATTGTACCGTCACTACTACGCTGCATTTGATCCACCTTGATATGATTGATGACAAAATCAGCCTGCAACATATCTCTAGTTTCCTTCGAGATATTGGTCATGCTTTCAAAAGAGTGGGCAGATTTTTGCCAAAGCCATTCGTAGACCTGATTACCACGAAAAGCCTGGTCTCCGTTTTTTATAAAAAACTCGCGAAGTTGTTCTTTGGTAAGGGCCCGTATGTCTTTCTTTTTCGAGGTGTGCATTTGTAAAAATAAGAATCCTGCCATACCTAGCATTAGGATATTGACAGGATTTCAATATGGGTTGTACGCTTCGCTTAAATTATTAGCATGGCATCACCATAAGAATAAAACTTATAGCCTTCAATTATGGCTTCTTTATAACTTCTTTTCATCAAATCATGACCCATAAATGCAGATACCATCATCAAGAGCGTTGATTTTGGTAAATGAAAATTGGTGACCATGGCATTAGCGATACTAAAATCATAGGGAGGAAATACGAATTTATTGGTCCACCCATCAAAGGTATTCAACATATGATTCGAAGAAACCGCACTTTCAAGCCCTCTCATCGCCGTTGTACCCACGGCACAAATTCTACGTTTCTCAAGTTTTGCGTTATTTACAATCTCGGTTGCTTTTTCATCAATAATCAATTCTTCACTATCCATTTTATGCTTAGAAAGATCTTCGACCTCTACAGGATTAAAAGTACCTAAACCAACATGTAGTGTAAGCTCGGCAAAATCGATTCCTTTAATTTCTAAACGTTTCAACAAATGTTTGGAAAAGTGGAGGCCTGCCGTTGGAGCGGCAACCGCACCTTCATGTTTTGCATATATGGTCTGATAGCGCTTCTCATCTTCTGGCTCAACATCTCTTTTGATATACTTCGGAAGAGGTGTCTGACCTAGCTCTCTAAGTTTTCTTCTGAAATCAGTATATGCCCCGTCATACAGAAAACGCAGGGTACGCCCTCTTGAAGTCGTATTATCGATTACCTCAGCCACCAAACTTTCATCATCACCAAAATAGAGCTTATTTCCGATACGTATCTTACGGGCAGGGTCTACTAAAACATCCCACAGGCGTTGTTCCTCATTCAGTTCACGTAATAAAAATACTTCGATCCTTGCTCCAGTCTTCTCTTTATTGCCATATAATCTAGCCGGAAATACCTTGGTATTATTGAGTACCATAACATCACCCTCATCGAAATAAGTAATAAGGTCTTTGAACATTTTATGCTCAATTTTGCCAGTTTTCCTATGAATTACCATAAGTTTAGACTCATCCCTATGCTCTGCAGGATATTCAGCCAATAAATCATTTGGAAGCTCAAAACTGAAGTGTGATAATTTCATTTACGTGATTTTAGTTAGCGATTTTCGCGGCTGCAAATATACGATACCACTATAGGGGATGTCAAGGAAAACAAGGATTAAATGTCACTAAAGTTCCTCGACATTAAATTGAAGCTTTTTTAGATCCTCCCAAAAATCAGGGTAGGACTTAGAAACTACTTCAGCATTGTTGATGATCAATGATGTTTTTAGGGCCAAAGGTCCAAACGCCATGGCCATTCTGTGGTCATTATACGTATCGATCGCTATATCGCTAAAAATGCCATTCGATGTCTGCAAGCTTAAATCTACATTGGTAACCTCAATATCGGCACCTAATTTGGAGAGTTCTGTTTTCATGGCCTCCAACCTATCGGTTTCTTTAATCTTTAAGGTATGTAGCCCCGTAAGATGGCAGCCTATGCCTAATCCGAAACAAGTTACTGCAATCGTCTGTGCAATATCGGGGGCGTTCGATAATTCACGATGGAAAGTGGATCCTTGGCAGTCGGCAGTTTTTTTAATTTGAATTGAAGTATCGCTAAAAATAGTTTCTACGCCAAAATCTTTATAGATATCAACCAGCAGGCTATCTCCTTGCAGGCTATCTTTTTTATAGGCCGACAGGCTTATTTCACTTCCAATTTCAGAAAGGGCGACAATACTATAAAAATAAGAGGCCGAGCTCCAATCCGATTCAATGATTAGATTTTTTGATACTATCGATGCCATTGATGCCACTTTAATCGTATTCTCTTCAAAGCTAGATTGAACCCCAATCTGCTCCAACAGACCCAAGGTCATTTTTATATAGGGTACCGATGTAATCTTGCCTACCAATTCGAGTTCTAGTCCATTTTGCAAGCTCGGTGCAATCAACAACAAGGAAGAAATATATTGGCTACTGATATTCGCCGGTAGACATACTTTGTTCTTTGAAAGTTTTTTTCCTTTGATATGAATCGGCGGGTAGCCTTCATTCTTTAGATATTCGATATCTGCTCCTAAACTTCGCAGGGCATCTACTAATATCTCAACAGGACGCTCTGTCATACGCTGAGACCCCGTCAAGATCACCTCTTTACCCTCCTGTGATGCAAAATAGCCTGTAAGAAATCGCATTGCCGTACCGGCATGATGAATATCGACCTCGCCATTTTTGATTTTCAAACCTTTTTGCATAACCATGGCATCATCAGAATTAGAGATGTTACCGATCGTAATGTTCGGATATAGTGCCTGTAATAGCAAAGAGCGATTCGACTCACTTTTAGAACCAGTGATTTGAATATTGGCTGTGATTAGATTACTGGAAGGACCGCTTAACTGTAGATTCAATCTTTAATGTTTAAAAGGGAAGCACAAAGATAACACTATTTCAGCTTTTTATTGTTCTGGTGCCTATCGTGATCCCGTTTGGTTTTCAAGGCTAATTTTTTATCAAAGGCATCTTGCAAATCTATTCCTGTTTGGTTGGCCAAACAGAGTACCACAAAAAGCACATCGGCCAGTTCTTCGCCAAGGTCTTTGTCCTTGTCGGATTCTTTTTCGCTCTGCTCACCATATCTTCGGGCAATGATACGGGCGACCTCACCCACTTCCTCAGTAAGTTGGGCCATATTAGTCAGCTCATTAAAATAACGAACACCATGTTGTTTGATCCAATCGTCTACTACCTTTTGTGCATTTTGAATGTTCATTATTCTTTGTTTTTTGTATCAAAAAAAATAGTAACCGGACCGTCATTCAATAATTCGACCTTCATATCGGCCCCAAAAATACCCGTTCCTACTCTTTTGCCCAGCTCGTTCTCTAATTGTAGTACAAATTTCTCATATAAGGGTATGGCAATATCGGGTTTAGAAGCTTTTATATAAGACGGTCTATTTCCCTTTTTGGTCAATGCATGTAAGGTGAATTGGCTGACCACAATGGCCCCACCCTCTATATCTCGTAAAGAATTATTCATAACACCTTGATCATCATTGAATATACGCAGATTCGCTACTTTTCTTGACAGCCATTCAATATCATGGGTGTTGTCGGCATCCTCAATACCCAAGAGTATCAAAAGTCCGTTTTCTATTTTGGAGACCAGCTTTTGTTCTACCGTGACATTGGCCCATAACACTCTTTGAACCACTGCCCTCATAATTCGCTGACCAACCCCTTTTTACAAGGGTGTTGAATTCTATTTATTCTTAGTATCATAAATATCCGTTCTATAATTTTCGTCCTCTTCGGTTACCATTTGAACATAACTCTTGTAGCGACTCCATGCTACTTCATCATTTTCCAAAGCTTCTTTTATCGCACATTGAGGCTCCTCCAAATGAAGACAGTTATTGAATTTACAATCCCCTTTTAACGCAAAGAACTCGGGAAAATAATCACCGATTTCTTCTTTTTTCATATCAACGATTCCAAAACCTTTGATACCGGGCGTATCAATAATGCGTGCATTAAAGCTTAAATCGAACATTTCGGCAAAGGTAGTGGTATGCTGGCCTTGTAGATGTTGTTCAGATATCTCTGCCGTTTTAATGTCTAAAGTAGGCTCTAATTTATTGATAAGCGTTGATTTTCCTACCCCTGAATGTCCTGAAAACATGCTTGTTTTCCTCAACATCAACTCCTTTATTTTAGCTACATTTTCTCCTGTTATTGCAGATAAGCCAATACAGGTATACCCTATTTTTCGATATAGTTCGGCCAAATACTTCACTTCGGCCAATTCATCAGCTGTATAGGTGTCGATCTTATTAAAAAGCAGAATGGCCGGTATATCATAGGCCTCTGCCGTGGCCAAGAAACGATCTATAAAAATGGTATAGGTCTTGGGGTTGTTCAAGGTAATCATCAAGAAAGCTTGATCGATATTGGCTGCGATAATATGAGTCTGCTTTGAAAGGTTGACCGATTTTCGAATGATATAATTTCTCCTTTTCGATATTTTGGTTATGACCCCCAAAGTTTCATCTCCACCTCCTTCTATTTCGAACTCGACCTCATCTCCTACAGCAACGGGATTGGTGCTTTTAATACCTTTTATCCGGAATTTTCCTTTAATTCTACATTTATAAAAAACACCCTCATCAGTTCTCACTGTGTACCAACTACCGGTAGATTTATATACAATTCCTATCATTCAGTGCTCAATATTAGCTAGGTTGGTACAAAATAACGATTTTTCTTGTTATGAATCAGCGTATATTTGATTCAGTACCAACAATAAAATCGTATAAAAATGAAAAAGATCCTGTTTATTGCTTGCCTTGGCCTTATTTCGATATTAGATGCCAGCGCACAACAATTCAAGGTCATCACCAGTGTAGAATCTATAGTACCAAGTGGTTTAGGCCGCTCACGTATTATCGATTCCCAAGAGGAAAAAAACTTCACGGAGTACACCTCGACACAAACCAAAGAGGACCATACTCGAAACAAATCTAAAAGAAGTGCTATTCGCGTAAAGAATTTTGAGGAAACAAAGCTTTTGAACTTTTACAATATTGCGGGCATACGTTTTCAGAATATTGCCGCCAATGATGCCATTATATCTTCGAAATTAAGTGCTATGACCGCCGATGGCTGGGAATTGGCTTTCGTTGTAAGCGCTGTAGAAAGTGACGCAGGGGACGATGATGGGCAGGGTATTTTTATTACTCGATACATTTTCAAGAAAGACTAATCATTGTGACTATCATTTTGAGTATACCAATTCGGAACGGGTAGGAAAATCTAAATAGCATGAAGCAATCTACTGATTTGAAGTACAAATCAAACAGATTGCTTCGTCACTATTGTTTCTCACAAAAACGCTTTATACCAATTTGATTAGCGTTAAAATGGTATTACGCATTTATAACCTTCTCTTGTCGGTTGATCGACTCTTGGTGAATAGCCTTGAACATACGTAAAATAAACTCTTCGCTAAGCCCTTTGGTCTCTCCTTCCAAAATCATGGCCCCCAGAATCTCGTTCCATCGAGAATTCTGTAAAACGGCTACATTCTTTTCCTTTTTGATTTGTCCTATACCATCTGAAACTTTCATACGCCTACCAAGGCTTTCAATCAACTGATGGTCTAAGATATCGATCTGTGCCCTTAGATTGTTCAGCTTACTATTGTATTCAGCTTCTGGGTCGCTTTCTTTACGAATTTTCAAATCTTTCATGATTTGCACCAAGCTTGCAGGTGTTACCTGCTGCGCGGCATCACTCCATGCATTATCAGGGTCGTGATGGGTTTCGATCATCAAACCATCGAAATTAAGATCCAAGGCTCTTTGCGATACATCAAGAATCATATCTCGTTTTCCGGTGATATGCGAAGGATCACAAATTAGAGGCAGGTCAGGAAATTTATTTTGGAATTCTATCGCCAACTGCCATTCAGGAATATTTCTATACTTTGTTTTTTCATAAGTCGAAAAACCTCTATGAATGGCTCCTAAATTCTTAATACCAGCGGTATAAAGTCTTTCGATACCACCTAACCATAATGACAAATCAGGGTTTACCGGATTCTTAACCAATACTGTTTTTTCAGTACCAGCGAGGGCGTCGGCGATTTCTTGCATGATAAACGGACTCACAGTTGATCGTGCACCTATCCACAGCATATCAATGTCGTGTTCTAAAGCCAATTTTACATGGGCCGCATTGGCCACCTCGGTCGTTGTCTTCATGCCTGTTTCTTCCTTCACTCTTTGCAGCCATTTTAGCCCTAAAGCCCCTACACCTTCAAAATTTCCAGGACGCGTTCTTGGCTTCCAGATACCCGCGCGGTAATAATTGACATCGGTATCTTTCAAACTATGCGCTATTCTCAATACCTGCTCTTCGGTCTCGGCACTACATGGTCCTGCTATTACTAGTGGGTGATCCAATCCTAAATCATCCAACCATGTTCTCATTTCCTTTGTATTCTCCATTATACTTATTGTTTGTTAAGTGGTATTCCTTTTAAGATTTCCTTTATTTTATTCGTATTATTTATTTGATCATAAATGCCGTTATAATCACCATCTAGGAGCAGTTGTTTAAACTCTTTTAGATTCTGAATATACTCCTCTAAGGTCTCGATTACATTTTCTTTGTTCTGTTCAAAAATAGGTGTCCACATCGCCGGCGAGCTTTTTGCCAACCGCACCGTACTTTCAAAACCACTACCCGCCATATCAAAAATATCACGCTCGTTTTTCTCTTTTTCGATGACCGTTTTGCCCAACATAAAAGAACTAATATGCGACAAATGCGAAACGTAGGCAATATGTTTGTCGTGCGCCTCTGGGTTCATATAACGAATACGCATTCCTATTCGCTGAAAAAGCTCTAAAACTTTTTCTTGCAGCTTAAAGGCCGTTTTTTCTACTTCGCAAATAATATTCGTCTTGCCTTCAAAAAGACTATCGATGGCCGCCGAAGGCCCTGAAAACTCGGTGCCTGCAATAGGATGACATGCCAAGAAATTTCGCCTTTTTGAATGATTGGCCAAGGTTTTACAAATCAGACTTTTGGTAGAACCTGCATCAAAAACTACGGCATCATCATTCACAGCATCCAATATTTTAGGCAGTTCGGCTACCAGAACATCTACGGGGATACTTACAATCACCATATCGGCAAGGTGTAAATCATCATAACTTGATTTCACATCGATCAGATTCAAAGCCAATGCTTCTTCCAAATGTGAATTATCGGCATCGACTCCGTAAATTTTTGTATTAGGATACAGTCTTTTTACATCTCTTGCAAAAGAACCTCCTATTAAACCTATACCAATGACAAATACGTTCATAACCTAAGCCCTCCAAAGGAGAGGAATTAATACGTTACTATTTCAATTTTACAATTTATTCTGAACAGCTATTAGTATTGAGAAGCCTGTTCTCACCACTCATGACCCACTACTCATAACTCATCATTCAACACCAACTACTCAAATCTATCGATGGCTTCCTTGATTTTATCTTCTGTTACACAGAGTGAGAATCGAATATAACCCTCGCCATTACTGCCAAAAATTGTTCCTGGCGCAATGAATATGTTTTTATCATATAACACTTCATCAATAAACTTTTCTGCAGATGCAATTCCACTGGGTAATTTTGCCCAAACAAACATTCCCACGGCATTCGGGTTGTAAATACAGTTTAATTTATCTGCCAATTCAAACATTAGTTTTCTTCGAGACGCATATACCTTATCTAAGGTCTCAAACCATTCCTTGCCACTCCTCAGTGCAGCTATGGCGCCTTTTTGAATACCGTAGAACATACCAGAATCCATATTGCTTTTCACCTTTAAAATGGCATTGATATGCTCAGCGCTACCCAAGACCATGCCTACTCGCCATCCGGCCATATTGAAGGTTTTACTCAGAGAATTGAGTTCCAAGGCTACTTCTTTCGCTCCATCTACGCCCAAAAGACTCATAGGATTATCACTCAACACAAAACTGTAGGGGTTGTCATTGACGAGTAAAATATTGTTCTTATTTGCGAAATTCACCAATTGCTGCAATTGCTCCTTCGTCGCAATAGCCCCTGTCGGCATATGCGGATAGCTCACCCACATCAATTTAACCTTGGAGATATCTTGCTCTTGTAATGCGTTCAAATCAGGAAACCAGCCTTCTTCAGCTCTCAAATTATACAGTCTGGGAACGCCACCCACCAATTTGGTCACTGAGGTATAGGTAGGATATCCAGGATTGGGGATCAATACCTCATCACCTGAATTTAAAAACGCCATACTAATATGCATGATGCCTTCTTTCGACCCCATCAGGGGCAAAATTTCATTGGCAGGGTCTGCAGTCACATTAAATTTGGACTTGTAAAAATCGGCCACCGCCTCTCGTAATTCAAGAAGCCCCTGATAGCTTTGGTATTGGTGGGCACCAATATCTGTAATCGCCTCTTTAACAGCACTAATAACCGTCTTGGAAGGCGCCAAATCAGGGCTGCCGATTCCCATATTAATAATGGGCCGACCTTCATTAATAAGCCCCCTGACTTCTCTTAACTTTGTAGAAAAGTAGTATTCCTTAATCGTATGTAACCGATCCGCCGTACGTATCATAGCCTTGCATTTTTATATTCGCCCAATACTTTAAAATCTTCCGACATGATGTTCAATAGTGATTTCGCCTTTGAAAAATCGCTAAATACGTCAAAAGTCACATCTACAAAAAAGGCATATTTCCATGGAGTCTCTATTATGGGAAGTGACTGTATCTTAGTCAAGTTCAAATTACAATCGCTCATCACATTCAGCATAGCGGCCAAACTACCCCGTTTATGGTCTGTGATAAAACGAACTGACGCCTTATTAATCTCTTCTTTTGAAAGTTCCTTGTTTTTTGTTTTTACAATAATAAAACGTGTGGCGTTATTTTTAATCGTCTGAATCTCTGGAACTACAATGTCCAAGTCATAAAGATCCGCGGCCACTTTAGGTGCTATCGCAGCAATATGCTTCAATTGTTGTTCTTGAATACATTTTGCGGTCTCGGCTGTATCTACATCTTCTACCAACTTTATGCTCGGATAGTCCTTGAAAAACTTCTTGCATTGTAAAAGAGCCATTGGGTGTGAACGCACCTCTTCAATATCCTCAATAGACTCCCCTTTCAACACCATGAGGTTATGATGAATGTTCAGATAATGCTCTCCAATAATGTGAAGATTGTTGTGGTAAACCAGCGCATAATTAGGAATAATAGATCCTGCAATCGAGTTCTCAATGGCCATAATACCCTTGTCAACAGATTTGTCTAAAAGCATATCTACGATGGAATCAAAGGACCTGCATTCGGCCAATTCTATATCATCGCCAAAGTACTCCCTCGCCACTTGATGATGGTTAGATCCTTTTATTCCTTGTATGGCTATTTTTAGTTTCATTTTTTCTGGTCCACTCTTATCTTACATTAAAGTAGAGAATCAATATTAGGTTGAATACCCCTTATAAAAGACTCAACAGTCTAATTTTGACAAATTCAGGCTATTTTCATTCTTTACAATTAAAATCAAAAAAAAAGCCCCATTCTTTATGGGACTTTTTTTTGTTTTATATTTTAATATATACTACAACAGTCCCGTACTTCCTTTAAAAAAGAAGTAAAAATAGAAACGGTTATAGAAATATTGCTTTGTCATTCTCTTGTAAAACTCTGGCTAAAGTAATCATTAAAATTAAAAATAAGGGACTCCCTTTATATTTTTTTAATTTTCTAAGGATTGAAGTGAATAATTGCGGATTATTTCTCAAATAGGTTGATTTATTGGGAATACCAAACTAACCAATAGGCTCGAGGCCAATATAGAGGATATAAAAAAGGAAGAAATAGCAATCTAATCAGTGCAAGGACACTTACTTGGCCGTCATCAGATCTCGCCCAAAAAGGGGGATGCCTTAATCAGAGCATCAACAATTTCGTCTAATTCATCTTGGACTTTTGGGTTGGTACAGTTTACCAAAATAGCGAATACCATTTGCTCTTCAGGGTATACAAAAAAATTGGAATAGCCTCCGACGCCATTACCAATATGCCCATAAAAAGGCCGCCCTTTTTTATCCTCGCTTACCTGCCAGCCAAGTCCGTAGTACGTTGGCGTGCCATTTATAGTTTCTGAAGTTAAAAATTGTGATAGCACTTCTGTATTTAAAATATTGCCTTCTAAATACGCCTGGCCTAATTTGGCAATATCCTCCGAAGTTGATAGGTAGCCACCCCCAGCCAATTTGTAAAAATTGTCAACAGGAATAGCTATCCTGAAGCCTTTACGATTTTTAGAGTAGCTTCGACTAGGCTCAGCTATCCCTTTCTCAAGGTGATTGGCTCGATTTAATTGGCTTCGACTATGCTCAGCCACCCTTTTCTCTAGGTTATTGTGCGTAGCCGAAACAACATGTTCTGGAAAGGTATTATTCATTTTCAAGGATTGCAATACTTTCTGCTGTACATATTCCTCAAACGGAATGCCGCTAACTTCCTGCATCGCCAAAGAAATCAACACCCAGTCGTAGCTGTTGTACTGATACTTTGTTCCAGGTTCAAAAAGAAGATCGTCATCTTTAAATATTTCGATGCTTTCTTTGATTGAGTAAGGCTTGTTAAGGCCATATTCCATACCTCTATACCCTCGAATACCCGCAGTATGACTTGCTAGCTGTCGCAGGCTAAAGTCCCACTGTTTTTTTGGATAATAGGGTACATACTCATAAAAAGAAGCATCCAAATTAATTTGACCCTCGGCGACCATATACGCCAAAGCTGTAGCGGCAATGGGTTTAGATACACTTGCTATTCTAAAAACAGTTTTTCTGGGATCGACCCTAGTTTCGGTTTCGATATCAGCATAACCATAGCCTTTTTGAAACATTACGTTGCTTTCCTTTAACACAGTAATCGCCAAGCCGGGAATCTTTTTATCGTCTATCAGGGCTTGCAACCTCCTATCAGCCTCTACCAATCCTCTCAATTGAACATCATCACCTAACACGCTTTGCTTGGCGAATAGGTTTTTTAGGTATTTAAGAATAGGATTTTCCATTTTCAACTGATACTAATACTCCAAATTTAATGCTATTTGCTAAAATCGAAAAAGCTCACAAGCCCTTACAACACGATTTGACACAAAAATCAGCAAGATTGGAAAAGTATCCAATCTCTTTTCCATTTACATTTGTCATAACAATAGCGGGCATATGAAATCAAAAGTATCGAACAGAGTCTATTATCGGCAAAGATTGAACATCATCAAAGAGTACATTCATAATAATCTTGATACGAAAATCGAACTTAAAACCTTGGCCGAACTATCACATTTATCGTCGTTTCATTTTCATAGAATCAGCAGGGCACTTTTAGGGGAGCCTATCGGAGCCTATATCTCTAGAATACGTTTAGAAACGGCCGCGAAAATGATTCGATATACTACCTTGTCTATTGAGGAGGTTGCCTATAATGTGGGCTATAAAACACCCTCCTCCCTATCCAAGGCATTTAAACTTTACTTCGGAACAACACCCAGTAATTATCGAAAAAACAAACAGTTTAAAACAAAAACAACACTCACTATGAAAATTTCGCTGAACATCAAGAAACCGAAAATCGCCGTCATCGAAGACAAAAACTGCATTTATTACAGGCTGACAGGCGCTTACAATTCGATGGACTATGGGGCCGCATGGGCCGCACTATGGAAGGAGGTCAAAACACAAAAATTATTTACAGCCGGAATCGAACATATAGGGCTGCCCTATGATGACCCCAAAATAACCAATGAAAATAAAATTCGCTATGATGCCTGCTTGATTATTCATAAAAATGCGGTACCCTCAGGAGATATTGGTACTAAAGCCCTAAAAGGAGGCAGGTTCGCCATTTTCCATTACCAAGGGAGCTATGCCAATATTTCACAGGTATATGATTATATTTTTAATACTTGGTTACTAGAAAACGAATATGAATTACGAGATGATACGGTTCGAGAAAAATATCTGAACAATCCGGAGAAAACTGAGGAAAGTAAGCTTAAAACTGAGTTTTACCTCCCTATTAAATAGCACATAAAAATCATTAGTGTCTAACTAAAGATACAAGACCGCTTCGCTATAAGAAAAACCTATAAACTATACTAAATACAATGCTTTAACTACATATTTTTTATTCGTACAACGATATAAAAAATTGTTACTCTTTAAAAATCAACCGCCCGTTAAAAAGCTCTTGTACACTAACCTCAGCAGGGCGGTTAAAACTAATTACATCGCCCGTACCGCGAATTACGCCCTTTAAAGATTGTTGTGGATCAATAAGTAAGTCATTAGAGCCCCTATGATTCAAGCTAATATGTTCAGCAACCAGATTTTCAGCCTCGACCCTAGAATCACCAGATGCAATGGTAATATTCAAATTTTCAGTTTTTCCCCGAATTTTAAAATAGGCAATGCCATTTACGACTATATTAATTTTTTGTGAGTCTAGCTGCAAATCAAATTCGCCATCGGTAGTTTCGGTTTCTTCATTTATAAAACTTTCTGATAAAAGAGTAATATTCGAGTAGGTCAATACCCCATCACCTTGAATAGGTAGGCCCGTACTGCTTCGAATTTCCTCTATATTGGGCGCCGTGACATATACTATGGTGATTGCGTATTTACGGAATAGGTTGCATCCGTTTTCATTTTTGAGAATCAAGCGACCTTCTTCGACCATTGCGCTTACCTCATTCATCAAAAATTCACCGGTTTCAACTTCCACTCTGGTAACTGGGCCTTCTTTCAGAATCAATTGTATTTTCTCAAAAACGGTAATCTTGGTAAAATCGGAAACTACAATTTCCTTGCGCACAATATCTCCCGCATTTTGTAGACAATCAGAAACTGATTCTGTGTTGCAAGAAAAGAAAATAATAGTGCTTAGAAAAAAGAAAATAAGCCTATGAGCAAAGCCAAAGGTCACATTCTTGTATTTCACATTTCTAATCTTTAGCATCTATATTTCTTGTTTCGTGTTTCGTGTTTCTTATTTCTACAATCTGACCCCTATTCCGAATTCGACTGCTTCCGCCGCGGCTCCATGCGATTTTAGTGTAATGGCAGCAAAGACATTTTTTCCAAAATAGCGTTTCATTCCCACTCGATTGTACACTCTGCCTTCAAAATCAAAGGGGTAATATATATAATAGCCCAATTGGGTAATGATGCTCATTTTATTGATAAACAATTCATGCCCAACAAACAATCCAACTCGTTTATAATCATCACCTGCCGAAACTCCGTATTCAGGAAATGCAATGGCCTGATATCGGATTAGGTCTTTTAAAAAGTTAGATAAAAACACATCGCCTCCCACCTGAATCGCACTTTTTCGACCTAAACGCTTATCGACATAGCCTGAAAAAATATAAAATGGATACTGCCCCAGGCCAATAACATCACTTTCATTGATGCCTGTTCGAAAGGCAAAATTATAGCGCAAGGGTTCTTTGACTTTTTCACGATCCGTTATGGTTAAATATTCTACCGCCTTACCACCATCCAAGTCATAGGTAAGCCCAGCATTAAAGGCAAGAGTATTGGTAGAGGCATTGGGCGATTTTACATTGCCATTGGAATAATGAATAATAGACAGGCCGGCCTTAAAACCCAATCCCTTGAAAATATTCTCCTTATGATAATTCAACATTAAAAAGGTAGAGCTCATAAAAGTTGTGCCATAGGCGTTGTTCCGAAAATTATTAACCCTATCATATGGATTGGTAGCATAGGTGACACCCTGAGCCACCCGAAACTGCATATTGCGCTTAAAGAAGTAAAAATTAAAATGAGCATAAAGGCTAAAAGTTTTGCCCAAAGTGCTATTATTCATGTCTTGATACACAAAAGAGTAGCCAATATCGGGGTAATTGTAAAGCTCTTCCCATTCTTTTTGCCCATAAGTCTTACGGCTCAGACCCAAAATCAACCCTGTAGGATGTTCGCTTATTAAATGTGAAATATCTGGATTATGAAGGAGTATGGAGCCATAAAATTGGCTGGCATCCAAAGTATACCTCTTAGAAGGGTCGACATCTTGGGAAAAACTAAAAGTAATCGATAATAGAAGACCAATAAAGTAGATTACCCTCATGGAGTGTAAAAATAGAAAATTTAGTTGATGGTTGTTCTTTCCTTTTCCCTTATCGTTTCTCGCTTTTGCCTCATGCCTCATTAGCAACAAAAAACCTAGAACTGCTATCTCCTAAAAAATCTCCTTTGCGATTGCCTGTATATTATCAGATTTCCCCATCGAATAGAAATGTAAGAGTGGTACACCTGCAGCCTTCAATTCTTTCGACTGTGCTATGCCCCATTCAATACCCACTTGTCTAATGGCTTTATTGTCCTTACAGGCATCGACCGCATCGATTAAATCTTGGGGTAAATCAATTCGAAAAACTTGTGGTAACAATTGTAAATGACGCTTAACGGCTATGGGTTTTATGCCAGGTATAATGGGCACCTCGATTCCTATTTTCCTCGCTTCATCTACAAATTCAAAATATTTTTGGTTATCAAAGAACATTTGCGTCACCACATAATCGGCTCCGGCATCTACCTTTTCTTTTAACCGTTTTAAATCTGATTTTAGAGAAGGTGCTTCCAGGTGTTTTTCAGGATAGCCAGCCACACCTATACAGAAATCGGCACAATCATCAGTTTCAATTACCTCATGCAGATACTTTCCACTGTTCAGGTTTTTAATCTGCTCTACCAAACTGGTCGCATAGTTGTGTCCGCCTTTTGTAGGTTCAAAATATTTTTCTTCACGCATGGCATCCCCTCGAAGCGCCATTACATTATCAATACCCAGATAATGGCAATCGACCAATACATATTCTGTCTCCTCTTTGGTAAAACCACCGCAAAGCACATGTGGTACCGTATCAACATCGTATTTGTGTTTTATAGAGGCGCAGATTCCGACCGTTCCTGGCCGCATACGCGTTAGTTTTTTGTCTAATAAGCCGTCACGGTCAAGGTAGATGTACTCTTCTCGAGAAGTTGTAACATCAATGAAGGGCGGCTTAAACTCCATCAAAGGGTCAATATTGCTGTACAACTCCTTAATGTTCCGTCCTTTGATCGGTGGAATTATTTCAAAGGAAAACAAGGTCTTCCCGTTTGCTTTTTTGATATGATCTGTTACTTTCATGGGCTTGGCCCCCTAGCCCCCAAAGGGGGAACTCTTACTCGGGCGGTTTTATATTGTTTTCTTTTCCTATTTGCCTAAAAAAACTGTTCTTTCTAATTAGATTTTCATTATGCACATAACATTCCTTTCTAGTCACACATACATCTCCAGTTGAGCTTAGGTACCTTCAACTATATTTGGTGCCAACCATTTTTTTGCTTTTCCCAAAGATATTCCCTTTCTGTTGGCAAAATCGGCTACTTGGTCTTCTTTTATTTTTCCTAATCCGAAATATTTCGCTTCAGGATTTCCAAAATAGTAGCCAGAAACCGATGCTGCCGGCCACATCGCCAGGCTTTCTGTCAATTCTACGCCTATTTTTTCTTCTACCTTCAATAGCTCCCAAATGGTTACTTTTTCTAAATGATCAGGGCAGGCAGGATAACCAGGTGCCGGGCGAATACCTTTGTACGATTCCTTGATCAGGTCTTCATTGCTCAATTCTTCGTTCGCGGCATACCCCCAATGTTTGGTGCGCACTTCTTTATGTAAATATTCTGCAAAGGCTTCTGCCAAACGATCTGCCAGTGCCTTGATCATAATGGCATTGTAATCGTCTAAATCTTCCTCATATCCTTTGGCCAATTTAGCAGTTCCAAAACCTGTACTTACGCAAAAACAACCGATATAATCTTCAATTCCTGATTCTTTTGGAGCAATAAAATCAGATAACGCATAGTCGGGCACACCCTCTCTACGTTGTAATTGTTGGCGTAGGGTGCGAAAGGTCACACTTGGGTTTCGCTCAGTGGCTACAAGCTCAATATCATCCTCATTAATGGTATTTGCCCTAAAAAGTCCGAAAACACCTTTTGCCGTTAATTGCTTTTCGGCCAAAACTTCTTTTAACATTTTTTGGGCATCTGCAAAAAGTTCGGTGGCCTGCTCCCCAACTACCTTATCGGTAAGGATTGCGGGATATTTACCATGCAGCTCCCAACTTCTGAAAAATGGGGTCCAGTCTACAAAAGGAAGTAGCTTTTCCAAATCCATATCCTCGATAATCTGAATACCCAAAACTTTGGGCTTTACAATTTTAGAAGCATTCCAATCAATCTTGAATTTATTCTTTCTCGCCGCCTCGATTGTTTTGTATTTCTTTTGAACGCTACGCTTTAAAAACTTGTTCCTAAAGACCTCATAATCGTCTTTCAATGATTTTTTGTAGCCCTCTGAACTACCTTTTCGCAATAAGCTACCCACAACGGTAACAGCTCGGGAAGCATCATTTACATGCACCACGGCATTGCTATACTGAGGGTCGATTTTGACAGCTGTGTGTGCCTTACTGGTCGTCGCACCACCGATTAATAAGGGAACCCTAAAATCTTTACGCTGCATCTCTTTTGCCAAATGCACCATTTCATCGAGTGAAGGCGTAATCAATCCGCTAAGGCCAATAATATCTACCTTTTCCTCTTTTGCTTTCTCAATAATTTTTTCTGGGGGCACCATCACGCCCATATCAATAATTTCATAATTATTACAGGCCAAAACAACACTGACGATATTTTTTCCGATATCATGAACATCGCCTTTTACGGTCGCCATTAATATTTTACCATTAGACCGTTGCACTCCTCCTTTGGCTTCTTCTATATAAGGCAATAAATACGCAACTGCCTTTTTCATTACACGTGCGGATTTCACGACCTGTGGTAAAAACATTTTTCCTTCTCCGAACAAATCTCCAACAACGTTCATGCCTGTCATTAGGTTGATTTCGATTACTTCTATCGGTTCTTTTGCCAACAAGCGTGCTTCTTCTACATCTGCAACAATATACGCGTCTATACCCTTTACCAAGGCCCTTGTTATTCTATTCTGTAAGGGTTCTTCTCGCCATGATAGATCCACCTTGTTTTCCTTGGCCTTGCCCACTACCGATTCTGCAAAATCGAGCAAACGTTCTGTAGCATCATCTCGGCGATTGAGAATCACATCTTCGACGCGTTCCAATAGGTCTTTAGGAATGTCATCATAAATTTCCAACATGGTTGGGTTGACGATGCCTATGTTCATTCCTGCTTTAATGGCATGATATAAAAACACCGAATGCATGGCCTCTCGTACAGGGTTGTTACCCCGAAACGAAAATGATACATTACTTACTCCCCCGCTCACACTACAATACGGTAGGTTCTTCTTTACCCATTTGGTCGCATTAATGAAATCAAGCGCATTTGATTTATGCTCGTCCATTCCTGTAGCCACCGGAAATATATTCAAATCAAAAATAATATCCTCGGGAGCAAAGCCGACTTTATCGACCAAAATAGTATAGGAACGCTTCGAAATTTCAATACGTCGCTCATAGCTATCTGCCTGCCCCACCTCATCAAAAGCCATGATAATTACGGCAGCACCATAGCGTTTTATCAATTTTGCATGATGAATAAACTGCTCCTCTCCTTCTTTTAAACTAATCGAATTTACCACACATTTGCCCTGTACTACTTGAAGCCCGGCTTCAATGATTTCCCATTTTGAGCTATCGATCATTATGGGCACCCGAGCAATATCAGGTTCGGCCATTACAAGGTTCAAGAACCTTACCATGGCGACTTTGCCATCAATCAAACCATCATCCATATTAATATCGATAATCTGCGCACCCCCTTCGACCTGATTGCGGGCCACATTCAAGGCTTCCTCAAATTTCTCTTCTTTGACCAAACGAAGAAATTTTTTCGAACCGGCAACATTGGTCCGCTCTCCTACATTGATAAAATTACTTTCAGGGGTTACGACCAAAGGCTCGAGGCCGCTCAACCGTAAATATCGAGTTGTTGGTTGTTGGTTATTAGTTGTTGGCATCATCTAAGAATTCATTGTTCGTTGATGGTTGTTCGTTAAATGCACTCATAACTTTCTATGATAATTTATGAAACCGTTCAACCATTTTTTTATTCGCTCTATTTCTACTAAAACTGTATTAATATCTGATGAAATATAATTTAAATCGCAAGCCGATATCAACTGTGTTTCTAGCTCATATATTGAACCTCTGGGTATATGTAAAGAATGCATTGTGTCTTTTGCGGTTTGTCTCCAGCATCCTTCCGCAATATTTGAGGGAACAGAAATAGCACATCGTCTCACTTGAGAGCTAAGTGAAAACCGCTCATCATCTAAAAAGGACTTGGTAAGAACATAAACGATCTTAACCAATTCTCTTGCCTGCACCCATATACTTACTTCTTTATAATCCAATTTTAACTATTTATATCTTCTACCAATTAAAAACCATCAACAAACAACCATCAACCATCAACCATTAACCATCAACCTTCTAGGTTCGTATTTTTTAACAAGATCCGCAATGGCCTTAATATGCTCCGGGGTGGTACCGCAACAACCACCTACAATATTTACCAATCCTTTTTCAACATATTCCTTTATCTGTTCGGCCATTTGTTGAGGCGATTCATCATACTCTCCAAAAGCATTGGGCAAGCCTGCATTAGGGTGTGCAGAAATCGCATGTTCGGTTCGAGCTGCAATCACTTCTAAATGAGGTGTCAATTGGCTTGCACCCAAGGCACAATTAAAACCTACCGATAAAATAGGGATATGTGAAATAGAGATTAAAAAAGCCTCTGCCGTTTGGCCAGATAAGGTTCTGCCCGAGGCATCGGTAATGGTGCCACTAATCATAATAGGAATATCGATATTTCGCTCTTCCTTGACCTCTTCTATTGCAAATAGTGCAGCCTTTGCGTTTAGGGTATCAAAGATAGTTTCGACCAACAGTATATCGACGCCACCATCGAACAAGGCTTCAACCTGCAATTTGTAGGCAATACGAAGTTCATCAAATGATATGGCCCTAAACCCGGGATCGTTCACATCAGGTGACATGCTGGCCGTTTTATTGGTCGGTCCTATACTCCCGGCTACAAAACGAGGCTTATGTGGTTCTTTCACTATAAACTCATCGGCTACTGCTTTTGCTATTTTAGCCGACTCATAATTGAGCTCATATACCAAATCTTCCATATAATAATCAGCCATGGCAATGGTTGTGCCTGAAAACGTATTGGTCTCTACAATATCGGCACCAACCTCAAAATAGGCGCGATGTACATCTGCAATGGCTTTTGGCTGCGTTAAGGACAACAAATCATTATTTCCTTGTAAAGGGTGCTCCCAGGCTACAAAACGTTCTCCACGAAAATCTTTCTCGGTGAATTTATAGCGCTGCAACATAGTACCCATAGCACCGTCAAGCACCAAAATACGCTTTTTCAGTTCTTCTCTAATATCCTTTTTCATAACTTCTAAGTTGCTAACAATGACTACTAATCAGCCCATTATCAGAATCTGCAAAGTTAGCGTATAACTAAGTTTTTACCAAGCCATAAAAGGCATACAACAGTATTGAAAAAAGATGTTAGAATATATACACTTCTATACTACAACAGGCCTCTAGATTTAATCTCCAAGTACTTATTAATAGTATCAACGGTCAGATTTTTTGGTTCGGTAAGAATGGTTTGAATTCCATATGTATTGAGTTCTGCTACGATTAATTTTTTATCATAGCTAAACTTCTCTGCAATGACTTTATCAAAAATTTCTTGGGTGGACCTGGCTTTCTGTGTTTTAAGTAATTCTAAGGCTGTATTTTTAAAAAAAATCACCACGAGCATATGGCTTTTATTAATAGCCCTTAAATAACTCATTTGTCTATGAACAGCGTCTAAACTCGCAAAATTGGTATACAACAGTACTAAACTGCGGCTTGTAATCTTGCGTTTTATATGGCTGTATAAATTTCCGAAATCAGATTCGCTAAAATCTGTATTTAAGTTATAAAGTGATTCTTGTATTAAACTCATCTGCGCATTTCGGCGTTCTGCAACTACAAAATTATCAGGTTTTTTAGAGAATGAGAATACACCTGCCTTATCGTGTTTACGTACCACGACACTACTTATAACCAAAGCTGAATTTATGGCATAGTCCAACAGGCTTAAATTATCAAAAGGCATTTTCATCACCCTTCCCTTGTCTATTACCGCATATACTTGTTGGGCCTTTTCATCTTGGAATTGATTTACCATTAATTGGTTTCGCTTTGCCGTGGCTTTCCAGTTGATATCTTTTATAGTATCACCATGTACATAATCTTTGATTTGCTCAAATTCAAAAGAATTACCGATTCTTCTAACCTTTTTTATTCCAAATTGAAGGCTTATTTGGTTCATTGAAATCAAGTCATATTTTTTTAGCTGAAGAAAACTGGGGTATGTTTTCACCATTTTAGGAGCTGTAAAAGAAAATCTTCTCATTGCCAAACCAATACCATTGGAGGCATATACATGTAAAGTTCCAAAATTATATTCTCCACGCTCCAAGGGCCTTAGCTTGTATATAATATGTTCTTTTTTGTGTGCTGAAATTTCTTTACTAATATTAAAATCACGTTTCTGAAATTGAATCGGCAGCTCATCAATTACGGCACAATACATTTTTAAGGTATAATTATTAGTAAGGTGAATTGAGACGCTATTATCATCTCCGTTCGAAAATTTCTCTGGTAAAACACGTTGAGCCTCGATTCCTTTTTTTACTCTAAAAAGAATAAAGACATCAAAAATTATAAGAATTAAGAAAATAAAAATTAAAAACTTGGCAAGAAATAATACACTCGGAAAAACAAAACTAAGTACAAAGAGCACCATAATTCCGAACAAGACGTAAAAAAAACGATTGTTTAAAAACAAGTTTTTGAAAAACTGTACCAAAGGCATTTTTTTTATTTCTGAATTTTGTTTTATGGGCATTAGATCAGTAGCTGTTTAACTTAGGGTATCCTTAGCTTATTTTGGAATTTCGACACTTTGTAAAATATCTTTAATTATTTGGATGGGAGTAATACCCTCCATTTCTCTCTCGGGAGTAATTATAATACGATGCCGAAGTACAGGAATTGTAATTTGTTTGATATCTTCTGGCGTAACAAAATCTCTGCCTTTAATTGCAGCAAATGCCTTACTTGCCTTTAGAATAGCAATTGAGGCTCTTGGCGATGCCCCCAGATATAAAAATGGATTGTTACGAGTATTCATAACAATTTCAGCGATATACTTTATCAAATGAGGCTCGACGATTATTTGAGATATCAAGCCCTGATACGCCACTATTTTTTCTTTGCTTAGGCTATTTGTTATCTGCGCCAGCTTAGTGGTCCTTAAATTGTGTTCACGAGTAATGATTTCTATTTCATCCTCTAATTCCGGATAGTCAATGGCTATTTTAAACAAAAAACGATCTAATTGCGCTTCTGGCAGCCTATAGGTTCCTTCTTGCTCAATAGGGTTCTGTGTTGCCAAGACCATATAAGGCGCTTCTAATATGTATTTCTGCCCGTCCATGGTTACCTGTCTTTCTTCCATAGCCTCTAACAGAGCGGCCTGAGTTTTGGCAGGAGCCCTATTTATTTCATCGACCAAAATAATATTAGAAAATATAGGCCCTTTTTTAAATTCGAAGTTCGACGATTTTAAATTAAAGATCGACGTTCCCAATACATCTGAGGGCATTAAATCTGGTGTAAATTGTATTCTACTATAGTCTACCGCCAATGATTTTGCCAACAGTTTTGCCGTTATGGTTTTCGCTACCCCAGGAACCCCTTCTAACAAAACATGACCTTCGGCCAGCAATGCCGTAATCAACAGATCCGCAATATGTTTTTGGCCTACTATTACTTTTGCCAGCTCTGCTTTTATTTGAGCAACATCAGTTTTAAGTTCTTCAAGATCTAACCTGCTATTGAATTCAATGTCATTTTCCATACTATACCGGTTTATTCCTATTATAGAATTTTTCTATTTCTTTGTTTAATTTGATCAATGGCTCTTTGGTCGTGAATGTATGTGCTCTCATTTTTACAATCAAGCCAATTAATTGCCTCACTTCTTCAAGAGGTTTTCCTGATTTCAGGGCTAGTTTTTCGACAAAACCTTCATCCAATGATTCTGTAGATAAATGATATGTACTCCGAATATATTCTAAAAAATGAACAATTGCCTTTTGTACAATCCCATTGTAATCCTGCGCCTCATAATGCAAATTACTAACGGTATGCACAAAGGCTGTGGTACTATTTTTCAAAGGTTCAACGATGGGTATAATGCGCTGTCTACGTTTGGCATTAAAAACTAAAAACAAACCAATGGCAAATAGCAATATATACCAGCCCCACTTTAATGATTCATGAGCTAAAATATATCGAAGTGAACTTTGACTAAATTCAGGGTCTATTTTTATTGCCTTATCGAATAACAAGGGCAGTTGAGATAAAAAGGAGATTACAGTACTAATATACCCGGTATTAGAAGCTTCTAACATTTGATGATTCGTAAATATCTCTGGGGTAGTGTGAATGTAAAAAATACCGTCTCTATAAGGAATACCAACAAAATTGGATTTCTCTTCTCCTGTTTCCGATACCCAATACCCCAATTTCTTAACATTAACGGGCATTGAGTCTTTTATATGACTCGTTCCGAAAGGCACTTTGGGCATATATTCCAAAGTGTCTTTTGCGTATTCTAAAAATAAGGTTTTCTTTTTTTGTCGTAGCTCTACAGGATTGTAGACAATTTCAAAACCTAAAGTATCTTGAACAAAACGCGGAAAATAATAGGCCGAAATAAAGGCATCATTACCATATTCAACATATTGCAACAATGAATTAAAAGAAGACACATCTATACTATACCTACCCGAAATGCTTACATAATTTTTAAGGGTATCTTTTTCTTGAAGCCGCAAGGCTTGATTATATTCATAAAAGGTGGTGTACACTTTTTTTGCAGAATGCCCTTTAAACCAAAAGGAGAGCTGCTCATAAAAAATTTTCGTATCCAAAGGTTTGGTTGCAACCTCATTGAAAGTAGGGGTCCAATCTACCGTATTGCTCCTATTTGTAATTACAAGTATACTTGCCAGAAGCACGCCACACGCGATGAGTATTGGTTTTTTACGCATCTTCAAACTGCTTTAAAAGTTGTGCGTATACCGCAGACGTATTTTTATACTCTGCTTCATCAATTACAAATTCACCATACCATATATAGGTGTAATAGTAGGTGGCCTTATTAAAACCTATGGCATATTTAGAACCTTCGAGCTCGGTTTGATAATCGTATGCTGTTTTTTGTGTATCATAGGTGATTATATCAAATTGGTCTAATTTTTTAAGCACCAACAAATAGCTATATCGTATGGCTGACCTGTAATCTTTACTCGCTACCGATTCTGCAATAAGGGTATCAAAATTCACTTCTCGTATATGTTCGCCAATATCGTAACTAAGGTCGTTTACCTCTTCTGTTTTTCTTTTAAACAACCATCTGCCTTCTTTGTTCAGTATAATTTTAATAATGAAATACACCACGCCTAAAATCACTACTGCATAAAAAAGAAAACTGAGATTTTCCCAAATAGTAGTCGCTGATGCATCTGTAATACTAAACCAGCTTATTATTTTATCTAAAACCCATGTTTTTATCTTGTCCCAAAAGGAGATTGATTCCACATAATTATAAGCTTCGCCTTTATAATTTTCTTTAAAAGAATTTGGCAGTACCCTAATTTCTTCAGGAATATCGGCAACCTCAGTCTCTTGCCCTCTAACAGAATTTAATCCTGTCAGAAAACATGATAGGGAAAGCAGACAAAGAAGGTGTTTTTTAATTCTCAAGACCGACGGAAATTGTTTTTTTATATACTTTATAGGGATATAACAGATAATAATACGAGATGATGCCCAAGGTTACTAAAATAATAAAAAGTGCCATGAAATTAGGCATACTATCAGAATATCGGGTGACAAAGCCTTCTAAAAAACCAGCTGATATTGTAAACGGAAACGTACTTATTACAATTCTAATACTATCTCTCATTCCTCTTTTAAAGGAAACCATCCTAGAGAAAGTTTTTGGAAATAAGATACTTGCTCCCAAAATAAAGCCTGCGGCACCTTCTATGACAATAGTAAAAATCTCCATAGCGCCATGTATCCAAATTCCCTTAGCACTCTTCCACAATACATCTTGTTGTTCGAAAAAATACTGGAACGCCCCTAACATAATGCCATTTTGAAGTAGTACATACCCCGTACCAATACCTCCTGTAACACCATAAACAAAACACATTAAACCCACTTTTAAATTATTAAAGGTTATTCCGATAAAGCTACCCCAATTACTACCACTTTTATATACAGCGACGGGATCACCATTTTCAATATTCTGCAGGGTTTTGTTCACATAATCATTTCCTAAAATCAGCCGTACAAAAGAATCATCATTGGCTGCAGAGACAATGCCTATTAAAACAGCTATTAGAAAAAAACCAAGGGAGTAGAATATATATCTTCTGTATTGATATACCAATAATGGCACCTCTACCTTAAAAAAATGAAGCAGTAAATTCGTATCTTCTCTTTTGGTCCGATATATTTTTTGATAAACCCTTACGGCAAGATTATTGAGATAAACTACTAATTTGCTTTTTTTGTAGTATGTTTGGGCATATGCCAAATCATTAATAAGATGCACATATAAATTGGCCAAATCATCTGGATCATCGACCTTCTTCTGTGCAATGGCTTTTTCAAATTGCATCCATTTTTTCTTATTCTGTCTAATGAACGCGACTTCTCTCATATATAACACCTAAAATTGTAATGGCAAAAATACAAATTACAACCACTCAAAATGTAACAATAGCTTTTACAGCTGCTGAGCTAGGAGAACGTATTCTTGCATATTTTATTGACCTCATTATTAAAATTGCCTATATCGGCTTGGTTATAAGTCTTTTTTTAGGCATATCTGGATCTGGCGGATCCAGTTTTGAGGAGAATTACGATACAGACCCATGGAGTGTTATGGCCATAATCATCATCCTAGGAACTCCTGTTTTTTTCTATACCCTTATCTCAGAAACGTTTTTAGCCGGACAAACTATTGGAAAAAAAATCACCCAAATTCAAGTTGTGAAAATTGACGGTTACCGAGCCTCATTTTTAGACTTCTTTATTCGTTGGGTCATGCGTTTTATCGATATTAATATCTTCTCTGGAGTAATTGCCCTGATAGCCATAGGAAGTTCTAAAAAACATTGAAGTTCCTGTTTTGGTTG
>JASFYU010000060.1:0-26494 GCA_045046905.1 Flavobacteriaceae bacterium | reverse complement strand
GTGGTGCCTCCAGGAATCGAACCAGGGACACATGGATTTTCAGTCCATTGCTCTACCAACTGAGCTAAGGCACCATCTCGGTTAAGAGGCTGCAAATATAATTTCTAATTTAGGATATACAAACAAAATCAAGAAAAAAGGTGTTTGTTTTTTTTCTTTGTAGATATTTGTACTATGAACTTAGTAGTAGACTCTGGAAATACGTTGGTAAAACTTGCGGTATTCGAAAAGGGAATTCTTGTTTTTGATATTGGGGTAGCTGTAAAATCGTTTGTAAAAAATATAAAGAGAATTTTCGAAAAATACCCGAAAATAGAATACGCTATTGTTTCTTCGGTCGGACATTTGGAGCAAAAGGATGTTGCGGTATTATCTGTATTTTGCGAAGTGCATATTTTGAGCGCTAATTCTAAAATGCCTTTTAAAAATTTATATGCTACGCCTCAATCATTAGGTGTTGACCGAATGGCCCTGGCGACGGCGGCATTTTACCATAACCCGAAGGCCAATACATTGGTGGTCGATGCTGGTAGCTGCGTCACCTATGACATGGTAAACGGCTATGGTGAATATCTAGGAGGTGCTATTTCTCCAGGCTTGGCCATGCGTTATAAGGCGCTGCATCAACAGACCGCTAAGTTACCCTTATTACAAGCCGAAATGCTATTAGATTTTATCGGAAATTCTACTGAAACCAGTATTCATAGTGGTGTTTTAAACGGTATTTGTGTAGAAATTGACGGAGTCATTAATCAATATAGTTCGCGTTTTACAGATTTAACAGTTATTTTAACAGGCGGGGATGCCCAATTTTTGTCAAAACGATTAAAAAATACCATATTTGCGAATTCCAAATTTCTCCTTGAAGGATTAAATTATTTGCTAGAATACAACAAGCTCTAAATGATTAAGAAAATTGTAATTGCAATAGTGTGCTTGGCCGCTACAGGTCTTTATGCTCAAAATGGTACGGTTTCTCCGTATTCTTATTTCGGTATCGGAGATTTAAGGCCCTTGAGTTCGGTCGAGAATCAAATGATGGGCGGTATTGCCGTATATGGCGATAGTATTCACATTAACTTTAAAAACCCTGCTGCGTATAGTAAGTTAGGTATTCAGTCAGGTGAGAATTTTGGTATCACAACCTATGCTGCGGGAATATCAAATAAAACATATCAACTGAAAAGTTCTACGAATCAAGAGCGAAGTTCAGTCACCAATCTTGATTATTTATCGCTGGCATTTACTTTAAAAAAAGGATTGGGAATTGGCTTTGGAATTATGCCCTATTCATCGGTCGGATATAATTTGGTATCGGAAAGCAGAAATACAGATCAGGCGCTGGTAACCAATCAATTTACGGGTGAAGGTGGTTTGAACAGGGTTTATTTCTCGATGGGGTATGAATTTATTAAAGATTTAAGCATAGGAGTTACTGCCAATTTTAATTTCGGCAGTATAGAGAGTCGTAGAGTGCAGAGTGTCGAGGACGTGCAGTTCGGTACTTTAGACCAAAGGACTTCTAAGATAAACGGAATGGATTTTAACTATGCCTTAAGTTATACACCTACAATTAAAAACAACCAAAAGCTGTTTACCTCACTACGAATAAATACTCAGGCCAATCTTGTGTCGAAAAACACCAAGAAAATAGGCTCTTTTTCTCTTGTGACACTTCAGAATATTGAGGTGGTCGATGTGGATTTAGATGCCCAGGGTCTCGGAAGCACGACCTTAAAGGTGCCGACCACCACCACTTTGGGCGTGGGTTACGGTGTAGATAAAAAATGGTTTTTAGGTGCAGAATATAGTTTTCAGGGCCTTAGTTCTTTTTCTGATGATTTTTTGGCCCTTGATAACCTAGCTTATAAAGACGCTACCTCATATGCTTTCGGAGGGTATTTTGTGCCGGACTATGCCGCTTTTAACGGGTATTTAAAGCGAATAACCTATAGAGCGGGAATACGGTTTGACAAGACGGGAATGATTGTAAATAATAAGGATATAAATAACTTTGGCATAACTTTTGGACTTGGCTTACCGTTGAAGGGGAGTTATTCTAATCTTAATCTCGGTTTTGAAGTGGGTAGAAGAGGCACAACTGAAGCTGATTTAGTAGAGGAAAGTTATTTTAAAATTAATATAGGGCTGTCTTTGAATGACTTATGGTTCAGCAAAAGAAAAATTTATTGATAAAAATTTAGTACATTAACCACATTAAACTAAAATATACGATGAAAACGAAACTTTACTTCACGGCGATAATGCTTTTAGGATTTATGGGAGTAAGTAATGCCCAGGCTCAAAATCAGGAGTGCATGACCAATCTCTCTATTTATGTTGAGCATGCAAAGGTGAAAAATTATGAAGCAGCTTATACACCATGGAAAATGGTTTATGACAATTGTCCTGATGTGAATTGGGCAAATTTTCATTACGGAGAAAGAATTATAAAGGATCGGATTAAAAAATCTTCAGGTGCCGAAAAAGAGGCGAATATTCAAGATTTGTTGGTTCTGTTTGAAAAAAGCAGAGAATATTTTCCTAAAAAAGCCAGTATGGCCGATGTGATTATTGATAAAGTCTTGATGAGGTATGATAATAAAATGATATCAAATCAAGAAATCTATGATATGTTGCACAAGGCTTTTACAGAGGATAAAGCCAGTTTTAAAAACCCTAAAGCCTTATATCTCTATTTTTCAAGTTTAGTAGACCTACATAAGGCAGGCGGTAAAGATATCGGTGTTGTTTTTGATGCCTATGATGACATAAGCGTAAAAATTGAAGAGGAGAATAAAAGGTTGACCGAACAAATTGCAAGGCTTCTTCCAAAAGATTCATTGGGTACTTTGACTTCAAGAGAAAAAAGACAATTGAGTTCATATAATAATTACTCAGTGAATTACGGTAAAATCACGGGGAGTATCGATTCAAAGTTGGGCGTACTTGCCGACTGTAGCAATTTGATTCCTTTATATGAAAAGAACTTCGACAATAAGAAAGGAGATGTAATCTGGGTAAAAAGGGCCGTAGGTAGAATGTTCAGTAAAGAATGCACTGATGACCCAATGTTTGTGAAGTTGGTTGAGGCTCAAAATGCTTTGGATCAATCTGCGGATTCAGAATTCTATTTAGGCATCTTAAAGCAAAAGGCTAAAAATACCAGTGGCGCCGTTGTACATTTTAACAAGGCGGTTGAATTAGAAACAGATAATTATAAGAAATCAAATATTTTATATAAAATAGCTTCCATATATAGAAGGGGCAGCAAGTCTACATCTAGGAACTATGCGCAAAAGGCCATAAATGCTAATGCATCTAATGGCAAGGCGTATTTATTGATTGCCAATTTGTATGCGTCAAGTGCAAACGCTTGTGGTAGCACAACCTTTGAAAAACGTGCCATTTACTGGAAAGCGGCCGAGATGGCCCGTAAGGCGGGTAGGGTAGATCCTTCATTAAGGGGTAGGGCCAATAAATCTGCAGCCAGTTATGCCGCAAAAGCTCCGACAAAAGAAATGATTTTTTCAGCTGCAATGGGCGGTAAAACCGTTAAATTCAGCTGTTGGGTAGGTGGTAGCATAAAGGTTCCGAAATTATAAGATGATACTACCTTTTAGAAACATGATACAGAGCATTGCCATGGTACTTTCCATGGCAATGCTTTTTTTATCATGTAAAGACACTTATGAAAGAGTTGGTGAAGAGGCGATAAAAACCATTTATCCTAGAGGTATTGCCGAGAATTTTGTGCTTACCTATAGTGAGACCGTAGAGTCATTGGAAACCGAGGACCTTAAGCCTTCGAAAGTTATAGCTGTTTTAACAAGCCCGCTAAACTATAACTATGATAATATAAGTTTTTCTCACCAAACATTTCCTAAAGGGCTACAGGTCGCTTTATTTGATGGTGAAGGAAAAAAAACGGTAATCGTGGCCGATTACGGTATTAAATATACCCTAACCAATTTGATAGATTTACAAGGCAATGTTGTTATACAGAGTCATGATGGTAAGAAATTGGAAACCCAGCAATTGTTTTTTGATGAGAGCGAAGAATGGATTTTCAACCAGGGTAAGTTCACGTTTACCAATCCAGAGGATGGCACCATTATGGATGGTGAAGGAATGGATATCATGAGGGATCTTAGCGCTATAAATGCTCATAAAACGTATGGTTTAACTATGATTAAAGAAAGATTAAATGATTAGAATATTAAGATATACCGAGTATTTATATTTGGCCGTGGCCGGTTTTTCACTATACAGAATATACACCGATTGGAATATCGACCGTCAATCGGCCTATTTATTCGTCTTTTTTACCGTTGTCTCTATAGGAATGTTCCTTTTCCGTAGAAATTATCGAAATAAATTCGAACAACGCAAACGTGAAAACCAGTAATAGTCGTGGAAACTTCGACCATTATAATAGTGTTGTCCTTGCTCTTTTCCGCTTTTTTTTCTGGAATGGAAATCGCTTTTATTTCTGCCAATAAAATTCATATAGAAATAGAAAAGCAGCAGGAAGGTTTTTTGGCAAAAGTACTTACACGGCTTACCCAAAGGCCATCTAAATTTATAGCTACAATGCTCATAGGCAATAATATCGCCTTGGTCATTTACGGGCTTTTTATGGGTGAATTGCTAATGAACTGGTTTGTTGATATGGGTCCGTCTTCAAGTGACTTCATCAATGTGCTGCGTACAGATTTCAGCCTGTTCTCGCAAACGATTATTTCAACATTGATTATTTTGCTGACAGCGGAGTTTCTTCCTAAAGTGTTGTTCCAGATTTATGCCAATACCTTATTAAAGGTCTTGGCCGTTCCTGCCTATTTGTTCTATATTCTTTTTTCATTGATTTCTGATGCCGTGATAAAAGTATCCGATATCATTTTAAAGACTTTTTTTAAGACCGATGGTGATGAGGTGCAGCTCGCTTTTAGTAAAATTGAGTTGGGCCATTATATTACTGAACAAATGGAAACTGTCGAGGAAGAGGATGAAATAGATTCTGAAATACAAATTTTTCAGAATGCCCTTGAATTTTCAACCGTCAAGGCTAGGGAGGTGATGGTGCCTAGAACCGAAATTACGGCTGTGGAGCTTCACGAAACATTAAAAAACGTGGCCAAGCTCTTTACGAAAACGGGCTATTCCAAAATATTGGTTTACAAGGACACCATTGACAATATTATTGGTTATGTGCATTCCTATGAGCTGTTCAAAAAGCCCAAGACCATTAAAAGTATATTGCTGCCGGCAGAGTATGTGCCAGAGACTATGCGTATTCAAGATATTTTGAACGTGCTTACAAAGAAAAGGAAAAGTATCGCGATTGTTTTAGATGAATATGGAGGCACATCAGGTCTAATGACCGTAGAGGATATTGTTGAAGAGCTTTTCGGTGAGATAGAAGATGAGCATGATTCTACTAATCTTATAGAGGAGCGCATAAATGAAAACACCTATACATTTTCTGCGCGATTAGAGGTTGACCATATTAATGAAAGTTATAAACTTGACTTGCCCGAGGTCGATGAATACGAAACTTTGGGCGGGTTAATCGTCAATGAGACGGGCGAGATTCCTGAAAAAGATTCGGAGATAAAAATAGGCAACTTTCTATTTACCATTCTTGAGGTTTCCAATACCAAGATAGATTTGGTCTCGCTTAAGGTGATAGAATAGGACTAAGCCTCTAATTCACCTTCATATAGCCATTATACTTTTATTATTTCAAAAGAAAATGGTAATTTCGCAATCGATTTTAAACAATCTATACGATGGCAATTTTAGAGAATATAAGAAAAAGGACCACAGTATTAATATTGATAATAGGTCTAGCACTGTTCGCATTCGTGATATCGGGTGTTTTTACCAGCAGCGCTCTTAGTGGGGGCAAGGTAGGCTCTACGGTAGCTGAAATTAATGGTGAAGAAATTTCAATAGACGATTTTCGGCAAAAAGTAGAGCTAGCCTCAAAGAGATATGGGCCGACCACATCGTCAATGCAAGTGATGAACCAGATATGGGATCAAGAAGTCAGAAATGCGATTTTAGGAGCGCAATTTGAAGATTTGGGTATCGATATTGAGCAGGATCAGATAATGAACTACATAAAGACGATGCCGTCATACTCGCAAAGCCCACAGTTTCAGAATCAAAATGGTGTTTTTGACGAGAACAAATTTCGACAATTCATCGCAGATCTGAAAGTGAATAGTCCGGCTCAGTATACCATATGGTTACAGGATGAGGCATCTATTATTCATAATGCGAAACAACAGACGTATTTTAATCTTATTAAAGCAGGGGTAGGTGCCACCCTTAAAGAAGGCGAATTAGACTATAAGTTGGCAAACGATAAAATTGATTTGAAGTATGTGAGAATTCCTTTTTCTTCAATTCCTGATAGTTCTATTACGGTTACTAAAAGCGAGATTTCGACCTATTTGAACGCGCATAAAGACGAATATAAGCAAGAAGCTTCGAGAGATATTCAGTTTGTTTATTTTGAGGAAAAACCTTCATTGGCCGATGAGAATGTGGTCGAAGCCGAGATTGCCAAATTGTTAGATGATGTGGTGGAGTATAATTCGAAAACAGATAGGAATGATACCCTTAAGGGGTTTAGACGAACCACAGATGTTACTGCTTTTTTAGATCGAAATTCAGATACCAAGTTCGATACCCTTTATAAGGCAAAGAGAACTGTATCGCTGAGGTTTGCTGATACCTTGATGACTTTGAAAGTAGGGGAGATATTTGGGCCCTATCGCGATGGCAACTTTTTTAAGCTATCTAAGATGATCGATAGAAAGAGTAACGGTTCGGTAAAGGCCAGTCATATTCTTATTGCTTATGAGGGTGCTGAAAGGGCTAACCCTACTGTGAAAAGAACCAAGGCAGAGGCAGAGAAAAAAGCTAATGAGCTTTTGAAAGAAGCACGAAAAAAGGAAACGGTCTTTGTGCAATTGGCGAGAGATAATTCTGATGGGCCATCTGCGGCCAACGGTGGTGACCTAGGGTATTTTCAAGAAGGAAGAATGGTGCCTAAATTCAATGATTTCGCTTTTGGAAACGCTGTAGGGAAAATTGGTATAGTAGAGACTGATTTTGGGTTTCATATCATTAAGGTCGATGATAAACAAGATATTGTACAAATAGCAACTTTGGCGCGAGAAATAGAGCCTTCAGAGGAGACTATCAATACCTTGTTCACCGATGCTACGAAATTCGAAATGGAATCGTCTGCCTCTGAAAATGCATTTACCGAGCTTGCCAAGGAGAGTAAATATGCCATACGACCGGTAAATAAGATAAAAGCATTGGATGAGAATCTTCCCGGCCTTTCCGCTCAACGTAATATCGTGAAGTGGGCTTTTAACTCAGAAACAGAGGTTGGTGATATCAAGCGTTTTAATATCAATAACGGCTATGCTGTAGTGCAATTAACGGCAGAGTACAGCGAAGGGGTGATTTCGGTAGAGGATGCGTCTGCTACAGTACTTCCGAAAATCCGTAAAGAAAGAAAGGCGGCCCAGATTATAGCCGCTAATAAAGGAAAAACTATGGATGCCATAGCAAAGGATAATAATGTGGGTGCAAATACGGCATCTGCCTTGACTGTAAAATCACCTACCATACCCGGTGCTGGCAGTGAACCGGTAGTTGTTGGTACTGCTTTCGCCATGGATGAAGGAGAAACTTCAAACCTTATCGAGGGTCAGAGCGGAATTTTTATGGTTACTGTGAGCAAAAAAGAGGAAGCTTCAAAATTGGATAATTATAGTACTTACGCCAATTCTTTAAGGTCTTCAAATGCCGCCAAAGTGAATACTGCAGTATATAATGCCTTAAAAGAAGCTGCTGTAATTGAGGATAAGAGAGCATTCTTTTATTAAAGAGGTTTATTCCGGCCACTGGATTTAATGCCCTCTCGATAGCTGTCGAGAGGGCATCGAAATGCTAAACTTTGTTTCCTTTCTAGCCTCGTATGCCCGCCGCAGGCAAGCTTGCATCGTAGTAGTTGGATCAAAACCTGAGGAAGGCCGTTTGACTAGAAATCTTAAGTTGAACTCAGATTTAGAGCATCATTTTTTCAAATGGAATAACGGTGGTATGTCCTTTTTCTTTAAAATAGGCCGGGGTTTCTGTATTCCCTGTTGCCAGTACAAAATCTCCTCCCCAGGCCCCTAGGCTTTTGATAGCCCCAAAATAATCGGGAAATAACCTGGCCTTAACCGGTGTAGCTCCAAGCGCTTCAGATAGGAGTTGCTCATGGCGTGACATCAGCAATTCAAAATCAGGTAGCTGTTTTGCGGCAATAAGTTTTTTGGTTATTTGATTAATCTGCTCTATAAGTCTTTTTTTATCAATGTGCCGTTCTTTATAGGCAGCAATGGCAGCTCTGCTATTTTGTTTTTTATTAAGGTGTACAAAGAACAGTTGTTCCTTGAATTTAGGATTAAAAGAAACCTCCTCTATTATGGGGAGTCCATTTTTTAGTTCATATACAATAGGGGTATTGTACTGCGCACAGGCGATATCATAGCCACTGCCACCAAACGTTCTTGATAATAGGGTATAAGGGTTTACCTTGGCCCAATTTGCAATATTGTTTATTAAGGTAGACGAAGTACCAAGCCCCCAATCTCTGGGGAATGTTAGTTTGGCCTCTATTTCTAAACCGATAGAATCTAGTAAAAAAGATGAATTTAAGCGCTGAGCCTCGGATAAGATTTTAAGCAGGGTATGAGAAGTTGCTTTATCAGAGGATGAGATTTCTGTTAGGGGTACTATCTCATAGACGGCCTCAAACCAAGGTTTCCCTTTTTCATCTAAACTTTTCCAACTGAGCCTTGAAGATTTAGTTTTCAACACCCTTAAGTACTGGCCGAACTTTGTGGGTATCGCCCAGCCATAAGCGCCATCTAAAACCACATACTCCCCTGATATTAGTAGTTTGCCGTTGCTGTAGAATTCTTTTATCATTGGTTTTTTCTCAATGTTTCGAAAGCTTCTATCACAGCATTATGGGTGGCCGAATGTTTTTTAAAATGCTTGGTCAACGTTTTTTTCTCAGAATCTGTGGCTCCAAGTTTGTTCAGTATATTCAATAAATGCATTTTCATATGGCCTTCTTGAATACCAGTAGTAACCAAGGAGCGCAGCGCAGCGAAATTTTGGGCAAGTCCGGCTACGGCTACAATTTGCATCAGCTCTTTCGCACTGGGGTTTTGTAAAATTTTCAATGCCAATTTTGCTAATGGGTGAAGCTTGGTCAATCCTCCGACGGTTCCTAAGGCTAGGGGTATTTCTATCCATAATTTAAAAATTCCGTTCTTGAGCTCGGCGTGGGTAAGACTGGTGTATGAGCCGTTTTTAGCGGCATAAGCGTGTATACCTGCTTCTACCGCCCTGAAATCATTTCCTGTTGCAAGTACTACTGCATCAATACCGTTCATTATACCCTTGTTGTGAGTGACGGCCCTGTAGGGTTCAACTTTGGCAATGGCTACCGCCCTCAGCATTTTCTCGGCAAACTCCTCAGCAGAGATAGTGGCGTCGTCGACAAGATTCTCAAGGGGGCAGCTCACTTCGGCTCGAACCAGACAATCGGGAACATAGTTGCTAAGAATGCTCATTACAATTTCAATATCTTTTTCCGCTTCCGAGAAGTCATAAAAATCTTTTGCCTTATTCTTAAAAGTCTTTGCAAACTGTTCTAGGCAAGAATTAATAAAATTCGCACCCATGGCATCCAGAGTTTGAAAAGTACAGTGCAGCTGGTAGTAATTTTCTAGATCCTTAGTTTTGTTGCGAAGTTCGATATGTGAAATTCCACCACCTCTTTTTTCCATATTTTTAGTGATGATTGACGCATCGGCAAGTAGGGTAGGTTTTATATCATTAAAATATTTTTGCAACCTTGTAAAATCACCGGAAAACATAAAATGTACTTGGCCTATTTTTTCAGTGCCCAGTACCTCGGTTTTAAACCCGCCACGCGCTAACCAGAATTTGGCAGCTTTACTCGCCGAGGCCACAACCGAGCTTTCCTCAATAACCATGGGTATAGCATATAGGGTATTGTTTATTAAAAAATTAGGGGCGATACCAAAAGGAAGGTAGTAATTGGTGAGGGTATTTTCTATGAACTCATCATGTAGTTTTTGTACGGTATTTTCAGGGTTCCAATATCTTTTCAAGATGTTTTTCGTTGCTACAGGATTAGCGGTATAATGGGCTGCTATCCACTCTATTTTTTCTTCTTTGGTCAGTTTCGAAAATCCATCGATAGGCGTAATCATATGCATTCTGGTTTCTGGCCAAATATAAGGATAAAGCAAATAAGCGTTGGGCAATCGCTTTTAAAGCTTCATCAATTTTTCACGGTATTCAGACAACATCGCCGCCCTGTACCTCTTCCTTTTTTTTGATGTCTTTGGCTGGTATCTCTTTCAAATACCTCCAGTTCTTCTCTCATTTTTTATACGGGGATCACTAGTAAAAAAAAGCCATTTCCCACAAATTCAAACTATTTTTTATAAGGAATACCCGGCAAATAAACGGGCATATTCAATATTCATTTTAAACCTGCTTATTTTTTGGGTGAAGGTTATTTATTCTGCAAATAAATCACTAAACTTGATGGGTTTAATGCTATTTGTAACAATTTATGAAAAAATCATTTGTTTTAGTGCTTTTTACTATTGGCGCTTTGACCACCATTTTTGCTCAGGGCAAGAAGATATCAGTATCCGAAATATATAATGGAACTTTTAGAACCCAAGGTTTAGACGCCCTTCGTTCTATGAAGAATGGAAAGCAGTATACCGTTTTAAATATTGATAGGGCCAAGGGAATTAGTGCTATTGATAAATATGATTATGCCACCCAGCAGAAGGTTGAAACTATTATTACATCGGCAGATATACCGCAAATTGAAAATTTTTCATCCTATGAGTTTAGCGAAGATGAAACTAAAATTTTATTGGCCACTGAAATTGAGTCAATTTTCAGGCATTCTACTTTGGGTATCTTTTACATCTATGATATTGCCTCGAAAAGGGTAGTTAAAATCGCCGATACCAAAATTCAGGAACCGACATTGTCTCCTGATAGTAAGCATGTAGCATATGCCGCAAAGAACAATCTGTATCTTTTTGATATTGCTTCAAAAAACGTACATCAGATTACGGTCGATGGGGTGAAGAATAAAATCATCAATGGGCTTACCGATTGGGTCTATGAAGAGGAATTTTCCTTTGTCAGGGCTTTTGAATGGAATGCTGACGGAACCAAGATAGCCTTTTTAAAATTTGATGAAACCCATGTGCCGCAATTCTCTATGGATGTGTACGGGGCGGACCTATATCAAACCCAGGAGGTATTCAAATACCCCAAAGCAGGGGAGGACAATGCGATGGTATCCTTACATATATTCGATGTCACCACTAAAAATATCGAAAAAGTAGGTTTGCAAGATTCGTATTATATTCCTAGGATAAAATGGATGAACAATCCAATTCAGCTCAGTGTACAGACCCTAAACCGACATCAAAATCATTTAAAACTCTTTGCCGTAAATGCGAAGACCAATACCGTTTCTGTTTTGATGGAAGAGAAAGATGATGCCTATATAGACATATCGAATAACCTGACCTTCTTGGCCGATGACAGTTTTATTTGGTCAAGTGAAAATGATGGGTACAACCATATTTATTTGTACAGTGAGAAAGGAAAATTATTAAATCAGATTACAACCGGCGAATGGGAGGTGACTAAATATTATGGCTATGACCAAAATAAGGATAGGGTCTATTATCAATCTGTGGAGAACGGTTCGATAAACCGGGGGGTTTATAGTATAAGTAGCCGTGGAAAAAGAAAAAGGGAACTCACTGTTGAAGAAGGCACGAATAGCGCAGCATTTAGTGCTGATTTCACTTATTTTATCAATACCTATTCAAATGATGTAACACCAAATGAATATACGCTTCACACAGCTTTAGACGGTAAAAAAATCAAGAACATTAAGAATAACAGGGCCTTGAGCGAGATGCTTACAAATTATAAAATAAGCCCTAAGGCGTTTACCACAATAACAATCAATGGCAATGAACTGAATATGTGGATGATTAAGCCCGATGATTTTGATCCTAAAAAAGAATACCCATTATTAATGTTTCAATACAGCGGGCCTGGCTCCCAGAAGGTGTCTAATAGCTGGATGGGCGCTAATGATTACTGGCATCAAATGCTGGTTGCTGAAGGTTATATTGTGGCCTGTGTCGATGGTCGTGGTACAGGATATAAAGGGCGTGATTTTAAAAAAATGACTCAAAAAGAGCTTGGTAAATACGAGGTAGAAGATCAGATTTCCGCTGCTAAAAAACTAAGTGAACTACCCTATATCGACGAAGACAGGACAGGGATCTGGGGTTGGAGCTACGGAGGTTTTATGTCGACGAATTGCCTACTGAAAGGTAATGATGTGTTCGAAATGGCCATTGCCGTCGCTCCCGTAACCAGTTGGCGTTTTTACGATAGTATTTATACCGAAAGATATATGCTGACACCTCAGGAAAATGCAAGTGGCTATGATGAGAATTCACCACTCAACTATCCTGAATTATTAAAGGGAGACTATTTATTGGTGCATGGATCCGGTGACGATAATGTACATGTGCAAAATACTATGCGCATGGCCGAGGTACTCATTCAGGCCAATAAACAGTTCGACTGGGCAATTTATCCTGACAAAAGCCACAGTATTTATGGAGGAAACACCAGAATACATTTATTTGACAAAATGACCAATTTTGTTCATGAAAATTTGAGAGATAGAAAGCCTAAGAATGCTAATTCAAGGGATGAAAAAGAAATTGAGCGTATTGAAAAGATAAAAGGCTAAAACTCAATTTAAGAAACCAGCCTTGTTTAAATAATAATAACCAACCACTTCGTATGGCAGATGTAGTAAAACCAATACATGAAAGAGAACTTTTCGGACACCCTGTAGGGCTTTATGTCCTTTTTTTTACTGAAATGTGGGAGCGTTTTTCCTATTATGGAATGCGCGCCTTGCTTACCATATACATGACCGCAAAAGCTATGGAAAACGATCCTCAGGGCGGTTTGGGCTGGACGAATAAAGAAGCTTTGGCCCTATATGGCTGGTATACCATGTTGGTCTATTTAATGAGTATACCCGGAGGTTTTCTAGCAGATAGGTATCTGGGGCAAAAGAAGGCCGTGACCATTGGGGCTATATTGCTTACCATTGGGCATGCGGTCTTGGCCGTTGATGCAATTTGGGCCTATTATACAGGCCTTGGTTTTGTGATTTTAGGAGTGGGCATGCTTAAGCCGAACATCTCTACTATGGTCGGTGGTTTGTACCAAAAGAATGATATTAGACGCGACAAAGGATTCAGTATTTTTTATATCGGAATTAATACAGGGTCTTTTCTTGCCTCATTGACTGTTGGAATAGTTGCAGCCGTTTATGGGTGGCATTACGGATTTGGATTGGCGGGTATAGGAATGCTCCTTGGTCTTATGGTATATTTATGGGGGCAACGTTTTTTAGTGCATGTTGGCAATGTTCCTACAGCTGAAGAAAAATCTGAAGATATTAGTGTTGGAACCTTGTTCTCACAGCTATTGAAATCACCATTGCAGTTAGGAATCACCATTGTTTTTTTAATATTATCCCTGTACGCGGGCTTTACCTTTGAAGGAACTGATAATTGGGGTTTTGGTGCCTTGTTTATTGTGCTATCTCTGATTACAGGATTAATGATGATGATTTACAAGAATTTACACAATAAGGTAGAAAAAGATCGCTACGTAGTATTGTTGCTGTCACTTTTAATGGTGATGGCTTTTTGGGGTTGTTTTGAGCAAATGGGCGGCTTAATGAATTTATATGCCAATACTAAAACAGATAGGTTCTTATTTGGTGTGGAAGTGCCTACTGCGATTTTTCAAGCGGCAAACCCAGGGTATATTCTATTGTTTGCCGTTGCTGTAGCAAGTTTTTGGGCGAAAAGAAAATTAAAGGGGAAAGAGGCCTCCTCGCTTTTTAAAATGGCAATTGGTGTTGTTATAATGGGCTTTGGTTTTATGTTTATGGTTTTTGCGTCTATGCAGTATGAAGCGCAAGGAAGCTCTGCCATGTATTGGCTTATATTGGCGTATTTGTTTCATACCATTGGTGAGCTGTGTTTATCTCCTGTTTCGCTCTCATTCTTTACCAAATTAGCTCCTGCGCGCTATATGGCCTTGATGATGGGGGTGTATTGGGCAGCAACAGGCTTGGGTAATAAGGTTGCGGGTGTCATAGGTGAAAGTTCTGAGAGTGCTAGTGAACTTCAAATATTTGGTGGCCTTTTCGCCTTTGCAGTATTATTTGGTCTTTTCGTAGTATTGATCTTGAAGCCGTTAAAACGTCTTACCCATGGTGCGGAAGATGAGGAAGCGGTTTTTCATGATGATCAAACCAAAGAGGCTTTGAGTTAAGAACCTGAGTTCGACCTAAGGTTTGTTTACGATTTATATATGTTATTTTATGCTTATGATGGTATATGCTCCCTTTTCACCTGTATAGTGAAAAGGGAGTTTTCTTTTGTCACAGCTAGCTTTCCACCTTTTGATATCCCTTTTGTAATTACTGCCATCCGCGATTATAACTCTGGGTCGAACTGAGTCGATGAAGCGTTCTAGATTCAGTCGGGGCGATTGGGTGAGCAATACATAATCAGGCCGGTTTTTATTCGGTGGATAAATACGTAGGCTATCCATGATATACAAATTTTGCTGTGATACCCTATAACTGTTCTCCAGTGGGCCTTGTTCTATAGTGCCAATACGCTCTGCAAGCTTGTAATCGGTAATAATTTTTTTATTTGGTTCTGGGTTTGAGGACAGCAGCTTCAGTTTGTTCCCCTTGCGAAACAATAGCATGCTATTTCTGTTTTGGTGCAAGATCAATACGTCTTCTTTTGTATGTACATCGTAGGTAGTATATAAAAGCCAGATTTGAAAAGCAATAATACTCGTTAATAGAGCCCTAGTACGTTTAAAGCTAGCTTTGGTTGCCACCAGAACCAGCCCAATCAAAATGGCATACGAAATAATGAGCTGTACGGCATCAAAAGAAATATCTTTAAAAACAAAGGCTTCCTGCTGTGCGACCCAAGCGATAACATTGTTCATGCTGCGAATCAATACATTATAGGCTTCTACCATGAAATTGGGAAGTAGATGTAGCAATGACAGCACAATGACCAAGATTCCTATGCCTAAGATCAATCCTAAAAAAGGAACTATTACCATATTCGAGACGAAAAACAAGCCCGGAAATTGATGAAAATAGAACAGGCTGATGGGCAATACTCCTAATTGGGCTGCAATACTGACTGATAGTAGTTGCCACATTTTTCGGAGAACTACATTTTTGGGGTACCAGAATTTCTGCAATAGCGGATATATCCAGACGATGGCAAAAACAGCGGCATAGCTCATTTGAAACCCGACCTGAAATAAAAGCGAGGGATTAATGAGCAGGATAAAAAACATAGATAAGGCCAAGATATTAAAGGTATTGCCGGGGCGATTTAAGTAGCGGGCATAGGCTACAAAGGAAAACATGGTCACGGCCCTGATTACTGATGATGTTAGTATGAAACGGTAACTATATATTTTAATCAATAGTTTTCTTGAATTGTTTCGAGCTGTTCGGATTTTTAATTAATTTGTTTATAATTTCTAAAGAAGGATGAATTTCTTATATGATAAAACAATATTTTTAACAAATGAATGATTATAATCAAAAAGCCATAAATAGTCCCTTTAGATATGCTGGCGGAAAATTTTATGCTAGAAAATTAATTCTAACTCATATTCCTAATCATACTTCTTATATTGAACCTTTTGCTGGCGGCGGAAGTATTTTCTTTGCAAAGAACAAAGTAGATAGTAATCAATTAAATGATTTAGATGTTTCCCTTATTAATACTCTAGCAGTAATTAGGGATTTGCCAAATGAATTGATTGATTTTTTGAAAGTTAAAAGGGTGAGGGATAGTAGAATTCCCAAAAGGTATGTTAAAGGTCATTCTCTTGGTTCTCCTTTGCCAGCAAGCAAAGAATTACATTCCTTTTTTAAATTCGAATATACACCCCAGAATAGTTTAGAACAAGCTGGAAGATGGTTCTATCTTAACAGAACTTCTTATAGTGGAATTATGAACTTTCAAAATATGTATTGGGGTTATGGGGACAAATATTCGATGCAACCAAAAAATTGGCCTGCGAACATTGAGAGGACCAGTTTAAAACTCAATAATGTTCAATTAACCTCTTTTGATTTTGAAGATGTAATCGATCAAGCAGAAGATAATTCTTTATTATTTATAGATCCGCCTTACTTCAATGCCGATCAGGATAAATTTTACACTCATTCTTTTTTATTAGAAGATCATTTGAGATTGGAAAGATGTTTAAGAAGAAATGCTAACAGATTATTCTTGTTTATTACGTACGATAACAATAGTGATATAAGAAGAATTTATGATTGGATGCCAGAAATCCATGATAAAGAGTGGAACTATTGTATTCAGAGAACGGATGATCAAAAAAATGGCACATCTAAAAAAGGTGAACGATATAAAGGAAAAGAATTTTTTATCTTAAACTATAATTCAGTTAATCTAGATAGGATAGAAATTCAGGATAGAGAAGAAGTTTTACAAGATGCCTTATAAGCTAGTTCCTTCTCGAACTGCCACTTCTTTGCCTATTTTTTTCTACCACAATTTCTTGTAACCTATAATTTAAGTTTGATAAATCTTGCCAGTTTTCGTCATTATTCAATCGCACGTATGGAGTTCTAGGAATAAATCCTTCTTCTGCAATATCTGATGGAATACAAAACCTCCAGTCGTTATCACATGCTCTAATCAAAGATAAATCATCAGTAACACCGTAATGTGTATTTAAAACTGCCCTTGCGGGTTCATTATATGTTATTTCAAGATTTTCACCTACTGTTCCCCCTTCATAAATAGAATTCGAAGTATTGGTAATTATTAAATCAAATTCATCAACCGCATAACGATCATTGGATGTACTAGCAAGTTTGATAGAACTTCGAGATCTATGGCATTTTACTTTAAAATGTGGCACTCTTAATTTACGAGTTCTTATTCCCGCTCTTATACTTCCCCGTACACCACTTTTACATTCTATTTTTAAGATTATTCCACTTCGCCGATGTGTAATACTAATATCTTCATCCGTGGTTCCTGTTTGGGCATTTAAATTAAGTTTTTGAACGTCCCAGATATTCGAAGGTAAAATTTCCCTAAGTTTAAGGTAGGCATTATACTCTAATCCCTTACCTCGAATCATTGGTATTACTTTTTGATCTTCTAGAATTTCAAAAAGATATTCGGTAGGAATATTATATTTTTCACAATATTTGTTGAGTTGATTTCCAAATTCTTCAAATTCTTCTCTTTCCATATATTATGGGATATTCTTTGTGAATGTGGAAATTTCACATTCTAAAACTGTTGCTATTTTAACCAACGTTAAGAAACTAACATTTCTTTCTCCTCGCTCGATACTACCCATATATGAACGATCTATTCCTGCTTCCAAAGCCATAGATTCTTGGGATAAACCTTTGTTCTTTCGAAGATTTCTTATCTGTATACCTAAAAGGATTAGTTGCTTTTTTTTCTTTGCCATTTGGCAAGCAAAGCTATCAAATTGATTACTTTAACACCACAGTCTATAATACCTCATTTTAACTAATTTTTGATTTGAATTTAGACGTTGAAACGATTTAGTGTTTAACTAAATTCGTTGTTAATAAATGATGAGAGAGCGAGTTTGCATATTGGTATGATATAAACATATCAGTCAATATCCCTGATTTTTCTTATGAAATTTATAATATGAAAACCAAATACCGTTTTGTACTTGACGATACTGGATATGCAGCTTAGGGCAAAGTATGGATAGCGGATGAAGATGGCAATGTAAAAAGCAAACATCGGGAATACTAAAAAGACAAATACTACAAATATTAATTGTACTAGTATGAAGTAACACCAGCTCAATGCATTTCCACAGTATAATCCATGATTAAATGTAGTATAACCTATCAATATCCTATTCTGAGATATATTGGTCAATCAACCTTCATTACTCTGTCAATTCTCAGTAATGTGATTTCTTGTATGATTTGTAGTATTTCTGATCGAACATATCACGTGTATTACGAACACGTAGCAATCCATTGAGTTCCTTCATGTAATCAAATCTGACCTGCGATAGTATATCAATTCTTTTTTCATCAAGTTCCTTTTCATTGAACAGTTCTATGATCTTTGTATCCAATAGATATATGATCTTACTGATGTTCTTAATGTTGTTCAACTTCATTGTCACTTGTTGTTTTGTTCTGTATCATTTTCCTTTCCCATGCCAGCCATTCTGACTTTTTCACATATTTGCTGTGTGAGTTGATCCTGATCATGGGCAGGCCGTGGTTCTTTACCCAAGATTCTATCGTAGCTCTGTCTACTGAATATAGCTTTTCTAATTCTTGCTTGCTTATCCTTTCTTCCATCATTTTATATCAATGTTTTAGTTAGTTCTTGTTTGTTCATATATCTTCTGTAATCTATTTCATTGAATACCGGCTCCGTATGGATACAGCCATATTTTCCATTACATTCATCAAAGGTGTCCAATCCATTTTCTCTTATCTTCCACCCATTTCCACCTATGAATCTGGATAGTTCATCATAGAGGTTCTTTTTGTTGCTGTAATGGATAAGAAGGTGGGTATGGTACTTGGATCCATCACTATCCCTTTCAATGGAGTATTCCGTGTGTATAGGATCGTTCTTTTTGATGTTTCGGTGGAGCTTCACTATCTGCCTTTGCAATACCTTCGGCGGAGGGTTCTGATAGTTTCCGTGTTTATGATCAAATTTTCTTATTGTTACTGCTAATTTGTCCATGCTTGTTTTTTTAGTTATTCTGGTTATGTTTTTTTTTAATTCTGGGTACTTTAATGAATGCTGTTTAGGTCTGATTTGTTTTAGGGCCTGTTAGGCTTTTATCTGGATTTTAAAGTTTATGTTGACCTGTTATCATTGATCATTGGATATAAGATGGTTCTTGATGTGTGTCCTAACACCTCTTCAAATACTTTTCCCCTAAATAACCCAATGTCCCTTGGTCACCTACGCTTGTAGTAATGGATTGGCACAGGGAATACCTATCTTCTAACTATAAGTATGGAATTATTAAAAAAAGGTGTAAAGTGAAGAAAAGTGGTAGCTAGAATAGAATTCTATAAAAGCTAACAATACAAATAAGGTGGTCTAAGGAACTTTTAAATAACTGACACACCTCTATTCCTCATAAGGGAAATACTTCGTTGTGCTAATACAATCTGTTGTTATGCAATGTTTTACCCTAAGATTACATTAAGAACAAGATTAAATCTTAAACTTTTGATGTGTAAAATTTAAAAAACATCTATTGCAAGATGATTTTATTTCAATTACAGATTAGTGGATTAGTGGATTAAACATAAAAATAATCTATTAATCTATTAATCTGTATAAAAGACTATATTCGAAGTCAAAAATATAATCAATGAAGAATCAACCAATTAAACCGTTTTGGAAGACTCATAAAAGGACGGGGAACTTAACTTTCGTTAATCTAGATTTTGTTAAGATATTTTTAATACCAATTGGGTTTAAGTATACCGACGAAGGTTATATCATGAAAACGACAGAAATTAACAAATCAATTTACTCAGTAGATTCACCCCAAGAATTACAAAATTATGTGACAAAATTTTTAGATAATAATAGAGAAGAAAATTATGAAAATGGACGCTATACTGTTCTTGACAATGACAACGAACCATGGGAAAAAGATGACGTAATTAACTTATGGTTATCAAAAGGCAAAGCGTTGTGTAAGATGGTTTTTGAGAATAAAACTTTACTAAAAAAATTCTCAATTAAGAACATTTTTAGAGATAATGATAATGAATGTTTTTTAAGTTTTAAAAATGGGATTGTTAAAATATCCAAAGATGATATTACTGTGCTTAAAGATGTGAAAGAAATTGGGAATAAATACAGGCTAACTACTCAATTCATTGATAAATTACCAATTCATGATTACAGTGGATGGAATGGTAAAATAGAAATTAACCGTCAAGAAGATGGAGAATGGGAATCCTTTATTAAATGTTCAACCTCCAAAAAAGTTGATCCAAATAAAACTTATAGTAATCCAAGGTACGGCAATGAATATAATTTTAATGAAGATGGATATAAATCATTGATGAGTGGTATCGGATATCTATTACATGGTAAATCATTGGGTGGTTCCGGCAAAATGATTCTACTACAAGATAGATACATTGATGGCAAGACAAGACAAGGAGGCAACGGAAAGTCTTTAATATCTCGTGGATTAGAGCATATTGTTAAACTCTATGAGAATGAAGGCATTAAAATCAGCCCGTCTGACAGGTTCAAATATCAAGGCATAAGTTTAGGGGACAGAATCTTTTTTATTGACGAATTAAGGCCTAAAAAGGGAAATGTAAATGGTGGTATTCAAATACATGATTTATTTACTGACATTACAGGTTCTTTTAAAGTTCAAAAGAAAAATAAAAATGAAATTACTTTAAATGGAGATGATGTGCCCAAATTATTAGCTTGTTCAAATTTCATCGTATTTGATAAAAGTGATAGCTCCTCAATGAGAAGAATTCATGTAGTAGAGTTTAGTGATTTAGGACAACATTATCCGAGTGAAATTCAGAAGATGTGGGGTTCGAATAAACGGCTATTAGGGAGTGAAGGTCATTGGAAACAAAATGACTGGAATGATTTCTTTAACTTTAATTTTAGATGTATTCAATTTTATCTTAAAACAAAGCCAAGTCTATTCGAAGAACAAAATCAACATTGGAAAACTTCTATAATTAGAGGAAAATTAGATGACAGGTATGGCGTTGATGAAGTCAGTTGGAGTCTGAACTATTTAACAAAAACTAGAATTAAAGAAAAACACTATATTCTGAAAACAAGGTCCGATGGAACTAATTCCAACACTTGTTTTGATTTTGAATTACATGATGTTTTGAATAATTCAGTTAGCACTTTGATGAATGTTACTGAAATGAAAAAAATGTTATTTGATATTTGTAATGAATATGGTTATGAATATAATCCAACGCAAAAAACCAAAGGGAATTCACCTAATTTAAGAAAAATACAAAAATCTTATTTTAGTAATGGAAAAAGTCAAGGACAAAGACAAGTTATTCATATCACGAATCCAAATGACACAATTTAATTGATTAGTGGATTCTTCGCTATTGGAAATACAAATTACGGAACTGCATTAAGCAGGTCATTGAGTGCAATTAACGAAAAATGATAATGGATATATTATTAAACATTCTCACATTAGGGATAAAACCACTTTATGAAAAACATTATTCTTTTTATTTGATTTTGGTTGAGTTTAGAAACAAGCTCCCCAGAAAGCAAAATGAGGCCCGAAAATTGTCTGAAAAAGACCTTGAAAATAATTTGATTTTAAAGGATATTTCAAGAGTTATGACTGTTGTAGATTTATCCACTCAAAAAATAAGTCTGACAGAATCTGACATTGATGACTTTTATAATAAATTGAATAATTTCAACTATGAATTCATCATTTTCAAAAAATACTATAAAGAATTTGTTCGAAACCTAAATAGATTTAATCCAAGAGCTCAAAATACTGATTTTGATTTAGCCATTATTAAAAACTTATTAATCGAAAAAAATACTAGGCCTTTAAGACCTATTCCGATTTTGATTTATCATTTAAATTATCGATACAAAGTAACTTCTTGGATTTTCAATAGAAGAATTAGAAAAAGATAAAACTCCACCCCAAACCTATAATCCATTGTGACGCTAAAGTCTCCTGCGGACGTTTTCCACAACGTATCATGGCTAAACCAATTGGTCAAATTCAGCTATGGCTTACTTTTTTATTACCACTAAAACCAGTACCGATATAAAAATGGGTATTACCCACAATTAACTTTTTTACTTTTTTCCCAATTACAAAGAACCTAAAGTGTTTTAGAAGTTTTAAATAGTGAGTTCGTGAATTCACTAAATCTATGTTCCCATATATGATGTATACTTGAAAATAGGAACAACATTTTATCGAATAAACCCCCTGAAAATAGGTAATACAAGACTTAAATCCTATATTTAAAGTATTACACTAGGGTATATTAAAAATAGGAATTCATGAAACATTCTAAAACAGTTTTGTACACAAGGGTAAGTTCAAGCGATCAGAACCCAGATCGTCAACTCACCGATAAGGATGGTTACGAATTCGTTTTGATTGATTGCTGTAAAAGTTCGATACAAATTTTCGATCGAGAGAAGGGAAAACTCCTTAAAGTGATGATAAAGGAGGGAGCCATCAATGAAATCCACATCCATGCCATCGATAGAGCTGCCCGTAATCTTGAATCCTTGTTGAGGTTCATCAACTTTTGTCATTCCTTCGGGGTTTCTCTTTTTATAAAGAACTTGGGGTTGAGAACCTTGGATGAAAAGGGTAAACCCTCGTATGTGGTAAAAATGATCATCTCAATGGTTGGGGCATTTGCTGAGGTTGAGAACGAGATACGGCGTGAGAGGCAGCTCGAAGGAATTGAGATTGCCAAAATCAAAGGAAGGTATAAGAATAGAACTCCAAGAGGGAAGGAAACGCCAGCAGCATTCTTAAAGAAACACTCAAAGGCAGTTGAGTACTTGAAGATGGGAATGAAAGGAAGCGAGGTAATAAGGTTATTGGATGGAAACCTCAACAAGAATACAATTACTAAAATCAAAAAATATATGAAGAAGAACTCGAAAAATCTTTCGATAGAGATAATGGAGAAAAGGAAGGTTCAAGATATGAAGGAGAAGGATGTTTACAAAGAAATATCTTCATTTGAGTATGTTGATTTGAAAACTGCATTTTGGGATTGATTAAGAATATAAATGTGTATTGGTATTTGTCTTATTGTTCTTAGGTGAGCTATTTTTTGTTATCGATGTTCAAAACTTTGGTATCATGTTCCTATAATTCTTTAGCCATATCGTTTCTCCCGTATCATCTTTGAATTCTTCATACTTAGTATCACAAGTATAAGTAGTAACAGGAGAATTAGGTATATTATATTCTATCGAGATGGTATAGGTAGGTTTATTGTAATCAATCGTTATTGTATTTATCCAACGTTCTATGAACTCCTGCTTCTGATTGTACGATGCCGATTCATGTACATCATCAGTAAACTTTTCTTCGGGTGTAATTTCCATTACTACCTTTCCTTCGAATATTATTTGCAAGTCTTTCTTTAAGTAATCCAATGTCAAACTACTTTCTTTATATGCCATGTACGTTTCTTCATGGTTACTCAATATGATTTCTAAATCAGATAGTTTATTATTTATCCTGTCTTTTACTTCTTTTAGTTCTTTTGGTGTCAATAATCCTTCTACGGCCAATGTGTTTGCTCTACTACGTTGTGTTTTGAATTTATTAATTTGTTTTTTTGTACCGTTAATTTTCTTTTCGATTTCTTCTAGCTTATTCTTCGGCTTCTCATTGAACCATTTTACTATAACATCTTCAATATGTTTTTCTACAAATAAACTATCCCAAATGAATTGTTCTATTATGGTTTGTCTGAATCCCCTATTAGTACATGTGAATCCTTTGTACTGTCTAGTTACACATCTGTAATGGTTATCGACTTTAGTCAGATATCGGCCCGTGTACCGAGAACCACATTTTTCACACTTTAATGTTTTGTTCAGAAGGTATTTATGATTATTTCCTTTACCACTTGGATTTTTAGCCTTCTGTACTTTATTCCAGTACGGAGGCTCGATGATTACTGGAGATTTATAGGTTTCACCATTAATCATCCTTATCCCTTTGTAGAGAGGATTATTAAGAATCTGTCCTACTGATGATTTACCCCAACTTTTTCCTTTTTTCTCTTTCCTATTAGGTATTCTATTCTCAATTAGATAATCCTTTATTCTATTATGGCCCCAACCATTTAGATTCAGTTCATATATCTTGCGGACAATTTCGGCTTCATCTTCATCTAATACCATCTTACCATCAGTACCTTTCTTGTAACCGAAATTTGGTTTACCGTGAACTAATCCGTCCTCATAGTTTATTAATAATTGTTCCTTTATCTTTTTGGAAACCATTCTACGGAAATTGGCGTTCATCATGGTTTTTATACCAGTTATCAACCTTACGGATTCATCTTCTAAATCAACAAGTTTGCCATTTTCGTATAATTTGGCTTTGTTCTCTACGATAATATTAACCAACGTGTACCATGTAAGTTCTTCACGTTCCAATCTATCTTGGTCAAAAACGAATACGGAATCAATAGTACCGTTCTCGATATCATCCAACATTCTTTGGAAGTCTGGACGATTGGATATCTTACCACCTCCTGAAAGACCTTTGTCAACGTATATTTGAGAATCTAGGTTATTCTCTTTAGCAAATCTCTTTCCTAAAGTCTGTTGTAGCCTGATTGATTTTTGACCCTCTCTATCTACGGAGATACGGCAATAGATGCCTAACATACTGCTTGTTTTTTGTAAAGATAGGTGAAAAAACAGTAATTACTGTTTAGTACTTACAACAGATGCCGATAAGCCTGCCAACAAGGCAAAGCCCCAGAGCAAAGCCACTATGACAATCATTTTTATGGTTTTTCCTTTGGCCAAATATTCAAGGGGGCTGAAGAGGAATTCTAAAAGCAATAATAGAATTCCAATGTGTAGGCCTGAAATAGCTAAAAGATGAACCGCTCCGGCATTCTTATAATTTGTGTAGGTGGCTTCTGAGATATCATGACGCTGTCCTAAGAGCAGGGCTTGAATAACGCCCAGTTCCTCTTTACCAAAGTTAGCGGCCTGTAGTCGTGAAATGATTGTATTCCTGAATGAGGCCGTAATACCGTAAATGGTTTTTGAGGCATTTTTTTTCACCATATGATTGCTGGTGACTAATCGTAATTGATGGGTGATACCCATTTTTTCTAGATAGGCCTTATAATTAAATTGATGTGGATTTAAAGGGGGTTTTATGCTCTTTAGGCTTGCATATACAATGAGTTCATCATCGGTTTTATATTTCTGAAGGCTTGTATCGATTGCAGAGCTCAATATGATTTTTCCATAGGATTTTTGATTTTCAAGACCTTGCACCAGACCCAAATAACGCTGCGAAAAAGAGGTGGGTTTCATGACCTCATGAATTTTTATACGCCAAGTATGGTCACCTTCGAATTCTTGTTGGGTGTAATGGGTTGAAAAATTTTGAGCTTGCCAGAGAGTACTAGATAGCAAGCCTATGCCTATGGTCGTGATGGCTACAGCAATGCCAAATACCAAGAGTTTCTCACGTTCTTTTTTTAGGAATAAAAACGTCAAGGCCGAAAATGAAATACTGATAAAAGAGATAGAAAAACACAAGCCGAAACCCAAATACTGCCCCATTACAATGCCTAAAACAAGGCAGAGTGTCAATCTAATAGCGATAAATTTTAAGAGGTGCATTCAGCGGCTTTTACCCTAAAATACTCAAAAGATTCTAAAGTATGCGTGTTGCTTTTACAAAAGCATGATTCCAGTAACCCTCACGTAAAGAGGATACTATGACGCCCCTTGAACTCGAGGCATGAATAAATTTAATTTCATTGTTCTTGATCGCGACCACCATGCCCACGTGGTTTATTTTCTTTCTACCTCTTCGTGTTTTGAAGAAAAGAAGATCTCCCTTGACAAGTTTGTTGACGCGAATTCGCCGGCCTTCTTCCGCCATTTGGTATGATATTCTGGGCAGTTGAATATCATGTTCGCCAAAGGCAACGTATAAAAGTCCTGAACAGTCCATTCCTTTTTTTGTGGTGCCACCGTATTTATAGCGGACCCCTGAATATGAGAGAGCGGTGTTGATAATGTCATCGGCTACAGAATTGTTGGGGGCAGTAACCTCTTTTTCAAGAGGTTCTTTTTCAAGGGGTTCCTCTTTGGGCTCAGAAGCGGCTACCGTGACTTTTCGTTCCGAGTTATAGGTAGTTTTCTTTTTTACCACCCCACAACGGGCAGCGGAAATGATTAGGAAAATATATAGCAGTTTGCGTATCATCCAAGGAATATTTACTTCTCTTGGGTATCAAAATTAATAAATTTTAAAATAGGACATATATCTCCTTAAATTTGGAGGTGTTAGGCAGTAGAATTTTCTATAATAAACAGGGCCGTTTTTTCGCTGGCTCCTTTACCTCCCAGTTTTTTTTCAAGTTTTTGGTATTGTT
>JASFYU010000059.1:0-4448 GCA_045046905.1 Flavobacteriaceae bacterium | reverse complement strand
CCGTTTGCTAGCACAAACGGCTTTTTTTGTACCTTACTATTCGGAGTACATATCTTGTGAAAAATTGAAGCCAATCACGACTTATACCTAAAGAGAATGAATAATACACTCGTTTAAATCTGGACAAAAAATTGCTGAGCATGAAAAGAACAATTTTAAAATTAGGGGGATTATTGTTGCTGGTAATGCTTATAGCAGGCAGCTGTGGCACCACAAAAGAAACTGTAACAATTTCCGACGCCGAAAAGAACGCATTCAACCAGCAGAAAGGAGATACAATCTCCATAGCCAATAAGGAGGTCGAATATGAGATTATAATTATCGAACCAGGCTTTAATTTCTGGCTACAGAGTATCGCAAAACAGGAAGGTTATTATTCACAATCTTATCTTGAGAACCGAAACCAGATTTTGGTCATTAATTGGAACCAACGGGTGCTACAGCCTCAACGCTATAATTCTGACCTTTATCAGCTTCAAATCGACTACAATTCGAGCATAGATTATGGGTACGAGGTCAACTATAAGCTCTACAATTACTTTATCTATTTTCAGCGCAAATACAATCAACGCCTAGGACCTTGGCTGCCTCGGGTTTAAAAAGTATCTTTGCGCGACATAAATTACTATGGGTAAATTAAAGCAACGTTGGGGAGTTTCTTCCAATCTTCAACTGATTATTATTTTTATTATATTCTCTATAACCGGATCTTCCGCGGTATATATAGCAAAACCTTTTTTGGCCTGGATCGGAATGGATCGAGGTAGTTTTCCCGATGCATGGTGGAGTAGCTGGGTGTATTGGATTATACGAATTCTTTTGATTTTTCCTTTTTACCAAGTTTTACTCGTCGCTTACGGCTGGCTTTTTGGTCAATTTAAATTCTTCTGGGGGTTTGAAAAAAAAATGTTGAGTCGCATGGGCTTAGGATTTCTCTTTAAGTAATGTAGCTCTACACGCTCTCGCTAAGAGAATTATGAAGAATGGTCTAGGATTTTAAACCAAGAGGAATGACCCTACCATAGACATATAGGCAAAGCATTTGTGAGCGAAATAAAATTATACTTTCCTTAACACTGAACATACTTCATTAATAGTTAGCTTTGTTTTGTGAAGATACATCTAAGGCCACTATTCTTTTCTTCGATATCCCTCCTATTGGTAGTATGTATCAATATGCCGGCATTCGTAAAACTTTCACATGCCATTCACGGGCATTCTTCATTGGAATGTAAAGATGCGACCAAGCTACATATTCACAAAGCTGAATTTGATTGTGATTTTCAAAAATATCAACTTTCACCACAGTATGTCACAGCTTCCTTTTCCGGAATAAGGACAAAAACACTATTGATTCAGAAGAAGAATTATTCACATTACGTTTTTTTAAGTCAATACCAAAAACTCCATTTTGCCCTAAGAGGGCCTCCCTGCTTTTCATAACATAGCAATTATCACATCTATTAATTTTTAATTCTCAGTTATGAAAAATATAATCTTTTCATCGCTTTTTGCGATGTCATATATAGTTTGTCATTCACAAAATTCATTATCCGGAACAATAGAAGACACCAATAACCATAGTACGTTAGAACAAGTCAACGTATACTTTCCCCGGCTTGAAAAAGGAACAATCACCAATGCCGACGGCACTTTTACAATCAATAACCTACCTTTGGGAAATTATAAATTGGTCGTATCACTACTAGGTTTCAAAACCTATTCGACAAGCGTGAATATTGCGCTTGGCAAAAACACCATCCCTATTGAATTGACCCCAAGTGCCATTGAAATGGAAGAAGTAATTGTTTCTACCCCCTTTCATAAACTTCAGAGTGAGAACGTAATGAAGGTCGAGCATGCCAAGGTTTCAGAATTCAAGGCCAGGGGAGCTATTACCTTAGCGGACGGCATTACAAGCATGCCCGGCGTAGAAAGCATTTCTACTGGGGTAGGTATCGGAAAACCGATTATCAGAGGCCTTAGCGCAAACAGAGTGCTGGTTTATACCCAAGGAATACGCATGGAGAACCAACAATTCGGTGATGAACACGGACTAGGAATTGGTGGCGCGGGAATAGAGAGCGTTGAAGTCATCAAAGGCCCAGCATCCTTGCTTTATGGCTCAGATGCCATGGGAGGTGTATTATATTTGAATCCCGAAAAATTCGCCTCATCCAAGGATACCGAAGGAGATGTAAATCTAGATTATTTTTCGAATACCGATGGTTTGGCCGTTAATGGCGGTATACGCACATCTACAGAAAAATTCAAATATCTTCTGAGGGGCAGTCTTGCCTCACACGCCGATTACCAAACGGGAAACGACCAAGGGGTAACCAATTCTCGATTTAAAGAATACGACCTAAAAGCGGGCATGGGCTATCAGACAAATAGATTTAAAACCGGACTGCGTTATAACTATCACTATTCACAATTGGGCATACCTGAGGAAATTGGGCAACAAACCTCCGAACGGTCCCCCGAATTTCCGTACCAAGAGATAGCGACCCATATACTTAGTTCAAAATCAAGCCTGTTTTTTGAAAACTCAAGTTTAGAGGGCACCCTAGGGTATATCGCCAATAATCGAAAAGAATTTGAGGATGGGGCGGATCCCGCTTTGGAAATGAATTTGAATACCATTAGTTACAATTTACAGTACCATATGCCCGAGTGGAAAAATCTGGAGACTATCATTGGCCTGCAAGGTATGCATCAGACGAACAAGAACTCCGGCGAGGAAATTTTGATTCCCGATGCCACAACCAATGATTTTGGTATTCTAGGAACCGCTCATTTACATCTTGACAAAGGTGGTGACCTGCAATTTGGGCTTCGTTATGATCATCGTGCCATAAAAACAGATGAAAACTCAACACCTTTGACAAATGGTCCAATGCCTTTTATCGATCGAAGTTTTGCTAGTTTCAATACGGCCTTAGGCTATAAAATAGACATCTCTAAAAACAGTGTTGTACGGCTCAATTTAGCCTCGGGCTTTCGAGCCCCTAATTTGGCAGAGTTGACCTCAGATGGCGTACACGAGGGCACCAATCGCTACGAAATAGGAAATACCGATCTAGATAACGAGCAGAATTTTCAGATTGATATAGCCCTCGAATATAAGAATGAACATATTGAAATCTTCATTAACGGCTTTTATAATACCATTGACCGGCTTATCTACATTGAGCCCAATGGAGACTTTGTTGAGGAAGATCCCGTTTTTCTTTACCGACAACAGAATGCGAGCCTATACGGCGGCGAGCTAGGGTTTCACCTTCACCCCCACCCCTTGGATTGGCTTCATATCGAAAGTAGCTTTGAAACGGTTACCGGCAAATTAAGCAATGGAAATCATTTACCTCTTATTCCTGCCAATACCCTGACAAACACACTTAGGGTAGAATTTGACAAAAACAAGGATTGGCTAAAAACGGCTTATGCTTTTCTAAGCCTTCGATCGGTATTTAGCCAGAGTAATGTTGGTGATTTTGAAAACACATCGAAAGGATACAACCTTCTAAATATGGGCATTGGGGGCGAAATAGCACTCTTTAAACAGCAAATGAACATTCGATTGAGTTGCAATAATATTTTAAATAAGGCCTATGTTTCTCATTTATCACGCTTAAAGGTCGATGATATTGCCAATATTGGAAGAAATATCAATATCGGGCTTAGTATTCCCTTATAATAGTTGATTGCGAGGAGCGAAGTAATCTATTACTAGTATTTCAAAGTAACAGATTGCTTTGCTCCGCTCGCAATTACAATATATTCAAAGCATGTATTGTATTCTACGAGCCTTTTTCTTTTGACTTAACAATACCAAAACCCAATTGACCGATGAAATTTTCGGGAATATCTTCATCTCCGGGGAAACCCAGGCGTATATCGCCACTATCCTCAGGAATATAATTGGTCTTAAAAATATAATCCCAAAGGCTGAGGCTTATACCATAATTAATGCCGTATTTCCCCTTTGGCAGTGTATATGCATGATGGTATAAATGCATGACGGGGTTATTAAAAATATATTTCAAAGCACCCCAGGTCAATTTGAGATTGGCATGGTTTAAATGACCAATGGCAATGGCCGAAAAATGCACTACATAAGCCTGTTCTGGTTCAAAGCCTCCTAAGACCATTACACCCAAAGTTTTCAAAGGTTTATAGAATATGTTTTCCATCCAATGATAACGAAGGTGAGCCGCAAAACCCATCTCTTTTACACTATGATGTATCTTGTGAAATTGCCATAGAAACCGAAACCTGTGTAACAGTATATGGGTAAACCATTGTACAAGGTCTAACACTACAAAAAAGACGATCAACTGCGCCCAATTCGGCAAGTCTGACAGATTTAATATAGTTAAACTACTTTTTGAAATACCAATATCTAAAAACAAGATTTCCAACAACTTATAAAATCCACTTATAAC
>JASFYU010000058.1:0-58764 GCA_045046905.1 Flavobacteriaceae bacterium | reverse complement strand
CCCCAAATATTATAAATGGACACAGTGGGTATTCATACAGCTTTTTAATTCATGGTATCATATCGATTCTGACAAGGCCGAGGATATAGATACCTTGATCTCTATTTTTGAAAAGAATGGAAACGCTACGGTAAATGCGGTCTGTGATGAGGATATTCTAGCCTTTTCCGCTGAAGATTGGAACCAATTTTCTGATAAAAAGCAACAACAGCTACTATTGAAATACCGCTTAACGTATTTGGCTGAAACCGAGGTCAATTGGTGTCCGGCATTGGGTACGGTCTTGGCGAACGATGAAATCGTAAACGGAGTATCTGAACGCGGTGGTCACCCGGTTATTAGAAAAAAAATGACCCAATGGAGCATGCGAATTACAGCGTATGCCCAGCGCCTTTTAGACGGACTCAAAAAAGTAGATTGGCCGCAACCACTAAAAGATTCACAGACCAATTGGATCGGAAGAAGTGAGGGGGCGCAGGTGGAGTTTAAAATTTTACCTGAAACTGACCTCCCCCTAGCCCCCTCCGAAGGGGAAGGAACAAAACCGGGTTATAAGACAGGCGAGAACAATTCTTATTTAATGCTTGAGAAAGCAAGAGAAATGAGAAATAACCCTACCCAAGCTGAAGCAGTTTTGTGGGCGCATTTAAAATCAAAGAAGAAAGGAGATAAATTCAGAAGACAACATTTAATAGGTGATTTTATTGTTGATTTTGTGTGTCTTTCCAAGAAATTGGTTGTCGAAGTTGATGGAGAAATTCATAAGGCCCAAGTAGAGGAACACGAAGAAAGAACAAAAATCTTAGAAGATTTAGGTTATAAGGTCATTCGTTTTAAAAACGAAGAAGTCATTGGGGATATCGATGCTGTTCTGCTTAAAATAGAAACAAAGTTTAACTCCCCCTCCTTGGCAGAGAGCGGGGGGCAGGATTCTATGGGAGCTAGGGGAATCAGTGTTTTCACCACCCGACCCGACACCATTTTCGGTGTTTCATTCATGACCTTGGCCCCAGAATTAGATTTGGTACAGCAAATCACGACCCCAGAGCAAAAAGCTGAGGTCGATGCCTATATAGAAACTACGGCCAAGCGTTCTGAACGTGATCGTATGGCCGATGTAAAAACCATTTCAGGAGCTTTTACGGGTGCCTATGCAGAACACCCATTTACCAAAAAACCTATTCCGATTTGGATCGGCGACTATGTATTAGCGGGTTATGGTACGGGGGCGGTAATGTCAGTGCCCTGTGGAGATCAGCGTGATTATGATTTTGCAAAACATTTTAGTAAAAATCAGGCGATGCCTGCGATTCCTAATATTTTTGAGGGAATCGATATTTCAGAAGAAGCCTATGCCGATAAGGGAAAAACCCTTATTGCAAATTCTGATTTTTTAAACGGACTCACCTACAAAGAGGCGACCCGGAAAATTATTGATGCCTTGGAAGAAATTGGGCAGGGAGAAGGTAAAATCAATTACCGCCTACGTGATGCCGTATTTAGTAGACAACGGTATTGGGGAGAACCTTTTCCGGTGTATTATATGAATGGCATGCCGCAGATGATCGATAAAAAGTATCTGCCTATAGCATTGCCCGAAGTAGAGAAGTACTTGCCGACCGAAACTGGCGATCCACCACTGGGTAATGCCAAAGAATGGTATTGGTTGCAGTATGGTGATGAAGGTAAAATAGTATCTCAAGAAGAATTTGAAAAGTCTTCTCCTTCAGAAAGATTAGGAGGGGCCTTAGAACTCAACACCATGCCCGGTTGGGCGGGCAGCTCACAGTATTTTAACCGCTATATGGATCCGCAGAATGAGGAGGAGATTTTCTCTCAAAAGGCCATAAACTACTGGCAAGATGTTGATTTATATATTGGCGGTAATGAGCATGCCACTGGGCATTTATTGTACTCTCGTTTTTGGCAGAAGTTTATGTTCGACAAGGGCTTGGTGCCCAAAGATGAGTTTGCCAAAAAACTCATTAATCAGGGCATGATTACAGGGACTAGTGCTTTTGTTTATAGAATTGCTGTTTCATTAAATAAAAGGACTGGTGAGAGAGTAGATAGCCAGGGGAATGAGGTATTTCAATTTAGTGATCTAATTTTAACATCTCCAATAAAGAATTTATATGTTTCAAAGAATATCCTTCAGGAGGCTCTGGGAATTGATAAAATCCCAAGTCAGGGCTTTGAAGATATTCAAAGTTTTGGAAGTAAAAATGAATTATATGCTTATGTCACTACTAAATACGGTTTTAGTGAAAAACATCTTAATTTAATTGATAAAGGGGATTTGGTGATTGGATATCATGTGTCACCTATTAGGGTTGAGGTCGATAACATCAATTCTTCGGATGAGATAGTTGATTTGGATAGGATATTATTTTGGAATGAACATAGAGGAGCAGAATTTTTATGTCGAAATGATAAATACTTGGTTGGAAGAGAGCCTGAAAAAATGTCTAAATCCAAATACAATGTGGTGAGTCCTGATGCGATTTGTGAGGAATATGGGGCAGACAGCCTGCGATTATATGAGATGTTTTTGGGGCCTTTGGAGCAATCTAAACCTTGGAATACGGCGGGTATCACGGGCGTACATTCTTTTCTTAAAAAACTATGGCGTTTGTACCATTCTGGAGCGGATGGGGCTTTTTACGTGACCAACTCCCCTACTTCGAAGGGCTCGGGGGAAAATTTTAAAGCCTTACACAAAACCATAAAAAAAGTGGAGGAGGATATCGAGAACTTTTCATTCAATACCTCGGTTTCCACTTTTATGATATGCGTGAATGAGTTAACTGCTCAAAAATGTACAAGCCGAGAAATTTTAGAACCTCTGGCTATTTTAGTATCGCCTTATGCGCCGCATATTGCAGAAGAATTGTGGCAGAAATTGGGGCATAAGGAGTCTATAACCACGGTTTCTTTTCCGAAGTTCGAAGAGAAATATTTGGTAGAAAGTAGCAAGGAGTATCCGATTTCCTTTAATGGAAAAATGCGTTTTAAACTGGTACTGCCTTTAGATATGAGTAAAGAAGAAATTGAAGCCGCGGTTATGGCTCATGAAAAAACACAGGCGCAATTACAGGGGCGAACCCCGAAAAAGGTGATTGTAGTGCCCGGTAAGATTGTGAATATCGTGGGCTAAGTACCCAGACTATTCCTAGATTAATGGTTGAAGGCAAGCAAAATAAAACAAGCTGTTCGAGGTGCTATAGTAACAGCTTGCCGTAGGTATAAAAAACAAAAATAAGGTATGCAAAATATTGAAATCTTGGGCTTGGTCGCAGCTACCTTTACTACGGCAGCCTTTATACCTCAGGTCTATAAGGTGTGGAAAGAAAAATCAGCCAAAGATATTTCATTGACCATGTACTTGATTTTGACCATTGGGCTTTCGCTTTGGTTGATTTATGGTGTCAAGATTCAAAGCCTACCCGTAAGCTTGGCTAATGGAATAACCCTTCTTTTGGTCCTATTTATGATTTTTCTCAAACTCAGGCATCGGTAGTTTTTAGACATTTTGTCAGCATAAATAACCGTGATTGGCCCAGAAATGGTCTTTCGGAGATTTGGCGGGGTTTTTGCTTTTCTTGAGTAGGCTATACTTTGAGTGTGGTTAAAGTACCGTTAAGAGATGCTTTTAGTCATACATATTTTTGGTATATTTAATCAACGACCTCGACCCAAGCATACGAGGTGTGCTTTCGAAAAACATTTTTTTATTTCGAGGCAATCCCGAGTACTCGGGAGGGGAATTAAACCCACAATGAAGGATTAAAATTTTAAAAGCGTACAATTATGATAGGATATTATATATTGATAGGAGCAATTGCCCTAGTAAGTTGGTTGGTGAGCAGAAAGCTAAAAAGCAAGTTCGCATACTATTCAAAGGTGCATTTACGCAATGGCATGAGCGGAGCCGAAATTGCGGAGAAAATGTTGGCGGATCATGGTATTCGAGATGTAAAAGTGGTTTCGACCCCAGGAATGCTTTCCGATCACTATAACCCCAAGAACAAAACGGTGAACCTAAGTGAAGGCGTATACAATCAGCGCAATGCTTCTGCGGCTGCCGTAGCAGCTCATGAATGTGGCCATGCGGTACAACATGCCCAGGCCTATGAATGGTTGACATTGCGATCTAAATTGGTACCAGTGGTCAGTGTGACTTCGGGCATGTCGACATGGGTGGTTTTCGGAGGCTTGATGTTAGGTGCCGCGGCCGGAGTCGGTTTCGGGTATTGGGTTGCCGTTGCGGGATTTGTGATGATGGGTATGGCGACCTTGTTTAGTTTTATTACACTTCCTGTAGAGTATGATGCCAGTAATCGAGCCTTGGCTTGGCTGAAGGCCAAGAACATTGTCTCCCAGGAAGAATATAAAGGTTCAGAGGACGCTTTAAAATGGGCTGCCAGGACCTATTTGGTGGCTGCTATAGGCTCTTTGGCTACTCTTGTCTATTGGGGCTTGAAGGTTTTTGGCGGAAGAGATTAATGAATTTGTTTTCAGGAGGAGTGTAAGGGTGAAGTCATCTGTTTATTCGGAATACCAAAATAACAGATTGCTTCACTGTGTTCGCAATGACGTTTTTGCGAGGCACGAAGCAAACTGTGTGTTTCTAGTAAACAAGTAATAGTTTTCTTCACTACGCTCGCAAAGACGGCTTTATTTTTTAGACGTTAAGGAGACTCCGTTTTAATACGTTCGTCGATAAGTTTAAGCGCAATACCTTCTCTTCCGATCAACTCAAAAAGGTCTAATATATCTCGCATAGATCTTTCTTCTTCGAGCTGTTCGCCAATGAACCATTGCATGAAGTTTTCAACGGCATAATCATTAGATTTTCTACTGTTTGCTACGATGCTATTAATCAATTTCGTAACCTCTATTTCTTGTTCTAATGCGTTTTGAAAAATCTCTTCTAGCGATGAAAAGTCATGATTGATATTTGTAACCTCGGGTGAAATTGCATTTCCACCGCAATTAGTTATAAACTTGAATATTTTCATCATATGACTCCTTTCTTCTTCTGCCTGTGCATAAAAGAAATTGGCGCTGTTTGAAAAGGCACGCTGGTCGCACCATGAGGCCATGGCCAAATAACTGGCAGCCGCTTTACTCTCAACTTGTATTTGCGTATTAAGCAGGTCCATAGAACTTACTTTTATACTCATTTGCTGTCTTGCAATATCTTCCATGATTTCAATAATTTATATAAAATTACAAAATATGTAGCAACAATGGGGCGTTCATCGTCATTTTGGGTTTAGACTGTTTAAAAATAAGAGGTGAAGGCTATTGTTGCACCAATACATTTTCGGAAGAAATGCCAAGAGGAGAGAAACTATAATCTACAAGATTTTTTAAATCTAATATTTCTAAGGTATTCAATATGAAAAAATGTTCTTTATTACACAGCATGAGCATCTCGAACCCATGTTTGTTTAAATCGGAATTAAAGTGATCTTCAATGGGAATGGACATTACTTTATGTCTAAGGGCAAGTAGTTGACAGAAGGGTAAGCGAACCGTTTTTTGGCCTAAATCGAGATAGAAGCAACGTTCGCTATCTGATTGATAAAGCGTATAGAACTTTGAGCTATAAATGACCTTCATAGGACAAAATTAAGACTTATTTAGATTGAATCCAAATATTAAATGCTTATTTGCCTGTCGATCTGTTGCGCCAGTGAAATAAAAGTTTCGGTTCGAGAAACGCCTTCAATCTGTTGGATCTCATTGTTTAAAACTTGCATGAGGTGCTCATTGTCTCTGCATAGTATTTTGATAAGAATAGACCAATTTCCTGTGGTATAATGGCATTCAAGGACCTCGGGAATTTTTTCAAGTTGTTTGACGGCGGTAGGGTTGCTCATGGCCTTATCTAAATAAATACCAATATAGGCCATGGTAGTATAGCCCATTATTTTAGGATCAATGATGAATTTTGAGCCTGCCAATAGGCCTGAGGCTTCTAATTTTCGTAAACGTTGGTGAATTGCTGCACCTGAAATACCTATGTTTCGCGCAATTTCCAAAATAGGTTTTCGGGCATCTTTCATTAAGAACCTTAGAATTTTCTTGTCGATACCATCGATTTTCACTTTTCCGTTACCAGATTTCATGCTAGTGGTTTCAAATTGATAGTAAAAATAAGAAAATAAGTCATCATTGTGACCTCGAGTATTGTGGGCATGCTGTCACTTTGGTATTCCGAATGAACAGATTACGTCGTCGCTATGCTTCTCGTGAAAACGATCTATGGTTTCCTCTTTGTAAAGAAGTCTTGGCTTGGTTTCTTAAGATGCTACGGAGTCTGGATTATACCCTAAATAGGGCACTTCGAATTCATTAAATAAGATTCCGTGTTCTTTCAATATTTTCAAAATAGGGGTATAAACCTCTGTTTGGATAGGAATCTGAACGCCGGGGGTCTTTATCTTTCCGTTTAGGGTCAATACTGTGGCCATGGCAACGGGCAGTCCCACGGTCTTGGCCATTGCGGTATGGGTATGATTCTCGCCAATGACGACCATATTGGCATCGATCTGGTGTTTTTTACCGTTCAGCTCGTACCCGAACTTATGGTACATCACAATCATATCCTTATCGTCATCGCTTAATGTCCAGCTGGCTTGTAAGATCTCTTGAAGCATTTGTGCTGGGGTAGCATTTGAGTGTGCAATTATTTTTTTATCGTCGAAGATATTTAGTTCCAAAAGCTTTCCCCACATAATATCATCCTGATCAATTTTCAGGTAATGTCGTAATTTCAGTTCTACTGAATCGGTAGGGGAGTAGGGTAGAAATAGGTTTACAAATTCACGATAAGACATACCCTCAGAGTTTTGAATAGTATAGCTGTCATCAGTCATGCCCAATTGTACAAATATGTTCCATGCCTTTGAAAAGCCTACTCTACGCATGGTTCCACGATAGAGGGTGAGGGCATCTTGTAATCCGTAAGCTTCCCGGTAATTCAAGGAATCACGATTTGCATATCCTTCAAACTTACCATATCCTTCAATATCAAAAAATTCGGTTCTTCTAAAGAGTTTGTGATAGGGAATATATTTATAGGAGCCTTCCTGAAGAAACTTAGCAGCTCCTCCTTGTCCGGCTAGAACAACGTTCCTGGGGTTCCAGGTGAATTTGTAATTCCATAAGTTATTGTCATTTTCAGGAGCGACAAGTCCGCCTGTAAAGGACTCGAACAAGAGCATACGGCCGCCCTTGTCACGTATGCGATCTATAATTTGCATGGCGCTCATATGGTCGATCCCTGGGTCGAGGCCAATCTCATTCATAAAGATCAGTCCTTTTTTCTTGACTTCAGTGTCTAGCGCTTTTATTTCTTTGCTTATATAAGATGCGGTGATTAGGTGTTTGTTATGAGTCAGGCAGTCATGGGCCAGTAGTAGATGAAAACGAGCAGGAAGCATTGAAACCACGATATCGGCACTTTGTATGGCATTTTTTCGGTCCTCATCTTTAAAAATATCGAGCTGAATAACAGTGCAGAAAGGATTTTTTCTTATTGAGGATGAAATTATATCTGGGTTTATATCACCGATGGTCAGGTGTAATTTTTCGACCTTTGCATTGTTTAATAGGTAGTCGAATAGATAAGAAGTGGATTTTCCGGCACCAACAACCAATATTTTTCTTGACATTTACCTTAACTATTTCTGCTTTGTTAGAACAATAAGCTAAGGTATCAAATAGTTACATTTGTAAAAAAATACACACTTTAAGTTATGAACAAAACAATTTTTATCACTGGAATTTTTTTTGGAACCCTAGCGGTTGTGCTAGGAGCTTTTGCCGCACATGGTCTAGAAAAGTTAATTACGGCTGAGGCGATACAGACTTTTGGTACCGGTGTGAAATATCAAATGTATCATGCGCTTTTTTTATTGGTTTTGGGGAGTATAAAGCAGCTTCCTGAACGCAATAAGAAAATGATTTTCTATAGTATTACGGCCGGAACGCTTCTGTTTTCATTTTCGATATACTTTTTGGCTACGAATAGCGTAACGGGTTTTGATTTTAAAACAATTGGCTTTCTGACGCCCATAGGGGGTGTCCTGCTTATTTTGGGTTGGTCTGCTTTGGGCTATCAGGGCATAAAGCACTTTAATTAATAAATTCTTATTTATAGTGCCTTAAAATTTATTTTTTGATAATTTTACATCGATATAAAACCTTATATATGAATATATCGAAAAAAATAGCATTATCGCTGAGTGCATACGGAATTAAAAAAGATGTAAAGTATCAATTATCACCTTCCGAATTACAGGATATTACCCTAGAAAAAAAAATGGGCAAGGAGGCGTCTTCGGGTGCTTTGGCGATTGATACAGGAGAATTTACCGGAAGGTCTCCTATGGATCGTTTTATTGTCAAAGACGATATTACCTCAGAAAGGATATGGTGGGGCGCTATTAATATTCCGTTTACGCCTGAAAAATTCGATAAGCTATATGATAAGGTAATTGCGTATTTAAATAATCAAGAATTATATGTCAGAGATTGCTATGCCTGTGCCGATGCCAATTATCGTATAAACATCAGGGTTATAAATGAATATCCTTGGTCGAATATGTTCGTCTATAATATGTTTATACGGCCCACGACAGAGGAGTTGAGGAATTTTGACCCGGAATGGACTGTTGTCAATGCCCCTGGTTTTATGGCCGATGCCAAAATCGATGGTACCCGCCAACATAACTTCGCCATCCTCAATTTTACAAAAAAAATTGCCTTAATAGGTGGCACCGGGTATACGGGTGAAATCAAGAAGGGTATTTTCTCTGCTTTGAATTTTATTCTTCCCGTTTTTAAAAAGACGCTGCCGATGCACTGTTCCGCTAACAGAGGAAAAGATGGTGATACGGCTATATTCTTTGGGCTGTCTGGCACTGGAAAAACAACCCTATCTGCAGATCCAAATAGAAAATTAATCGGAGATGATGAGCACGGATGGAATAATGAAAATGCCGTATTCAATTTCGAGGGGGGATGTTATGCGAAGGTCATTAACCTCTCTGGTAAAAATGAACCTGAAATATTTGGCGCCATAAAAAAAGGGGCGCTTTTAGAGAATGTGATTCTCGATGACAATGGTGAGGTAGATTATGCCGACACTTCAATAACCCAGAATACCCGGGTGAGTTATCCGCTGTACCATATTGAAAATGTTCAGCGACCATCTATTGGTGATAATCCCAAAAATATTTTCTTTTTGACCGCTGATGCCTTTGGGGTATTGCCTCCTATTTCGAAACTGACCCCGAGTCAGGCCGCCTATCATTTTATATCGGGGTATACGGCGAAAGTTGCAGGAACAGAGGATGGGGTGGTTGAGCCTGTACCTTCGTTTTCGGCTTGTTTTGGAGCGCCTTTTATGCCTTTACACCCGGCGAAATATGCAGAAATGTTGAGCAAAAAAATGAAGGAGGCCAGAGTAAACGTATGGTTAGTAAACACAGGATGGACAGGTGGGTCTTATGGTATTGGAGCGCGAATGGAGTTAAAACATACCCGCGCCATGATTAATGCAGCCTTAAATGGAGATTTAGGCCTGTATACCTATGATACATACCATATTCATTCTGTATTCGGGGTGGCGCAGCCAAGGGAATGTCCTGGTGTTCCTACGAGTGTGCTGAGCCCGAGGGCCACTTGGGGTAATGATGAGGCATACTATAGCACGGCATTTAAATTGACGAATGCATTTCGAGAAAATTTCAAAAAGTATGAATCGTACGCCAGTGAGGAAATTCGACGTGGAGGGCCACAGCGATATGCATTTTAAATCGCGAGGCGATTACCAAAAGGGAGGCTGTTTTTTATTCCCGTAGTAGGTTTGACTCCTTTCCGATAGCTATCGGGAGGGTATCGAAATGTTACACTTTGTTTCCTTTTAATGCCCTGCGGTTCTGCTGTAGCAGCAGCTCTATTTTTTGTTTACGACAGTAATGTATTTTTGAAGGGCCATTGTCATTGATGGTGTATCTGGCGTAGGTGCTTTTATGTCGATGCGCAGACCGGCATTGGTAGCTGCATCTACAGTTGAGTTTCCAAATACGGCGATTCGGGTATCTTTTTGTTCAAAATCGGGGAAATTCTTCAAAAGAGATTCTATTCCTGATGGGCTGAAAAACACCAATATATCGTAATAAACATCTCTTAAGTCTGATAAATCGCTGATGACGGTTTTATAAAATATACCTCGAGTCCAGTTAACTCCTATTTTATCTAAGGTTTCCGGAACAGAGGCTTTCAGGACATCGGAGGAAGGTAAAAGAAATTTTTCTTCCTTATATTTTTTGAAAAGCGGTGTCATGTCAGGAAAATGCATTTTGCCCACATAAATCTTTCGCTTTCGGTACACTACATATTTTTGAAGATAGTAGGCCACTGCTTCTGACTGGCAAAAATACTTCATGGAATCAGGAACCTTAAAGCGCATTTCCTCTGCAATCCTAAAAAAATGATCGACCGCATTTCTACTCGTAAGAATAATGGCGGTGTAATTATTAAGATCAATTTTTTGCTGGCGTACCTTTTTGGCGTCAACACCTTCTACGTGAATAAAAGGCCTAAAATCGACCTTTACTTTTTCTTTTTCAATAAGTCTTGAATATGGAGAATTCTCCATCTTCGGTTCCGGCTGAGATACCAAAATCGTTTTTATTTTCATACACCTTACTGTTTAAGATAACTAGCTATAATTACGAGGGGCGCAATTTCAAGAGCGCAAAGGTACAAAATAAAATAGAAAAAATTGCTTTTAATGAGGTTTTGATGATTCTTTAGCACAGAGATCCAGCCGATTGCATTTATTAGGATAATCATGAATATTGTTAAATAAACAACAGGTTTTGAGTCTTTTAAAATATATGTCAGAATTATATTCGCCACGAACATGATAATTGCACTATAGTTGAAGTAAGATATTTTTCTGAAAATAATATCGCTAATAATTCTATTTGAGCCAAATATGAAGCCGTTGCTCCATTGCAAAAACATCTTTAGTATCGTGAAAATTAATATCGACCCCAACAAGAGGAGAAACATAAAAGGGTAGTGGTCATTTTCGGTGGGCCAAAATAGGTGCCAAATATAAAATACAAAGAGTGAGAGATTGATAAGCTGAAAAACACCGAAAAAAATATTAAACCAGTTCAGCAACTTTTCTTTTTTGTTATACATAAAAATGTATTTGTTGTTGAACGGTAGTACTATAAAATTCATGAACCTATTATAAAACAGGGTCTTGGCCATAACAATGAATAAAAGGCTAAAAAGAATAATGATGGTTATCCAATCGATGCTTTCAGTAGTTCTAAGGATCGGTTCCATCAGTTGAGTTTTATAATGGGGCCGTTTAGCCCGTAAAGAAGACTGTTTTCTGAAATTCCAATTCTAAAAAAACCAATATTTTCGGTTTTCGGTTTTGGAAGTTTAAACGTAAAATAGGTGGTATCATTTGATTTTAATGTCAAAATATTTTGATCTAGGAGCGTAGTGGTAATGGGTTGAACCTCCTCGGCATCCTTGAAATCATCGAGATAGACCACTCCGAATTTTAGTTTCTTGAGTACAATGTCTACCGAATAGGGGTTGTATACCTTTAAAAGCCCTCCCTTGTCTAGATAATTTAGTAATGGCGTTTCTTCAATAAAACATTCCAATTTTCGAAAAGATTCAAAATCTTCGATATATTTTCCATAAAAACCTTTGTCGCCGTCCTTGCTAAAGGTAAAGTCCCATTCTTTCATATACGACGAGGCATAAAGAACTTTTTGATGCTGTATTCTCGACTCCGAACTATCGAGTGAATATTGATTTCTCCTATAATGTAAATTGTTCAGAGAAAATGCTGGGTTCCCCGAATAAAAGGCATACATAGATGCATTGCGATATGAGTTTTCAAAAACCACGGGAATATCACCGACCTGAGACCGTATGTCTTCAACCCATTCTTTGTTGCCATGGCTTTCATAATGGATAGGAAATAAAGGCGCGTAAACCAGGCCTATTCGAAGATACAATAATATGACAAGGTTGAGAATTCCCATTCTGTATATCCATTTTCTAGTGTTTTCGTTTTTGAACATTTCATTGAAAACCAGTACGGCCAAGGGTATTGAGATGACAATTAGCCATTGGGCCTGTGTGCTGCGATGAAAACTCGATATAAAAAAGAATATCATTATGCCATAGGTCAGGTAGAGCAATGCCTTTGTGAACTGATCGGAAGATTTTGTTTGGAACAGGGTCTTATATATCCAAGGAAACATAAAACCAAAAAGAGCCAATAAGTTCATGAAGTAGCCCAGGGTGTATTTTTCGAAATCGTAGGGGTTGTTGGGCCTTTCGATAAGGTGATAGGTTATTGATACAAGGTCGTTCTGGTACAACCATACAAAATGGGGAATATAACAGACCAGGGCAACAATGACTGATAGCCAGGCGTATTTATTGGCCAATAACTTGAGATTCGAGAGCAGTACAAAAATAATGACTAGCACCGCATTATATTTACTGTACATTAATGACGCCATAAGAACACCCATTATCAGGGCCAAAAGAATTGAAGGAGAATCGATGAATTTTTTATATACCAATAAAAATGCGGCGGTAAAAAATAGAAAGGGCGTATCGGGTAAGGTAAAGAACCCGTAGGCGTTCAGTAGGGTCATTGAAAACGTCAACACAAAAAAATGAATGATATAGTTCTTTTTTTTGTCGTTATCAATCAGTAGCCATAGCATGAGAAGGGTGCCGACCGATAAGATGCAGCTCATAAACCGAACGCCAAGCTCTTCTTTAAAGAAAAAGCTGCTTATTTTTATCAGGAGAGCTACCATGGGCGGGTGGTCGAAATAGCCCCAGGCCATGTTCTGGGCATAATGCCAATAATAGGCCTCGTCAAAAATGAGCTCTGTAAAATAGGCCTGTAGTATATTGAGAACAAAAATGGCACCTAATAGGTACAAGAAAAGTCTAGGCAGTTTTAGATGCATTGTTGAAATTAATTCTCCGAAATTACAAATTATGTGGCTTATCCAAACTTTTAAAAAAATGATAAATCGTTAAATGTCGTTTTTCCCCAGTCATTAAAGTACTATTTTTGTTCGAATTATGAATACGATATAACCCTATGTCAGATCGATTAGTCATTATCCCCACCTTCAATGAAATTGAAAACATTGAAGATATAATCAGGGCAGTATTTGAATTAAGGAAAGATTTTCATGTCTTGGTCGTGGATGACAATTCACCTGATGGCACAGCGCCTGCAGTGAAGAGGATGCAAAAAGAGTTTCCTGAACAGCTGTTTTTAGAGGTCAGGAAAGAAAAAGCAGGTTTAGGAACGGCCTATATTCATGGATTCAAATGGGCCATCGAAAGAAAGTATGATTATATTTTTGAGATGGACGCCGATTTCTCGCACAATCCTACCGATTTAGAACGGCTTTATAGAGCCGCGGTCAACGGGGCCGATGTCGTGGTAGGGTCGCGCTATAAAAAAGGAGTTAATGTGGTTAACTGGCCAATGTACAGGGTGCTGTTGTCTTATGGGGCATCTTTCTATGTTAAAATAATAACAGGTATGCAGGTGCATGATCCTACGGCGGGCTTTGTATGTTACAAACGTTACGTTTTAGAAAATATAGATCTCGATTCGATTCGATTTATCGGATACGCGTTTCAGATTGAAATGAAATTTAGGTCCTATCTCAAAAAATATAAGATTGAAGAAGTATCGATAATTTTTAGAGATCGTGAAAAAGGACAATCAAAGATGAGTTCTTCTATTATCAATGAGGCAATTTTCGGTGTTTTAAAAATGAAAATACGGAGCTTGTTTCAAAAAAGTAAGTTTTAATATGGGCAAGTTGTTACTGAAAAATGCTAAGATTATCAATGAGAATAGCATTTTTGAAAGCGATATTTTATTGCATGACGAGATTATTCTGAAAATAGATAGGAATATTAGTGCAGCTAAGGCCGAGGTTATCGACCTTGAAGGAAAGCATGTGTTTCCTGGAATCATCGATGATCAGGTGCATTTTAGGGAACCCGGACTTACCCATAAAGGTACTATCGCCTCAGAAAGTAGGGCCGCGTTGGCGGGTGGGATCACCACGTTTATGGAACAGCCCAATACGGATCCGCAGACGACGACCATTGAAAAGCTAGAAGCGAAATTCGCCTTGGCCAAAGAAAGTTCTTATGCCAACTATTCTTTTTTGTTCGGGGGCACAAATGATAATTTGGAAGAATTAAAAAAATTGGACAAGAATGCCTGTTCCGGTGTAAAATTGTTTTTGGGGTCATCTACTGGCAATATGTTGGTCGATGATGAAGAGGTGCTAGAAAATATTTTCAGAAGTACTGAAATGGTGATTTCGGTTCACTGTGAGGACGAGGAGACCATTCGATATAATTTAGCGAAGTACAAAGAGGAATATGGTGAGGATATTCCCATTCGCTACCACCCATTGATACGAAGTGAGGAAGCCTGTTATTTGTCCTCGTCAAAGGCCATAGGTCTGGCCAAAAAAACCGGAGCCAGACTACATGTTTTTCATGTATCCACAGGAAAGGAAACCCATTTGTTCCGCAATGATATTCCGTTGGAACAGAAAAAAATAACGGCTGAGGTATGTATTCACCATTTATGGTTTTCAGATGTGGATTATAAAGAGAAGGGGACTTTGATTAAATGGAACCCTGCGGTCAAGACTGCCGAGGATCGGTCGCAATTGTGGGAGGCGCTTTTAGATGACCGTATTGATATTGTCGCCACCGATCATGCGCCCCATACGCTAAAAGAAAAAAATAATGTTTACACCAAGGCCCCTTCGGGTGGTCCTTTGGTACAACATGCGTTGCCTGCTATGTTAGAAAAATATCATGAGGGGGCGATATCAATTGAAAAAATCGTGGAGAAAATGTGCCACAATCCGGCGAAGCTATTTCAGGTCAAAAAACGCGGCTTCGTCAAAGAGGGGTTTTACGCAGATTTGACCGTAGTTGACCTGAATAGCATTTGGACGGTATCAAAAGATAATATCGCCTATAAATGTGGCTGGTCTCCCTTTGAGGGGACTGCTTTTAAATCGAGAATATCGCATACTTTTGTAAATGGACATCTCGCCTATGAGAACGGAAATTTTTCGGATAAAAGAAATGCCATGAGATTGACATTTGATAGATAGTTATGAAACAAATTCATGAGAGGTCCAGAGGAGGGAGTGCTTCTCTGAGGTCTCGAATTTTGACATAATTTTGACCAATAAAATTTTAAATACATGAAAAAAGGCCTTTTTCTAACACTTGTAATTTTGATGGTTTCCTGCGGTGAAAAACTCATTGAAAAACCAAATGATCTAATCGCAAAAAAGGAGATGGTAGATATACTTTTCGATCTAGCTATTATGAATGCTGTAAAAAGTACTGATATTACCATTTTTAGAGATAAAAATATCGACCCCACCAAATATGTTTTTACCAAGTATGGGATTGATAGTGTTCAGTTTGTCGAAAGTGATAGGTACTATGCTTCAATACCCTCTGAATACAATACCATTTATGAATCGGTTGAATCAAAACTTGAAAAAGAACAAAAGCGATTGGAAGATGCCAAAAAAGTAAAGGATAGTATTAAAGCAGCGGAGTTAAAATTAAAGAATGCCAAAAGAAAATTACTGACAAAAAAGATCAAGGATTCTCTTTGATAAACTTTTCACAGCTGAATCGAACTGCATTCTCTAAAGGTTCGAATTTAAAATTCAACGCTTTTTTTATTTTTTCATTTCCGTAGGTATCACGATGTTTAAGAGATTGAATGGTGTTTTTGGTGATGCGTCTGCCCTTATTGGTGAATATGTTTATAAACCAATCGAAATACCGTCCTATTTCCAACTGCCAGTACTTTAGTTTCTTTTTGGGTTCAGGTTTACCCAAGTAGGTTGTTATCAAAGCTAGTATTTCTTGAAATTTAAGATTTTTTGCAACGGCTATAAAGCGCTCATTCTCGATAGGAGACCGCATCAGGTCAATCATCATTCGCACGACATCGCCAACGGTGATAAAACCTGTTCCGCCAGGCGGGTAATATGAATATCCCTTGTTAGCTGTAGTAAACAAAGTTCCGCTACCGCTATGCCAAAAACCAGGGCCGATTATTACCCCGGGGTTTACAATGACCGCCGCAAGGCCTTCTTGTGTTCCTCGCCACACCTCCATTTCTGCATCATATTTTGAAAGGGCGTATACATTGGTTTCTTTATCTACCCATTGGTTTTCTTCGGTAGCTATAGTGCCGTCCGAATTTTTTCCGATGGTGCCGATGGTACTTACATAACAGATTTTTTTTATTTTTTTGGCGATACATAGGTTCACGATGTTCGCTGTGCCATTTGCGTTTATTTTTTGCAATTTTTTGTAATCGCCGGGGTCAAAAGAAATAAGTGCCGCGGTATGGTATACTTGATCTATGTTCTCAAAAGCAATTTCAAGAGCAGGAATATCATTGAGGTCGGCCTTTACCCATTCGATTCTACTAAAAAAATCAGAGCCATTTTCGACATAATATGAAAAGACTCTTTCGACCCGTTTTAAATCGCTACCCTTACGGTGAATAGCTTTCACGGCGACATCATCCTGTAGTAAGCGCAATAAAAGATGTGTGCCTACCAAACCGGTGCCACCTGTTACTAAAACCATGATGTAAATTTAAGGTATTCAACTTGGATTAATTTAACAGCTGCGATTAATCCCTTATTAAGGGCTTAACCTGCCTATGTAGCGGCTTGTCTCGTTTGTATCGCTATCGGAATAGAAAATGTTTTTTCGAAAACATACCTCCTGCCCTTGGGTGTAGGTTGTTGATTTTCGCTCTAAATTATTACTGACCAGCAGATTGAAGCACTCATGCTCTCCAATTTTCTTAGGTACGGTCTTATCTACAGCCGTTTATTTCCTTTTTTTCAGCTGTGTAAAGCATTCGGTTTCTAGTATATTTGCAGCTATAAAAATGGGTTAAACCCGAATTATGCATTAGGCCGTTGCAGTTTCAAACCTAAAACTTTCTAATGATTAAGGCGGCTGAAAGCACTAAAATAAGTTGATAATGGCTTTAAATTTTATAGCGGAAATGAAATGGAGGGGGATGTTGCACGACGCCATGCCCGGTACTGAAGAACACCTGTTTACAGGAATGCAGTCTGCCTATGTGGGCATAGACCCCACAGCAGACTCCTTGCATATAGGTCATCTGGTGAGTGTTATGATGCTGCGCCATTTTCAGTTGGCAGGCCATAAACCCTATGCCCTAGTGGGCGGAGCTACGGGAATGATTGGTGATCCATCGGGAAAATCCTCTGAACGAAATCTGTTAGATGAGACGACCTTGCGTCGAAACCAAGAAGCTCTGAAAGCGCAATTATCAAGATTTCTTGATTTTGAGAGCGATGCCGATAATGCTGCGGTTCTTGTGAATAATTATGATTGGATGAAGAATTTTTCATTCTTGGATTTCATCCGAGATGTGGGCAAGCATATTACCGTAAACTATATGATGTCCAAAGAATCCGTTAAAAAAAGGTTATCCGCAGAAGCAAAGGAGGGCATGTCTTTTACCGAATTCACCTATCAGTTGGTGCAGGGCTATGATTTTCTTCACCTCTATCAAAACTACCATTGTAGCCTGCAAATGGGAGGTAGCGACCAGTGGGGGAACATTACCACGGGTACCGAACTGATTCGTAGGATCGCCGGCGGAAAAGGGTACGCCGTAACCTGCCCCTTGATAACAAAGGCCGATGGCACCAAATTTGGTAAAACAGAAAGTGGTAATGTATGGTTGGATCCACATAGGACATCGCCCTATAAATTTTATCAATACTGGTTGAACACTTCGGATGATGATGCGGAGAAATACATAAAAATATTCACTTTTCTTTCAAAATCTGAGATTCAGGCACTTATTGAAGCGCACCAACAAGCGCCACATATAAGGGTCTTGCAAAAACGTTTGGCAGAAGAGATCACCGTAATGGTACATTCTCAGGCTGATTTGGACAATGCTATAAAGGCGAGTAACATTCTTTTCGGAAAATCAACCTCCGAAGATTTAAAAAAGTTGGATGAAAAAACGTTCTTGGAAGTATTCGATGGCGTGCCTCAGGCGGAAGTTCCAAAATCGGAATTGGTAGATGGATTGGATATGATTGCTGCGTTAGCTGCAAAAACCGGCTTTTTGGCATCGAACGGGGAGGCCAGAAGAGAATTAAAACAGAATTCTATTTCTGTCAACAAAGAGAAGGTGAAAGAAGATTATACGATTACCGCTTCTGACTTAATCAATGACAAGTTTGTATTGTTGCAACGTGGAAAGAGGAATTATTTTATTTTAGTAGTGAGCTAGATAACGCAAGTTTTATAGCGCCATTAAATTGCAACCTCTGACATCTGAATGGTCGAAACGGCCTAGAACTTCAAAACTATCATCGGCAAAGACCTTTCCCAGATCTTGCGTAGCGATAAAGGCGCAGGAGTTTATATTTGCCAAGTCAATGATGTTCAACCCACCTGTTTTTCGGTTAGCTTGAAATGCCAATGGATCTTGTGTGTCACGTGTTAATACTTTCATCCAAGGCGGGCTTTTAAAAATACCCTTGCCTTGTGAGTACGCCTGGGTTAAAAGTTCGGTCATGCCATATTCCGAATGAATAGTTGCTACGCCAAATCCTTTTTTTAAGTTTTGATGAAGTACGGATCTAATCATTTCTTTTCGCCTGCCTTTCATGCCCCCGGTTTCCATCACGATTGTGTTCTTTAATCGCATCTTAATGCCTTCTACCATATCTAATAATGCGAAGGAAACTCCCATGAGCAATATCTTTGTGCCATTCGCATCAAGGGCGGTTATTTTTTCTGCGAGTGCTTTGATATCATGTAGGTAAAAGCCGCTTTGAGAGTGTTTGCTTTGGCTTATGAAATCATTCATCATATAAATCAAAGACGAGCCCTTACGTTCCAAATAAGAGGGGAGCAATGCCAGAACGCAATACGCTGAAATGTCACCATAAAAATGTTCAAAAGCCTTGGAGTAACTTTTTTCGTAAAGTTGAAGGTCGAGGACATAATGTTTGCTCAGACGGGATCCGCTCGTTCCACTACTTGTAAATACAATATCATGATTTTTATTCCCACCAGTGGGTTTAATACTATGATGCTTGCATCGAGGTAGTTGATTCGAGCTTATTATTTTTTTTGTTTTGAAAAATTCAATGGGTAAAAATGGAATTTCTTTAAGGTGATTTACCTGGGCCACGGATTTACCCAGATGACCACAGAACGCTCTGTAGATCGAATTGTTTTCATATTGGTGTCTAAAGACCTCCAATGCGACGGATTCAAATTCCGAAGGGGTTTTTATTGTGAATATTTTATCGAGATGCATCATCGCCTAAGTTCAGACAAAGATAACCATCGCGGGGAGCAAAAAAAAGACTCCTTGAGCGTGTACGGTTTTAAATCAGGTTTCTGCATTGTACCATCGTAAAGAGGGGTGAAATACGTGAATAGGAGTCTGGCCAAATATTGAAGAGGAGTGAAGATAGAAAGGGAGCCGGGAAACTAGACAATGGGTAATAGACAAAAGAGAATAGAAAGTAAAAAGCGGAAAAAAGAGAAAAAGAGCGTAGATCCTAGGAAGCGAAAAGGGAATCAACACTGAGGGTCACTCACTTTAGCATGGTGTTAGTATTTTGTGTCCTAGGTCTTTATTTCGAGAACTAGGAATACGGGACGCTGTCATTTTACGACCAATTTTCTAGTAATCGATTTTTTGTCCTCCGTAACTTGTAGTACGTACACGCCGGGAACCAGACGAGAAATGTTGAGTACATTGGAAGAAATTCTATCGGTAAGAACAACTTCACCAAAAACATCGTAGATAACAATTTTTTTTCGATTATTATACTTGGTGGTTACATAGACGATATCGTCATAAGCAGGATTTGGATATAATTTGAAACCGACAATCTCATCGTTCTTTTGTTTCTGGAAATCAGTGATTTCTTGGCCGGAAACACCAAGGGTAAATGCCAGAAGAAGGCAGAAGTAGATTTTTTTCATACGTATTGATTTGGGATCAACACTATAAAGGTACTTAAAGAGGGTACCTACAGGATGAAAATGTTGTGAAACGCGATAAAATGTAGGTGAACAGGAATATGCCTGCCGTTTGTCGGCATTTTTGGTAAATAAACGAATGTTTTAAAAGGGAAATCGGACAAAAAGAGTGTATTCAGCTACTTGATAATGAGCTTTCTAGTGGTTACTTTGTCTTTTTCGAATACGCGGAGAACGTATATGCCTGCATCCAAATCCGACACCTTCAACTCGATACCCAAAATAGTTGTCTGAAGGACTTTGGTGCCCAGTACATCAAAAATTAGAATTTTCTTGGGGGCATTTTCCGTGGTCTTTATAAATACCTTGCCATTTGTAACAGGGTTGGGATATAGCTTGAAACCTGGAATATCCCCATTCGCTTTGGAATCTTGACCAAAACTCAGAAAAGAGATAAAAACAAAGGAAATGACGAGGTAGATTTGCTTCATAAACTATTGTAAACAAAAAACATACCACAAATATAATAATTTTTGGAGGCGAACGTTACCGCTGTCCAAATAATGTAGTATTTATTCGATGAAATGCACAAGTGGCTGTTTGAAAAAGTATAATCTAATCGCTTTTACGAGCACAGCGAAGTAATCTGTTTGTTGCCAGCTAACGAGTTGCAGATTACTTCGTACCTTGCAAAGACAACTAAAAATACTTTTCTGACAGTCTCTTAATGTATACCGAGGTCGAACTCAGCTTAATAAGAAACGCCCCACTATTGCGGGGCGTTTTATCAAAACTCAAGTAGGTTATTCTCTGGTTAGTTGCCTGTGGCCCAGGAGAAGATAGTTGCATCGACTGCAGTACCGTTAAATACGTCATCGGAGACCGAGCTTAGCGGAGTTGTATCAACGATTATATTGGCAACAGAGCCTGAATCTTTCATATCTACATTGGTCGCATATCCCGTAAGGCTTATGTTGGTCAAGGTTGCCCCCGATTCCTTTTTGAACTGTAGCGCTGTACCATCAACGTTAGAGACCGCCGTTAAGTTGATAAATTTAGGGTTGCCATTGGCCTTATCGCCCTCAAGAGCAGTAGAAAAACCGGTCATTGTATGGGAAATATAGATGTTTGTTATGGTTCCGTTCCATCCTTCCGTCCAGTCAATAGCATCGTCCTGGTTGTTTTCGAAGTACATATTGGAGGCCGATACCGTACCGCCGAAGAATTCAACACCATCGTCCTCACCTTCGATTATAGCAACATTGTCTATAGACGTTCCTGAGCCAACGGCATACAAGGTAAGGCCGTTGTATTGAGAATTAGCATCTATTTGTGCGCCCGCATATTTGATAATCAGGTAACTTATGGAACCTGAATTGTCATCATCGGCGGTACCTCCATACTTGAATCCGCCAACTTCTGCCATAGCATCTAGACCTTCGGTAGTGGTCGCATCTCCTAAAATCACCAATCCGCCCCAATCGCCCGGGTTTTCTTTGATAGATGTCATTACAACAGGTTTGTCCTCAGCACCTTGAATATCTATTTTTGCGCCTTTTTGAATTACAATATACGTTTCGGTCTCATCTCCGGTCTCTACATCGGCAGTAATTATGGTTCCTGCCGGTATAATCAATTTGGCTCCGGATTGTATGCTCAAGTCTCCGGTTAAAAAATACTGGATACTTGCATCAAGGGTCAGGTCAATGTCTACAACACCCGATAGTACACTGGTCTGTGGGGTGGTCGTTGTGTTGACCCAATCAAAAGTGGTGATATCCACTGTTGCGGTAGCTAAATAACTTAAGGTTTTATCGGCATTGGCGCCATCAATCTGAACGTTTGCAAGAGGACCATTATCTTTCATGTCAATGTTCGTGGTATAACCGGCCAATGAAAGTCCGGTAATTGTGGCTCCAGACTCTTTTTTAAACTGCAATGCAGTTCCGCCTACCGAAGAAACGGCGGTAAGGTTAATCAATTTTGGATTTCCGTTCGCCTTGTCGGCCTCAAGAGCAGTGGAGAAACCTTTTTTGGTATGTAGTATAAACGTGTTGGTTATGGTTCCGTTCCATCCTTCCGTCCAGTCAATAGCATCGTCCTGGTTGTTTTCAAAATAGAGGTTTGAAGCGGAAACGGTTCCTCCGAAGAATTCAACGCCATCATCCTCACCATCGATTAAGGCAACATTATCTATAGACGTGCCCAATCCAACGGCATACAATGTAAGGCCGTTGTATTGAGAATTCGCATCTATTTGTGCCCCGGCATGTTTGATGATCAAGTAACTAATAGAGCCTGAATTGTCATCGTCGGTCGTACCTCCATATTTGAAGCCTCCAACTTCTGCCGTGGCATCGGCACCTTCGCTGGTCGTCGCATCACCAAGAATGACCAAGCCACCCCAGTCACCGGGTTTTCCATCATTGGAAGACATAATAACAGGGGCTGCGGCCGTGCCTTGAATATCGATTTCACCACCTTTTTGTACTACGATATACGTATTGGTCTCGTCACCTGTTTCTACGGTCGCGTTAATTACCGTGCCTGCGGGTATTATCAATTTACCACCGGCTTCTATACTATAGTTGTTTTCTAAAGTATAGACCTCGGTCGCAATTAAGGTTCTTTCTTCGGTTAGTGTGCCGGTCAAGACGGTAGTTTCGGGCTCTTGACAGGCATTCGGACAAGACCCGCCGCAGTCTACACTGGTCTCGTCCCCATTCTGTTTGCCATCGATACAGGTAGGTGCTGTGGCATCCGGTCCTGGATCTGGATCGTTATCATCACTACTGCAGCCTACGATTACAATGGCAAGGACCATAGCGAAAATCATGGTAATTTTTGTTGTTTTTATTTTCATAATAAGGTTTTTTTTAAAGATTAAAAGACTTGAAATTAATTATGCGTAATCAACAACCTCGACCCAAGGGTACAAGAGATGCTTTCAAAAAAAAATATTTTTTATTCCGATAACTATCGGAGAATTAAACCTTCAATTAAGGATTTAAAAGCTGTAATTCAGTCCTAAGCTTATTCCCATTCCTGAGGAGTAGGAAACCACTGTTTCTTCAATTTCGATCTTGGTAATACTGTTGCGTATCAGTTGTGTTTGTTTTATCTCGGGGTTCAATAGATTTTTACCGCTTAGGGTGACTTTCCAGTGCCTGCCAAATTCTTTGCTTACCAAGGCATTTAGAGTTACAAAACCATTTTCGACTATGGCGTCATCATATAGGGTATCTCGATTGGCTTGATCGGCAGGAACCCCGAGCGAATAAATTTTATCCGATGCGTAATTCACGGTCAAAGAGGCCGCAAATGAATTTTCATTGGTCGTATTGAAGTTCAGACTTGTATTAAATATCCAATCCGATGCGCCCTGTAAGGCGGTCTTTGTAATACTTTTATATTGAAAGCTTCGTATAAGATTGCCATTCTCATTGTGCACCTCTTTCAAATCTTGGGTGTGCCACATACGGGTAGCATTGAAAACGAAGCTTAATTCGGAGCTTGTTTTAGTACCATCCTTATCATTGAATGAAGCTTTGATAAGGTCTAGTTTTGTTTCGGCCTCCAAGCCGAATATTTCGGCTTTTAGCCCCGAGTTGAAATAAGAGAATATACCGGCGGAACCCCTTTCTCTAACCCTGTTGATTGGGTCCGAGATGTCTTTGTAAAAGGCAGCAATAGAAACCAATTGTCCGGCAGAAGGGAAGAATTCCCATTTTAAATCAAAATTCAAGTTCTTAGAGCCAATTAAATCAGGATTTCCACGGGTAATCTGCCCTGTGGGCGATACATAGTTGAAAGGAGAAATTTCCTTGAATTCAGGCAAAGTGAGGGTGCGACTTACCGCCACACGTAGTGCCTGTAAATCATTGATTGCATATTTAATGGTAAGACTTGGATAAAAATTGCTATAATCTTGGTTGCTATTTCCTGTCCTGGGCGAGAGGTTTCCGATATCATACGCTACTTTTATATCATCTTTCTGATAGCGGAGGCCGGCATCAAAATTCCATTTTCCCAAACCAATATTAACTTCGATAAAAGCCGCCTTGGAGACCAATATACCTGTATAAATATCTTTTCTTTCGTCATTGGCATTACTGCCCAATAGATTGAATTCCAACAGTCCAATATCAAAGTTCGAGGGTCTGAAAATACTGCCGAGATTGTCTATCGATGGGGGGTTGATTGCATTCGTTGTACTTTCTTCGACACCTACGAACTCTGAGCTAAAATTGCGCTCTTTGCTTCGATAGGAGGTTCCTAATTCGATTTTCAGAGTTTTTTCTTCCTCATCAATGATTTGAAAGACGTCTTTGAGGTATCCATTGAGTTCCACACCCTCAATTTCCTGACTTGATTTTCGTTGTTGAAATCCACCGTTCCGACCTAATTGAACAAATGTTCCATCAGGGTCAAAATTAACTTCATTGCGTATTCTGTTGGGTTCGTCGGCATTCAATATATTATAACCAGCACCCCATGTTACGGTATTTTTATCGCCCACTTGGTGGGTTCCTAGTAGTTGGGTCACCAATAGTCGTGTTTGTTTGGTATTCTGATCTCGTATAAATTGAAACAGGCCTTCGGCTGCGGCCGTTTCTTCAAATATAGTAGCCTCCCCATTTCGACCTCCTTCGAACACTTCTTCGCTGAGTTTGTTCACGAAGAAAGTTGCGGACTTCAGTTTGTTTTTATTATTGGTGAAGAACGTAATATCTAATAATGCGGTATTGACTATTTTTTTGCTGAAGGTAGTAGCATCGGTAATGGTGTCATCAATAAAATTGGAACGGAACCGGCGAAAAAGCCCCTCGCGATGTTCAAAAGAACGTGAATGAGAGGCGGTAAAAAACACGGCTAATTTCTCTTTTATTTTTTTTCCTGCCGCAAATGAAAATGAATAATCCATTGGGTTTTCTTGTGTTATGGTATTCCATCCCTGTTGGCTTACAAGTTCTCTTGTGGATAAATTTTGGGCGTAGAATCCAAAGTCCAAATTTTTTGAATTAGGGGAAATTTTGAAGTTGTTCCAAACGCTACTTTTGGTAACATTGCTATTCACTCCGCCAGATACTCCTGCATTTAGTTCGCTAGAACCACTCAGTTCTCTTGAAGTGATATTTATGCCCCCCGAGGATTGGTCAGCCGAACCACTGACGGCATATGTTTTACTGATGCTTACATTTTGAATTACCCTAGTAGGGAATAGCGATAAGTCAATGTTCTTCTTGTCGATGTCGTCCGAGGGGATCGTTAGGCCATTCAAGGTCGTAGACAAGTATCTATCTCCTAAACCTCGTACGAATACATCTCCAGAGGCTTCACTAGCAGAAACACCGGAAATTTTTGTAGTGGCCGTAGCGGCATCCGATACGCCGATCTTTGCCAATTCTTGTGCCCCTATGCTCTCTTTGATTTCCACGGCCCTTTTTTGATCTAGCAATAGTGCGGTTTCTGAATCCTTGCGAGCAGTGGTCGTTACCACGACCTCATCTAAAGAGACCCCTTCAGAGGCGTTCATGGGCACATTGACCGTAGTGACTTTTCCTGCTGTTATTTCAATTCTCGGTATTTCAATGGTTTTATACCCTAAATAACTAAATACGATACTATAGGTGCCGGGCTCAAGATTTGCTATCTCATAGAGTCCGTCAAAATCCGAGGTTGCTCCTTTGGTGGTTCCTTTAATCAAAACATTAGCGAAGGCCAATGGCTCATCATTTACTTCCATGTCGATTAATTTACCTACGATACTTCCTGTCTCTTGGGCTTTTAACTGTAATTGTGTCAAACAAGTAAAAAAAGCGATTCTTAAAAATATTCTCATCTATGTGTTTTAATATCGCCGCAAATAAAGCACCCAGTTGTAAAACTCAAGTTACCCTCAGGTTAAACATTTATTTTAATAAGGTTACTTAAACGTTACTATATTAAATCAACGTTAAGTGCTTTAGGGGTAATTGTTTTATCTTTACTTTTGGTTGACTAACCTATTTTTGAAAGCAATGAAAAAGAATGAGATAAAGATACTTTTGGTAGATGATGAGCCAGACATTTTAGAAATCGTAAGTTATAATCTATCCTCGGAAGGGTATCAGGTATTTACTGCCAAAAATGGAATGGAAGGGGTTGCCAAGGCAAAGAAAAAACAACCGCACCTGATTATTTTAGATGTGATGATGCCCGAAATGGATGGTATCGAAGCTTGTGAGATTATTCGCAATATTCAGGGCTTGGAGAATACTATCATTACATTTCTTACCGCAAGGGGCGAAGATTATTCACAAGTTGCAGGTTTTGACGCTGGGGCAGATGACTATATTACCAAGCCTATAAAACCAAAGGTACTGGTGAGTAAGGTCAAAGCATTGCTCAGAAGGCTAAAAGAAGATGTCGACCAACAGGAAGATATTGTTACCGTGGGTAATATTGTTATTAATCGTGAGGAGTACAAAATTGTTAATGACGGTAAGGAAATTGTATTACCAAGAAAAGAATTCGAACTCTTGTCATTGTTGACCTCCAAACCCAACAAGGTGTTCAAGCGTGAGGTGATATTAGACAAGGTATGGGGCAATGAAGTTGTCGTAGGGGGGCGTACCATTGATGTGCATATACGAAAACTTCGTGAAAAACTAGGAGATAACCATTTTAAGACTGTAAAAGGAGTTGGTTATAAGTTTGTTCTGTAATGGCGATTCGTGTAAAGAAATCATATCGGTTTGCCGTCCGATCATCACTATTGGTCTCTTTACTTTCGGTATTGGTACTATCAGGTCTGCAATGGATTTTTTATCAAATAGATTGGGTTATTCTTCCCATTTTTGGAGTACTCACCTTTATTACCTCTTTTCTTGTTCTTCAAATTCGCATCGAAAGATTTATTTATCGAAGAATTAAAAAAATATATGACGATGTTGCACTCTTAGAATCCTCATCGCTGACTTCAGGCCCTATAACTACCGATATGATTACCTTGACAGAGGAAATCGAAAAATTCGCAAAAGACAAAAAAATTGAGATTGATACCCTAAAAATCAGAGAGGAATATCGGAAAGATTTTCTTGGTAACGTTTCCCATGAACTAAAAACACCGCTTTTCACGGTACAAGGCTATATTTTAACCTTGCTAGATGGTGCCATGGAAGATAAAAATATACGTAAAAAATATCTGCAACGTGCCGCCAAAGGCGTAGACCGTCTCATTTATATTATTAAAGATTTGGACCTTATTACCAAACTCGAGGTAGGCGATTTGAATTTGGATCAGATTGATTTCGATATTGTCGAACTCATTGAAAGTGTGTTCGAACTTTTAGAAATGAAAGCATCTAAAAAGAAGATTACCCTGACCTTTGATATGGATTATGAAAATCCGATTTACGTGGCCGCCGATAAAGAAAGAATTCAACAAGTGCTTACCAATCTACTGGTGAACTCAATCAAATATGGCCATAAAGATGGCACTACCGAAGTGAGTGTCGAGAACCTGATACAGAACAAGGTAATTGTCAGAGTTACTGATAATGGGGAGGGCATTCCTGAACAACACATTCCACGTCTTTTCGAGCGATTTTATAGGGTTGATAAAAGCGGTAGTAGAAGCGAAGGTGGCTCAGGTCTGGGGCTCGCCATCGTAAAACATATTATAGAAGCCCATAATGAGAAAATTTATATAGAAAGTGAATTTGGTATAGGTTCTGAATTTTCATTTACCTTGGAAAAATCAAAATAGAAGTGATTAAACTTTTTGAATTGAAGCAATCTCGATTTGTTGGGAGATGATTTTGTGATCAGGTGAAGTCTTTTTGGAGCCGCATTGAAGGGCTTTGGAGAAAGAAATAGACACTATATGGCAAAAAAAATCTGTTATTTTTTAGCCGTTTTAAAAAAGTTTAAACCACCTCATAGATAATTTCCCTAGAACAACCAAGATTTTGTTTCTTTGCCATAGAAAAAAATCCATTTCTGTGGGAAGCAAAAATAAATTAAAACGTTTTAAGGAAAATGAAACCTTTGACAACCTCATTCAACCTGAAAGAGAAGAGGTCAGCTCAGGTCAATACGCCTTAAAAGGCAATTGGCACAAGCATTTTGGTAATGACAATCCTATAGTTCTAGAGCTTGGCTGTGGCAAGGGAGAATATACCATTGAACTTGCCAAACGCTCTGTAGACAAAAATTTTATCGGTATCGATATCAAAGGGGCCCGACTGTGGCGGGGTGCCAAGACGGCCTTAGAAGAAAATCTTTCTAATGTGGCTTTTCTTCGAACACAGATTGAATTGATTGATATGGTCTTTGGCGAAAATGAAGTATCTGAAATATGGATAACCTTTCCTGACCCGCAGATAAAATTCAAGCGTACCAAGCATAGAATGACCAATCAAGGCTTTTTAAAAAAATACAGGAGTATTTTAATACCAGAAGGCCTTGTACATTTAAAAACTGACAGTGAATTCATGCACGGCTATACCCTGGGCCTACTTCAAGGCTTGGATCTTGAAATTATGTATGCCAACCACGATGTGTACAAAAATGAAGGCAGTCCAAAAGAAGTATTAGACATACAGACTTTCTATGAAAATCAGTACCTTGAAAAAGGAAAACCTATTACCTATATCCGATTTAGGATCAACTGACCTATGGAACACCTATTAATTCTTTTTTTCGCCACTTTTTCAGCAGCATTTATGGCTACGGTACCTCCTGGTCTATTGAATATGAATGCAGCGAAGACCAGTGTCGAAAAAGGAAAATTGAACGGTATTATTTATAGTCTTGGAGTTTCGAGTATGATTATGGTCCAAGCATATATTGCGGTTCTTATTTCTAAATTCTTGCACAGTAACCCCGAAGTTATTGAGGTGCTCCTTAAAATAGCTTTGTGTGTCTTTGCCTTTTTCGCCATTTATTTTTTTATAGCCGCCAGAAAGAATACTAAAAAGAAGGTAAAAACTGTAAATGTCAGTAAAAGAAATAGCTTTTTTAAGGGGGTACTACTCGCGGCAGTGAACCTTTTGACCATTCCGTATTACAGTGGTGTGAATATTATGTGGAATGCCTCAGGCTGGATAAAATTCGAGGTTTGGGATATTATCGTCTTTGTATGGGCCGTTGGTTTTGGAACATTCTCGGTACTCTATATGTATACCATATATTTTAATAAATTGGAGAATAAGACCAACCGTTTTTCGCAAAATTCTAATTATATCCTGAGTGTATTAATGTTGGTATTGTTTGTCATTACCCTTTTTAGGATTTTTGCCTAATGAAGTCTGAAAATCAAAATTTTTTTCAAAAGGTCTATAAAGTGGCCGCACAGATACCCTATGGTAGGGTTACCTCTTATGGTGCCATTGCCAAATATTTGGGGGCTGCGCGTAGTGCCCGTATGGTAGGCTGGGCTATGAATGGGGCGGGTAGTATCGAGGATGTTCCTGCTCATCGTGTCGTGAACAAAATCGGCCTCTTGACAGGCAAGCATCATTTTCAGGGTACCAATTTGATGCAGCAGTTATTAGAGAGTGAGGGCATCAAAGTGGTAGATAATCAAATCATAGATTTCGATACCCATTTTTGGGATCCTTTTAAAGAGTTGAGTACCTAGTTCTGCCTAGCGCTTTTTCGCCAAAATTGACTTCGGGTGAACCCTTACAAAAAGAGATTTATTCTAGTTAAAACTCAGGGTAAACACGGTATTTTCATTTGAGTCGACCCGTATATTGCCTCCATGTAAATGCATGATTTGTTTTGATAGGCTTAGGCCTATGCCTGTTCCTGTATTTTTAGTGGTGAAGAAGGGAACAAAAATTTCATCGATTAGCTCTGGGGGTATTCCTGGGCCATTGTCTCGGACCTCGATAAATTTTCTACCAAATTTATCGATGCCTGCACTAATCTTGATTATTCCGTTTTCTTGACCTTCCAGTGATTGAATGGCGTTTTTACTAAGATTGATTAATATTTGAGAAATTTGTTTTTCGTCAATAAAAAACTCCAAATCATTAGGATAAGAGATTGATTCAAAGTTTATGTGATGGTCAAGGTCTTCATGATTCATCAAGAGCTTTACCTTGTTCAATAGTCTTTGGGCATTAACCAATGCTTTATCGGGTTTGGGCAGGCTTAGAAAACTTCTGTATGATTGTACAAAGGCCATTAAATCGCGGCCTTGGTCTTTAATGACCTCAAGGCCCTTAATCGTGTTTTCAATACGCCCGTCAGTGGAATCTTCTTGAGACATAAGACCATCTTTGGTCTTATGATATTTTAGTATTGATTCTGATATCGAGGTGATTGGGGTAATGGTGTTCATGATTTCATGAGTGAGGACCCGTATTAAACGCACCCAGGAATCAGTTTCCTTTTCGTCTAGTTCTTGATGAATGTCTTGGGCTACAACCAGAAAAAGAGCTTCTTTATTTAGGGTTATTGATGTAGATTTTAAGGCGATTTGCTTTTTCTCTCGTTCATTGGTCAATTGTGCCAACTTGCGCTCAAAAGGCTTTGGCTCAGAAAAAAGTAAGTAGAGATTTTCATCAACTTGCTTCAATTGTTTGATATGGTTCAAGGGCGTATAATCGAACAATTCCTCTATTTTTGGGTTGGCAAAAAGGATATGCCCCTTTTTGTTAAAGGTCATGATTCCAATATCGGCCTGCTTTATAATCTCTTGATAATATTGCTCCTGTGCCTGTTTTTTTATATGAATATCCTGAATCATGATATTGAGCGTATTAAGGCTGTGATTGAGTTCTTTCAATGATTGTACACTCAACTTCTCTGGAAAACGGAGGGTGAAATCCTCGTTTTTAATAGCATCAAAAAAGTAGGCAATCTTTCTATTGGTATGGTTTGTATATCGGATTAAAGAGACGGTCTGTATACCAAGTAAGCTTAGCATCGCCAATGAAAGCAAGTGCTGCCCATTAACGTATAAAAAGGCCATCCCCATTGCGCTAATCAATAAGAACAAAATACGCAGTACCAATTGCAGGTATATATGTTTGCTTACCATTATTTCCGCATTTTATTGTACAGGGTCTGTCTTGATATTCCTAATTGGTTTGAGGCCGCACTGTAATTGCCATTGTGTTTTTCCAATGCCTTGGTGATCATTAAATACTCCATTTCCTCAAGGGTGTCTGGTCCAATATCAAGTGATAAAGGTGTTTTAGGATTCAATAAAAAATCTATGGGTTTTAAAACATTGCCTTCACTTAAAATAACGGTTCTTTCTAGTGTATGCTGTAATTCTCTAACGTTGCCTGGCCAATGGTATTCCATTAATTTTTCTTCGGCCAAGTGATTTATTCTGAGTCCTTGTTTTCCGTATTTGGAGGTGAATTTCTTGAGATAGAAATCTGCCAAGAGCAAAATGTCTTTTTCGCGTTCTCGCAATGGGGGTGCTTCGATATGAATGGTATTAATCCTATAGAGTAAATCTTCTCTAAAAATACCATCGGTGACCATTTGGTCTAGATTGCAATTGGTAGCACAAATAAGGCGAATATCTACAGAAACTGGTTTGTTAGAACCTACTCTGACAATGGTTTTGTTCTGAATGGCAGACAGTAATTTTGCTTGCGTTCGTAAAGAAAGATTACCGATTTCATCTAAGAATAAGGTGCCTCCGTTTGCGGCTTCAAATTTACCAGCCCGGTTTTCTTTGGCGTCGGTAAAAGCGCCTTTAAGGTGCCCAAAAAGCTCACTTTCAAAAAGGCTTTCAGAAATAGAGCCCATATCTACTTTGATGAAAACTTCGCCTTGGCGTTTTGACATACGGTGCAGTTCTCTGGAAATCAATTCTTTACCTGTGCCATTTTCTCCGGTTATAAGAACATTTACATCAGTTTTAGCTACTTTGCGGCTGAGGTTCAAGACAGCGGTCAGAGCCTTAGAGTTACCAATAATGTAATTCTTATCTTGGTTGATATGCTGTTTTAAATTTTGTTCCTTTTCCTTGAGTTGATGTATCTCTTTCCTTGATTTTCGTAATTGATATGCAGATTTTACGGTTGCCAACAATCTTTCATTGTTCCATGGTTTTAAAATAAAATCGGCAGCACCTTCCTTGAGAGCCTGTACAGCGAGATCAACCGCCCCATAAGCAGTCATCATAATAACAGCCGTATGTGGTGCCTTCTTTCGTATTTCTTTTAGCCAAAATAAGCCTTCATTACCAGTATTCACACCGGCCGAAAAATTCATGTCAAGAAGTACAATAGCATAACTTTCCAAGTCTGGGAAAGAAGATATTTGATTGGGGTTCGAAATGGTGTGAACGGTTTTGTACTCAAACTGCAATAGAATCTCTAAAGCACTCAGAATACTTTTGTTATCATCGACCAATAAAATTTTACCATCTACCATCAAGAGTTATTTAATTCCTTTATTGAGGGTTTAACCTGCCTACCGCAGGCAGGTTCTCCGATGTCTGCCTACTGTAGCTAGGCTTGCATCGAAATGATTTTGTTTTCTATACCCCAATTGTATAATAAAATAGGTATAAGCTAGGTAAAGCTACAATTTGAAAGCATTGGGTATTTAAAACTGTATAATATTTTGACACTATTTGTATAAATTTTTTACACACAGGAATAATATAATGAAGCACATGTTTTTATATAGTTGATAATCAGTATTTTAACTTTATGGCACGACTATAGAATACAGTTTGGCACACTTAAAAGATATGCGTCTTAAAAATCATATAGTTCTAGTACTCTTTTTGTTAATCTCGATTCCTATTTCTGCGCAAGAAATGTGGTCTTTAGATGATTGTGTTTCCTATGCTTTGGAGCACAACCTTCTACTAAAAGACTATACCTATATAAAAGATTCAGGCAAAGAGACGTATCGGCAATCGATTAGAAACCTTTTACCAGCGGCAACTGCCTCTAGCGATTACAGTGTTAGATATGGTCGTTCTACCGATCCCAACACCAATGACATTGTAGATTCGGATTTCTTTTCGAACAGTTATTCTCTGAATGCCTCGATGGATATCTTTCAAGGATTTCAAAAAATCAATGCCATAAAAGCTTCAAAATTTTTATATAGAGCCTCGATGGAGGATGTGCAGCAGCAAAGGTATCTTTTGGCTTTTAGGGTAATGTCTGCCTATTATAATATCAAATTTTACCAAGGGCTTGTGAGCAATTCGGTAGAACAGTCAGAAATCTCTCAGGCCAATTATAATCTTGTCAAAAAGCAAATTGAACTGGGCCTTAAAGCGGGTGCCGATTTGTATGAGGCAGAGGCAGCTTTATTGGGTGATCAATTATTGGTCACTCAAAACAGTAATCTTTTGGCCGCCGGAAAACTCATTTTACTACAGGAGATGAACCTCGAAGAGGTCACTGATATTGTTCTTTCTGAGGATATGAATACAATTGCGGAGGAAGAAAAGAATATGCATTTGGATTCAGTTTATAAGGCCGCCAAAGGTTTTATTCCTTTGTTAAAAGCTCAAGAGTTTAGAGCAAAGGCGGCCAGGAAAGAACTTGCTTCGGCCAGGGGAATGCTCTCTCCGTCACTATCTATATTTGCAGGTTATGGCACGGGTTATTATGAAACAACCGTAGATAGCTTAGGGCTGCAGGTTCCTTTTAATAACCAGGTCAAGGATAATGCCTCTAGATATATTGGTGCCTCTTTAGTCATTCCGATCAGTAATCGCTGGTCAGGTCGCTCGAGGGTAAAACAACGAAAAATTAGTCTAGAGCGCGCAAAAAACGCTGTTGTTATTCAGGAACAGGAGCTTTTTAAATTAATCCAACAGTTGGTGCAAGAACATAAGGCCTTAATAACAGAGACTGAACAGAGCACAAAAAAAATGGAGTCTCAAGAATTGGCATTCAAAATAGCACAAAAAAAATATGACGGAGGACTGATTAATGCTTTGGACCTTTTTCAAGCAAAAAATTTGCTCGGCAGCTCTCAAAATGAAAATTTACAGGTTAGCTTACGCCTTAAAGTCAATGAAAAGACACTCGATTTTTATGGGGGGTTACCTATTTTTAATATAGGTCGCTAAGTGAGAAGTGAGAAGTGAGAAGTGAGAAGTGAGAAGTGAGAAGTGAGAAGTGAGAAGTGAGAAGTGAAAAGTGAACAGTAAAAAGTAATGAGTAATAAGTACAAAGTAAAATGCATAACGTTTTTGCGAGGAACGAAGCAATCTGTTTGTTATGAGTACAAAGTAATGAGTGAAAAGCGAAAGTGAGAAATGAAGAGCGAAGAATAAAAATAAGTAAACTACCTCGGGGCAAAGCCATGAGGTATTAAAAAGGAAACAAAGTTTAACATTTCGATGCAAGCCGGCGGTAGGCAGGGATCGCAGGGTACCTGCCGACGTAGGCAGGTTAAACCCACTAGTGAGAATAAACAGATAAACAAAAAACAGTGATGGCTAAATATAACATACGAGGAATGAAGTACTCATTACTATAGAACACAATACTAATTGCAGCACACACACATTACCACAAACACAATACTAAAAAATAATGGATATACAACTCGAAAAGAAAAAAGGATTACGGCCAAAACATTTCGGCTATATTGCCCTTGGCCTTTTATTGCTTTTTGCCGGCTACCAACTAATCTTTGGAAATACGGTTTCTACCTTTCGAACCGAAAAGGATAAACTCTCTATAGCCGAGGTAACCCAAGGAAAGTTCGATGATTACATTACCATCAACGGCTTTGTAGCTCCGATAACTACCATCTATATGGATGCCTATGAAGGGGGTCGTGTTTCAGAAAAGTTAATTGAAGAGGGAGCCATGGTAAAAAAGGGAGATATTATCTTAAAACTGGAAAATATAAACCTATATGAGCAGATATTAAACAGTGAGAGCAATATGGCTCTAAAGCAGAACAATCTCAGGCAAACAAGACTCGATTTTGATTCTCGTCAATATGATGGCCGTAAGGCATTAGCAACCTCTAGTAGCGAACTTCGAAAGTTAAAACGGAATTTTGAACAAAATCAAGCCTTGTTCAACGAGGAATTAATTTCTAGGGAACAATATTTATTATCGAAAGAAAACTATGAGCTTTCCCAAAAACAGTTTGATATTATAATGGTGCAGACTGAGAATGACGCCGAAATGCGCAAAACATCATTGACTGGTTTAGATGCTGATCTTTCTCGTATGCAAAAAACATTAGGAATGGTCTATCAACGTTTAGATCACCTGAATGTTCGGGCTCCTGCTGATGGTCAATTGGGTTTTTTAGATGCAGAGATAGGGCAGAATATCTTGCAAGGACAGCGTATTGGTCAAATCAATGTACTTACAAATTATAAGATTGAGGCTGATATAGATGAACATTATATAGATCGGGTAAAACGGGATCTGGTAGCGTCTTTTGAGCGTAACGGTACCGAATATACCCTGCGTGTTCGTAAAGTATACCCCGAAGTACGTAACGGAAGATTTAAAGTGGATCTGGTATTTACCAGTGATAAGCCAAAAACAATTCGAGCAGGACAGAGCTACAATATAAAACTACAGTTGGGCGAATCTAGCGATGCGCTTTTGCTGCCCAAAGGCAGTTTTTTTCAGAGTACGGGCGGGCAATGGATCTTTGTTGTGAACGCTGATGGTGACGAAGCGCTAAGACGCAACATTCGTATAGGAAAACAAAATTCTAGATATTATGAGCTGTTAGAAGGCCTTCAGGCTGGGGAACAAGTAATCACATCGAACTATGATAATTTTGGCGAAGCTGAGAAAATAGTGTTGAAATGAAATCCTCAACCTAGCTACTAAGAAGGAGAGAGATATATGAGTGTGAAGGCTGAAAGAAATGTATGAAATGAAAGACAAGTATATGGATCGGATAAGCATTTTAAGAAAAAAAATGGTAGACAATGAACAGGAAAATATACAGATTCTGCAAACAATTTCAAAAATCGAGAACAATGAAAAGTGGCTATTTGCCCGCCAACATTTTAAATACTGGTTCAAACAAGCAGAGGCCTTCGTATTACCATTGCGGATAACAGATGAAAAACTATATGTAATATCGGTAGGTGAATTTGAAGGCAAGCCTTTTATAGAGTACGAATATATTGCCATTGATAACTTTGATATTAGCCACCCATTGGGTACTGAAGCTCCTAAAATGGTAAGAAATATTCTAAAAGAAGTCTTAGAACTACTTGCTCTTTAGAAAATAAGGATTGACAATGAACATAGAATAACAAATATTAGCATTCAAAACAGGCTCTCATAATTTATAACATAAAATATAGCAGGATAATGATACAGATTCAAAATTTAAAAAAGAGTTTTAGAACAGAAGAGGTAGAAACCTTGGCCTTGAATAACGTGACCCTTAAAGTAGAAGAAGGGGAGTTCGTGGCCATTATGGGGCCTTCAGGCTGTGGAAAATCAACCTTATTGAACATTATAGGCATGTTAGACAACCCCACTGAAGGAAAATACCAGTTCGCAGGTCATGAAGTCGCAGGCTTAAGAGAAAGTCAACGTACTCAACTCAGAAAAGGAAATTTGGGGTTTGTTTTTCAGAGTTTTAACCTTATCGATGAGCTTACGGTCTACGAAAATGTAGAATTGCCCTTGATTTATCTTAAGATGAACAAAACGGAACGTAAAGAAAAAGTGATGAAAGTACTAGAGCGCATGAAAATTGCACATCGAGCAAAGCATTTTCCGCAGCAATTATCGGGTGGGCAACAACAGCGAGTGGCAATTTCAAGGGCCGTGGTCACCAAGCCAAAATTAATATTGGCCGATGAGCCTACGGGTAATCTGGATTCTAAAAACGGTACCGAGGTAATGAACCTACTCACCGAACTCAACCAAGAAGGTACCACGATTGTAATGGTGACCCACTCAGATCGCGATTCTCATTATGCACATAGAATCATAAACCTATTTGATGGGCAGGTGGTTACAGAAAGTCAAAACAGAGAAATTGGGGCAATGATTTAGCCCCCCTCTGCCTTACGGCATCTCCCCGAAGGGGAGAAGAAGAGATAAAATTGAAGACCATGAGGTCAAAATGAGACAAGAGTAATTATTCAGGATCCGTTCCTCCTCCTTGGGAGGGGGGCTAGGGGGAGGATAAAAATGAAGCCATGATCAAAAACTATTTTAAAATCGCGTGGCGAAACCTTTGGAAGAACAAGGGATATAGTTCTTTGAATATTTTCGGCTTGGCCATAGGTATTACTTGTGCCAGCCTAATATTGTTATGGGTAGAAGATGAAGTAAATTTTAATAGTGTTTTCGAAAAACAAGACTTGGTGTATTATGTGCCCACTAACCAGCAATATGAAGGCGAGTGGCGTACTTTTTACTCTACACCTGGCCCGTTGGCAAAAGACATGAAAGATGAGATTCCGGAAATAGTTAAATCGGCACGAACTTCTGGTGGTAGTTTATTATTTACTGTTGGTGAAAAGGGAGTCAGTAGATTCGGAAGATACACCAATCCAGATTTTCTTGACATGTTTAGCCTTAATTTTTTGGAAGGCAATATGGAAGATGCTTTTAACCGGCCAGATGCCATTGTACTCAATCAAAAGACGGCATTTGAACTATTCGGTAAAAACACCCAAGTTTTAAATAAGGCACTCCGCGTTAATAATAAGGACAATTATATAATTACGGGAGTTATAGAAGATTTACCTGAAAACGTGAGTTTTGGGTTTGATTGGTTGGTACCTTTTGAACGGTTCAATGAAGGAGAGGATAATGAATGGATGAAATATTATGGCAATCAATTTGCCGATACTTTTGTTGAGTTGGCGCCTGATGTAGATTTTGAAGCCGTTGATGCCAAGGTGCGAAAATTCATACCATCAAAAAACAAGGAAGGCGACGTTACTTATGCTTTTCTGCATTCTATGAAAGATTGGCACTTAAGATCCAGTTTTCAAGATGGGAAAAAAGTGGGTGGCCAAATTGTTTATGTACGGTTGTTTGCCTTTATCGCATTGATTATTCTGTTAATTGCCTGTATCAATTTCATGAACCTGTCAACTTCAAGAAGCGAAAAAAGAGCAAAAGAAGTAGGAGTTCGCAAAGTACTAGGGTCTAGTAAAAAAAGATTGATTTTTCAGTTTATGGTAGAGGCTTTGATTACCGCCGCCATTGCGTCTATAATCAGTGTTCTAGTGTTAACCTTACTGTTGCCTCAGTTTAATATTCTTATTGAAAAGCAATTAGAACTTCGACTTTTTGATACCATGCATATACTTACCCTTCTTGGTATTACGCTGGTTTGTGGTCTGCTTGCAGGTTGGTATCCGGCATTTTATCTGTCCTCTTTCAAGCCGGTTGAGGTAATCAAAGGAGTAAAGACAAGAGAAGGTAGTGCCTCATATATCAGGAAAGGGCTAGTTGTCACCCAGTTTACAATATCCATAGTGTTCATCATTAGTACCATTATTGTGTACCAACAAGTAGAATATGTGAAAAGCCGTAAGCTAGGATTTGAGAAAGAGAATTTGATTAAAATGCCTGTTACTGGAACTATGGTAAAAAACTTCAATTCTATAAAACAAGATATGATTGCTTCTGGTGTGGTAGAAAACGTTGCCCTTAACAATACCAATATACTATCTGACGGCAACAACGGCTCAGGTTTAGAGTGGCAAGGTGGTACAAATACTGAAGATGTTCTTATCTCATTTAGATTTATTAGTTCTAATTTTTTGGATACGGCGGGCATAGAGATTATAGAAGGCAGGGGTTTTAGCGATAATGTGGCTAAAGACAGCGTCAATACATTGATTACAAGGTCATTTGCAAAACTCATGGGCAAAGGTAGTGCGGTAGGCAAAACAGTTCGTCGGTACGGACAGTTATATACGGTAATCGGTGTTGTAGAAAACTACCTCTATGGTGATATGTATGGTTCTAGTGACCCGGTAATGTTCTTTAATAATTTTTCTTGGGCTCGTTTCATGTACGTGAAAACCAAGCCGGGTGCCGAAATAGCCAAAACCCTTATAGCCATGGAAAACGTAATGAAAGAACACAACTCTGCATTTCCTTTTGAATATGAATTTGTCGACGATGCTTTTAACTCCATGTTTCGAAGTGAAAAATTGGTTGGCAACCTTTCCAAGATTTTTGCCTTGCTGGCCATTATCATTTCTTGTTTGGGCCTCTTTGGTCTTTCAGCCTACACCGCAGAACAGCGTCGCAAAGAAATAGGAGTACGAAAGGTATTGGGATCCAGTGTTACGGGTATTGTAAAACTGCTTTCAAAAGACTTTATGAGCTTGGTGCTTATTGCCTTGCTGATTGCGGGTCCACTTGCTTGGTGGGCGATGCAAAGTTGGCTAGAAAGCTTTGCCTATCGCATTGTTATAAATTTATGGGTATTTGCGATTGCGGGTATTGTGGCTATTTGTATTGCACTATTGACAGTCAGTTTTCAGGCAATTAAAGCAGCAATTGAAAACCCGGTAAAAAGTTTACGAAGCGAATAGAACAGTGAACAATAAACAGTAATAATTAACCAACAACGAGGAATAAAGAACGCTTAGAAAAGAATTAATTCCGCATCGCGTTCCCTCTCCTTCGGAGGGGGTTAGGGGGAAGATAAAAATAAACCATGATCAAAAACAATCTAAAAATAGCCTGGAGAAGTCTAAAAAAACAACCCTTTTTTACATTCTTGAATACGTTCGGACTTGCCATTGGTATGGCCGGCGCATTACTTATTTCACTATACATCTATGATGAGTTTAGTTATGATAAAATGTTTGTAGATGCAGACCGTATCCACAGATTAAATGTGGATATAAAATTTGGCGGCAAAGCGCAGGAATTGGCAGTACTCACAGCTCCTATGGCAGAGGCGGTTCAAAGTGATATTCCGATGGTAGAGCTGACCACACGTTTTAGAACACAAGGGGGCGTACTTATTAAAAAAAGTGGAACGCTGCGCAATGTAAAAGAAGAACAGAGCACTTATATCGATGACACTTTTTTTGAAATGTTCGGTTTAGAATTGATTGAAGGTGATATAAAAACGGCTTTAAAAGACCCGAATACGCTATTATTGACCAAAACAGCGGCAAAAAAACATTTTGGAACTGATAATGCTTTGGGTCAAAGCTTAGTTTTAAATAATGATGAGGTATATACGGTTACTGGCATTTTGGAAGATTTTCCTCGAAATTCCTTTCTAAGAGACCATACCATTTTTATGGCCATGAAAGGGTATGACGATGCATGGGTGGCCAACTGGGGGGGGACCAATTTTCAAACCTATGTTAAACTAATTCCTGAGGCAAATATTGAAGATTTTCAGGCACCTTTGCAGGCTATTGTAGAAAGCCATGTAATTCCTGGTGTACAAAAGGTTTTTCCTGGAATAACATTAGAACAGTTTATAGCTTCGGGCAATTATATGAACTTTAGTACAATTGCTTTGACCGATATTCACCTTTTATCCAATAGAAATGGAGAGATAAGCCCTAATAATAGTATTCAGAATGTATATATCCTTTCTTTTATTGCCTTGTTTTTAATTATTTTGGCATCGGTTAATTTTATGAATTTATCAACGGCAAGCTCATTAAAAAGAGCCAAAGAAGTGGGTATTCGTAAAACTTTAGGCTCTAATCGAGCAGGATTGATACAGCAGTTTTTAACAGAGTCTGGTCTTATTGCTTTTTTATCGTTGTTACTGGCAATTGTCATTGCGGCTATCGCCCTACCTTTTTATAATGACCTTTCCGGAAAAGCCTTGAGCATACCTTATCTGAATCCTTTTTTCTGGTTGATTTTGTTTGTATCTACCCTATTGTTGGGACTGTTTTCAGGGAGCTATCCCGCGTTTTTTATGTCCAATTTTATTCCGGTAAAAGTGCTTAAAGGAAGTGGCGGTAACAGTATAGGTGGTGGAAATATTAGAAATTCATTGGTCGTATTCCAATTTGCTATTTCAGTGTTTTTAATTGTAAGTACCTTGGTTGTATATCAGCAATTGAACTTTATTCAGAATAAAGATCTTGGTTTTTCGAAAGATCAGGTATTGATTATAAATGATGTATTTGGTGTTGGGGAACAGCTGCAATCATTTAAGCAACAAGTACAACAATTGGGTAGTGTACAAAGCACCACCTTAAGTAGTTTTTATCCAACGCCCTCGGCCAGAAGCAATAGTTCCTTTTTTGAAGAAGGCACCAAGAATCAAGAGAAAGCAATACAAATGCAGACTTGGGGTGTAGACCATGATTATATTTCCACTATGGGTCTAGAAATTATAGCAGGTAGAGATTTTGATCGTCAATTTAGCACTGATTCTACCGCTATTATTATAAATGAATCTGCATTGGCAATTATAGGAAAATCTGCGAATGAGGTGCTTGGTATGCGGTTGTCATCTGATTTAAGCACAGAAAACCCTGAGATGAGTACCGTTGTTGGCGTTGTTAAAAATTTCCATTTCTCATCACTTAAAGATGATATTGGAGCATTGAGTCTTAATATAGGAAATTCTGCAGGTTCAATGGCCGTAAAATTAAATGCAGGAGACTTCACGAATTCCATAGCACAGATTGAGCGGGTGTGGAATAAAGTTGCTCCGGGCCAACCATTTGATTATTATTTTATGGATGAATCTTTTAATAACACCTACCAATCTGAACAGCGCTTGGGTAAGATTTTCATCATATTCACCATTCTTTCTATTCTAATCGCAAGTTTGGGCTTGTTTGGTCTTGCTGCTTTTAATGCCGAAAAACGCATTAAAGAAATAGGTATCCGAAAGGTACTGGGTGCAAGTATACCCCAAATTACGTATAGGCTTTCAATTGACTTTTTAAAACTGGTAGGCATTGCAATTTTGATTGCCTTACCTATTGGCTGGTACGTTATGAATAAATGGCTCGAAGATTTCTCATACCGAATTGAAATACCTTGGTGGGTATTTGCTTTGGCTGCGGTCTTAGCAATTACCATATCTGTTTTAACGGTAAGCTATCAAAGTATTAAAGCGGCGATTGTGAACCCTATAAAAAGTTTACGAAGCGAATAGAACAGTTGAGAGTAAACAGTAAACAGTGAGCAGTGAGCAGTGAGCAGTGAACAGTGAACAGTAAAATAGAACGTCTTTGCGAGGCACGAAGCAAATTGTTTGTTATTAGTTAAGAATTGAGAAGGGCAAAGTGAACAATAAACAGTGAACAATTGGCAGTGAAAAGTTAATAGTGAACAATGAGTGTTGAAAACAAACAATCTCATTACTTAATACTAACATGACCATGATCAGGAACTATTTTAAAATCGCGCTTCGAAATGCCTTTCGGCATAAGGGCAATAGTATGATCAATATTTCTGGTCTTGCCTTGGGTTTGACATGTGTAATCCTAATAACGCTATTTATCAAAGACGAATTGGGTTATGACCGTTTTTTCAAAGATGCCGATCGAGTTTATAGAGTAAATATAAACGGTAAAATGGGTGACGGAGAATTTTATGCCGCCCACACGCCCCCACCCGCGGGTGAAACCCTTATCGATAATTTTCCGGAGATTGAAAATTACACGAGAATATATAGACCAGGGGTCGATGTTCTTGAATATAAAAATGGCACCGAAAAACAGACCTTTAGTGAGGATAATTTATATGCTGTAGACTCGAATTTTCTCGAAGTTCTCAGTTACCCTATGGAAAAAGGAGATCCCAAGACGTGTCTTTCGGAACTCAACAGTGTGGTCATTACAAAGAACATAGCAAAGAAATATTTTGGGGAAGTCGATCCAATGGAAAAAATTCTTTTTTATGGAAAGGACAGAAAGCCTTTAAAAGTAACGGGTGTGCTGCGTGATATGACCAACTTATCCGCATCTGTAAAGTTCGATATTTTGGTCCCAGTTAAAAATTTTGATGAAGTAACCTACTTTAACTGGAGTTGGGTTTGGCTAAATATGGCAACCTATGTAAAACTGACTGATAAAGCCGCCACCAATCCTGATGTTGTAAAACATTTAGAAGCTCAATTTCCTGCCATGTTAAAAGTACATGCCGCAAGTGCCTTTGAGCGAATCGGACAGCCGTATGAAGAATTTTTGGAAAAGGGTAACAAATGGGAACTGCACTTACAGGCTTTGACCGACATTCATTTATATTCAGGGGGGATAGGATCCGTAATTACCGAACAAAACGATATTGAAAACCTTTATATTTTTGGATTAATAGCCTTTTTTATAATAGTCTTGGCCTGTGTTAATTTTATCAATTTATCTACGGCCCAATCGACCAAAAAAAGTAAGGAAATTGGAATTCGGAAAGTCTTGGGTTCTTTTAGGGCGCAACTTATCAAACAATTTCTTGCCGAGGCCTTCTTTTACACAATAGTATCTACCGTTTTGGCAGTTATTCTTGTATGGGCCGTGCTACCACTTTTTAATCAGCTGTCGGGCAAGAACATACCTTTTCAATACATCTTTGAAGATGGTATTTGGCTGTTCATTCTCTGTCTGAGCATTTTTACCGCACTTTTGGCGGGCATTTACCCAGCTTTTTATCTTACTTCTTTTAAACCTGTCAATATTCTCAAAGGAACAAGTGGGGGTTCGAATAAAAAAGATGGGTTTGTTCGGAACGGACTGGTGGTTTTTCAGTTTACCATAGCGATAATTATGGTCATCGCAACATCTATTGTATATCTACAATTAAGATATGCACAGAACCGAGATCTAGGGTATGATAAAGAGAATTTAATCGTACTTCGAAATACTGAAAAATTAGGAGTAAGTGAAAAAACCTTTCGGCAAGAGTTGGAATCCTTTTCGGAGATTAAGAGTGCTACGATTTCATCAGGAATGCTTACAAAAGGTTCTTTTGGAGATTTTTATGTTCCTGAATCCATTAAAACCGATGAACATATTGCTACTGACATCACATTGCAATCATATTTAGTTGATGCACACTTCATTTCGACATTGAATTTACAATTAATGAATGGAAGAGGATTTGATAATCACTTCAATGATTCGCTATCGGTGGTTATCAATGAAGCCGCTGCCAAACAAATAGGCTGGGAAACCCCCATAGGAAGTATGATACGTTATCCGGGCGGTAATATGGAATCGTACAAGGTAATAGGAGTTTTAAAGGATTTTAATTTGGAATCACTTCATAACCACATCGAACCATTTGCATTATTTTCAAGTAGCTCAAAAAGTTATGATACGGGTGTTTCTTATATAACCCTTAAACTGAGAGCAGGAAATCCAAAGGAAATTATAGAGACCATCGAGAATAGATGGAAAAATTACCAGTCTGATATCCCTTTTGAATATTCTTTTTTGGATGATGATCTAAATACTGCTTATATATCAGATCAACGGCAAGCACATTTGTTTGGGGTTTTCACATTCTTGACCATTTTCATTGCTTGTATGGGCTTGCTAGGTTTGATTGCCTTCACAGTGCAGCAGAAAACAAAAGAGATTGGTATCCGAAAAGTATTGGGTGCGAGCATTTCAGAAATTATTCAACTACTAGCTGTCGATTTTGTAAAGGTGGTCATCATCGCCTTGCTGATTGCATCGCCGGTCGCCGTATATTTTATGAACAAATGGTTGCAAGGTTTTGCTTATAGAATTGACATTCCGTGGTGGGTCTTCGTATTATCGGGAGTTATGGCCTTAACTATAGCGATGTTAACTATGGGATTTCAGGCTATTAAAGCCGCACGGGCGAACCCGGTAAAAAGTTTACGAACAGAGTAATCCCCTCTGCCTTACGGCATCTCCCCAAAGGGGAGAGGGTATTGAAACTATGATAAAAGAACAATAAGAACAGAATTGACCCCGTAATCTATTCCCCCTCCTTGGGAGGGGGCTAGGGGGGGAGGACAAATCTCATTACTTAATACTAACATAATCATGATCAAAAACTATTTTAAAATAGCATTTCGAAACCTTTGGCGACACCGCGGGTTTTCATTCTTGAACATTTCAGGTTTGGCTATTGGTATGACTGCCGGCTTTCTGATTTTACTATATGTAAATTTCGAGTTGAGCTATGATAATTTTCACAGCAAAACAGATCGTATGTACAGGCTTGTGGCCAATATTAAGACCCCGAACGATCTGATAGAGGCCGATAAGCCTGATTGGGCAGCTCCGCAGCACTTGGCAAAAGAATTTCCTGAAATAGAATCCGCCGTACGCTTGTATTATATGAACATGCTGGTACGTAATGAAGACATTAAATTTAAAGAGGCGAATACTATTGCGGCAGACTCCGCCTTTTTTGAGGTCTTTGGTTTTAAACTGGTACAGGGAGATTCGAAAAATGTACTAACAGCACCCTTTAGTGTCGTGCTTTCTAAAACCACGGCGAACAAATATTTTGGCGACCAAAATCCAATGGGCAGATCGTTGAAAATATTGGACGACGGTTTTCTGGCAAAAGTAACGGGCGTGATGGAGGACATTCCTGAAAATTCACATATCAAGGCCGATATGGTACTGTCAATGACCACCTTTACGCAAAATCTTGACAAAAGCCTCGATACGGATTGGGGAAATTACGAGCCCTCTGCCTATGTTCTATTAGGGCCGAATGTGGATCCTAAAAAGCTGGAATCCAAATTTCCCGATTTTCTAGAACGTAATATAGGAGAGGATATGAAGGAATCGAAAATGTTCATTTCCTTGTTTTTAGAGCCTATGGAAAATGTTTATTTGAAGTCTACCCGGGGCGGTCCCATCACTGGTGATATTAATATCGTTTATATATTTTCAATAATAGCCCTGTTCATTCTATTGATAGCTTGTATTAATTTCATTAACCTGACCACGGCACGTTCTGTGGAAAGGGCCAAGGAGGTCGGTATACGAAAAGTGATCGGTGCAGGAAAAAAACAATTGGGCCTTCAGTTTATAGGGGAATCTGTTATTATCTGTCTTTTTTCATTTGTACTGACCGTGGCCTTAACAGCTTTTACCTTGCCCTATTTCAATGAATTGGCCGGTAAAACGGTAAGTGTTGGTATTTTTTCGAATCCTTTCCACATCCTTGTTTTATTCCTGATTTCCTTGGGCATAGGTATAGTCGCGGGTGTTTACCCTGCCTTTGTCCTCTCTTCTTTTAAGCCTGTAAGCGTATTGAAGGGTAGTTTTTCAACAGGCAATAGCGGCGTTTTGTTAAGAAAGGGTTTGGTCATTGCCCAATTTACAATCTCTATCACGCTTATTATCGGTACCATAATCGTCTATAACCAGATGAATTTTATGCAGAAACAAGAATTGGGGTTCGATAAAGAACAGACTTTGATTTTGAAAGCCAATGTTTCCCCTGCCCAGATCGAATTGAAACATACTCTAGATAATTTGGCAGGTGTAAAGTCGACCAGTCTTGGAGCCAGCGTACCCGGCATGGTACACAATACGGCCTACTCTGAAATAGAAGATAAAAATGGCGACCTACATGTTGCCAACATTCCACTTTATTTCGTGGACTTTGATTATATAACGCAGTTTGGCTTAAAAATAATTGCGGGAAGAAATTTTTCACGGGAATTCGCTACCGACTCTACCCAGGCCATGGTGGTCAATCAAGAAACGGTAAAATTATTGGGGTATAGTGACCCAGAAGATGCCCTAGGGGCCGAGTTCAATCAATGGGGCAGAGAAGGGCGGATAATCGGCGTGGTTCGGGACTTTCATTTTAAATCGTTGCAACGTAATATTCAACCCCTGACCATGAGGATCGAACCGAGAAGAACGGATCTTTTGGCAGTAAAATTGGTTTCAGGAAATATAAAACAAACCTTGACGATCATTCAGGATAAATGGGAAACTAGTTTCCCGAACGAACCTTTTGATTATTATTTCTTAGACGAATTTTTTAATCGTCAATATCGGGCACAAGAACGCTTTGGAACCCTCTTCCTGAACTTTGCGGCACTTGCCATTTTAATCTCCTGTTTGGGGCTATTGGGCCTTGCGGCCTATAGCACGCTACAGCGAAGGAGAGAGATAGGAATCCGAAAAGTACTGGGGGCCTCGGTATCGGGGGTTGTTCATCTCTTGTCAAAAGAGTTCTTAAAATTGGTGGTTATCGCATTTTTAATCGCATCGCCAATAGCTTGGTTTGCTATGGATAATTGGTTACAGGATTTTGCCTATAAAATAGATTTGCAATGGTGGATGTTTGGTTTAGCTGGGTTTTCAGCTATGACCATCGCCTTGCTCACGGTAGGTTTCCATGCAATTAAAGCATCCTTGACCAACCCGGTTAAAAGTTTACGAACGGAGTAAAATAGTGAACAGTAAACAGTTTACAATAAACAATAAACAATAAACAGTGAACAATTGGCAGTGAAAAGTTAATAGTGAACAATGAGTGTTGAAAACAAACAATCTCACTACTTAGTACTCATTACTCATTACTTAATACTAATATGACCATGATCAAGAACTATTTTAAAATCGCTTGGAGAAATTTTGTAAAAGGAAGATTATACTCCTTTATCAATTTATCAGGTTTGACTATTGGCATGACTTCTTTTATTCTGATTGCTCTATTTGTGCAGTATGAACTTAGCTATGATAAACAGCACGAAAATGTTGATGACATTTACAGAGTTATTAGCAAACAACCCGGCAATATATATAAAGGCACTGATTTGTTTTCTGGTACGCCCTTGCCTTTGGGGCCGGCTATGGTCAATGATTTTCCTGAAGTGGAAGCTAAAACCGGCATTGACTTGCGATGGCGTTTGTTAAATAGAGATGAAGAGGTCTTTAACGAGCAAGGCATTTTTGCAGATAAAGGTTTTTTTGATGTTTTTACCGTTCCACTGATTTCAGGGGAAGGAAAAACTGCTTTAGATGAGCCTTTTAATATTTTACTAACAGAAAGCTTGGCTGAAAAGTTTTTTGGAAGTGAGTCTCCTTTAAATCAAACCATCACTTTTGACCGCAAGACTAACTTTACTATCAAAGGTGTGGTGGCAGATCCGCCTAAAAATCAACATTTTAATTATTCTTATATTGCTTCTATCAGTGCCGCATGGGAGTACTTTAAAAATAGGAATGCTTGGGGAAATAATGTCGCGACAACGTACGTAAAATTGGCCGAAGGCACTGATTATAGGCAATTGGAGGCTAAACTAAGTGTTTATCAAAAGAATTCTGAAAAAGAATTGGCAAAATATGGGTTAATGGCACCTATCTATAAGCTACAACCTTTAAAAGATATTCACCTTTACTCTAAAGTCAATTTTGAATTAGAGCCTAATGGAGACATGAAATATGTTTATCTCTATAGCTTGATTGCCTTGGTCATCTTGTTATTGGCGTCTATAAACTACATGAATCTGACAACGGTACGGTCGGCACAGAGGGCCAAAGAAGTTGGCATGACCAAAGTTTTGGGCGCCAATAGGGGGCAACTTATGTATCAATTCTTGGGGGAATCATTTCTTTTTACCATTTTTAGTTTTTTACTGGCCTTGGGTTTGGCTGCTATACTTTTGCCTGAATTTGGTCAGTTGCTTGATAAGGACATTCCATTTAATATAGTGGGTAATAAATGGCTCCTGTTAGGCATGTTTGCTTTGGCCATTGTAGTAGGAAGTCTCTCTGGTCTTTACCCTGCAGTTTTCCTTTCCGGTGTTTCACCTATCAAAGCCTTTAGGGGCAATTTCTTAAAAAATACTGGGCGGAGTGCTTGGCTTAGAAACGGTTTGGTCATAGGGCAGTTTACAGCTGCAATTGTCTTGGCCATTGGTAGTTTGATTATTTACCAACAGCTTCAATTTACACAAAACAAAAACTTGGGTTATAACAAAGAACATATTGTTCATGTGCCCTATAGTACAAGTGAAATAGCAGATAATGAAGATGTTATTAGAAATGAGTTATTAAGAAACCCTAAGATAAATAAGGTTTCTATCAGCTCTCAAATACCATTTGATTTTGATAATCAGGGGCCTATTAAAAACTGGGAAGGCAATACCACCGAAGAGCAACTCGGAATTTACAGAACCTTTGTAGATTATGATTTTATAGATGTTTTGGGTATGGAGATCGTAGAAGGCAGGCCATTTTCCAAAGAGTTTGCAACAGATGAAAAAGAGGGCTATATCATTAATGAGGCAGCGGCCAAAGCTTTGGGTTGGGAAACGTCGGTACGAAAAGAATTTGATGATGGTCATGTAATAGGCGTTGTCAAAGATTTTCACATTCAAAAATTTGACCTAGTTATAGAACCTCTTTATATGCGAATGAGACCCCAATGGGCCAAAACCTTCGGCGAAGTGATCATGACCGTTAATACCGAGAATTTTGAAGAAACCAAGGCATATATCACTTCGGTAATGAATGAGGCAGCACCTTTGGTGCCTTTTGATGTTAAATTTTTAGACGACACCTATGCCCAACTCTATAATAGCGAAATAAGGTTGGGTAGTACGTTTAACATTTTTACGATACTGGCACTTTTCATAGCGAGCATGGGCATGTTCGGCCTGGTGTCGCATAGTGTTTTGCAGCGTACCAAAGAGATAGGTATACGAAAAGTATTGGGATCTTCCACAATTACCATAGTATCGCTCGTTTCCAAAGATTTTTTAAAGTTGATGGTTATTGCGGTGCTTGTTGCATGCCCAATAGCCTATTATTTTATGAATGACTGGCTGCAAGGTTTTGCATACCGAATAGAGATAGACTGGTGGGTATTTGCATTAGTAGCCTTTATATCAGTGATAATTGCCATGGTGACTATCAGTTTCCAAGCCATAAAAGCAGCAATTGCAAACCCTATAAAAAGTTTACGAAGCGAATAGAACAGTTTAAAATAAACAATAAACAGTGAACAGTAAACAGTAAAATAGAACGTCTTTGCGAGGTATGAAGCAAACTGTTTGTTATCAGTTAAGAGTTGAAAGGGCAAAAAGAAAAATCATGAAAAACAATCAAAGAAAAACAGCTAAAAAAAACAAGTTCATCCCTATAAAAATCTTAGTTTTTATAGGGATGGTCATTTTTAGTACGGTAAAAACACAGGCGCAATCCAAAACTGTGACAGTTACCCATTTTGATAAAGTAATCGTAAGCCCTCATATTCAAGTAGTGTTTAAACAAGGGGATGAAGAAACGGTCACCATTGAAAATATAAGTGTACCCCATGAAAAAATAAATATAGAAGTACACGGTAAAACACTTCGTCTCTATTTAGATGACGCTAAAATGGTGACCAAATCAGAAAAAGTCAGGAGAGATAAATGGCAAGGAAGAAGGTCTATATACAAAGGCACCATAGTTACCGCTACAGTCACTTATACCGCATTAAAAGAACTCTCCTTGCGAGGAGAGGAAACTTTTATTTGTGAAAGTCCCTTGGAGGTGGATAGCTTCCGATTAAAAATTTATGGAGGATCTCAAGTGTATCTCAATGAGGTAAAATTACAATCCCTACGGGCCACAATTTATGGAAATAGCTATTTAGAAATAAAAGGGGGTTCAATAGAACGTCAAAAATTCACGGCCTATGGTGAGAGCAAGATAAATACCTTGGAGGTGAATAATGAAACCACTAAAATTACAGCCTATGGTGAGGGTAGCTTTAGATTCAATGTTTCAGAAAATCTAAAAATAACGGCCTATGGTGAAGCCATTGTAGCATACGAAGGCAACCCTGAAGTACAAAGAGGAATTGTTATTGGAGAAGCAACCATACAGAAAATACGATAGGGAATGATAAAGAACAATCTAAAAATAGCGTGGCGCAACGTTATCAAGAGCAAAGGGTTGTTCTTGATAAATGTCATTGGTCTCGCTATTGGTCTCGCCACGTGTTTAATTATTTTGCTTTTTGTGGCAGATGAACTGTCGTATGATTGTTACAATGAAAAGGCAAATGAAATTGTTCGTGTCGTATTTAAAGCTAAAATTAATGGCGAAGAGATTAGAGAAGCCATTGTTATGCCTCCGGTTGCACATACCTTACAAAGAGAATTCCCAGAGGTTCTTGAAGCTACTCGTCTTAAAAGAATTTCTAATCCGAAGGTTACCTATAATAATACGGCCTATAGAACTAGCACCTTTGCATATGTAGATTCAAATTTCTTCGATATCTTCTCTTTGCCGATCATTGAAGGTGACAAAAACACACCCTTAAACGAACCTAATACTATAATACTTACCCAAAATGAGGCTGTAAAATATTTTGGAAAGACCAATCCTATTGGTCAGGTTTTAGATATAGACGATCTACAGTTTACGGTAACAGCGATAATTGACGAAGTTCCCGACAATAGTCACTTTCATTTTGACATGTTCGCTTCTATGACAGGGTATAAAAATGCCAGAAATACCTCATGGATGGATTCTGGATATCACAGTTACCTTGTGTTAAAAAAAGGGTCGAATAGTAAGGATTTGGAAGCTAAATTACCCGCCATCATTAAAAAATATATGGGGCCTCAAATGAAGGCCGAAATAGGAATGTCTTTTGATGAATTCACCAAAGACGGTGATATTGGTCTATTTCTTCAACCACTTGCAGATATTCATTTAAAATCTAATTTTTCCAGTGCAAGTACGCTAGAGAAAGGGGGCGATATAAAAGCGGTTTATATTTTTAGTGCTGTTGCCTTATTTATGTTGTTGATTGCCTGTATCAATTTTATGAATCTTTCGACAGCGTCCTCAACAAAAAGGGCAAAAGAAGTAGGTATTCGCAAGGTTTTGGGTTCGAACAAGAAACAATTAATCGGTCAGTTTTTAATGGAGTCGTTTATTGCGACAACAGTTTCAACAATAGTGGCATTGGTGCTTGTGGTACTTATGCTTCCCATGTTCAATGTCTTATCAGGAAAAGAATTGCAGATAACCTATTTGCTAAGTCCAAAAATTATGGGTGCCATTTTAGGTTTGGTAGTGTTCATTAGTCTATTGGCAGGGTGGTTTCCGGCTTTCTCTATTTCCTCTTTTAACCCCATTTCCGCCTTAAAAAATAAATTTTCAGGTACAGGAAAAACCAAAGGAATTAGGAGCGGATTGGTTATTTTTCAATTTGTTGTTTCGGTGGGGCTAATCATAGCCACTATTATTGTTGAACAACAAATGTCTTTTATCCGAAACAAAGATATCGGTTATGAAAAAGAACAATTATTGGTGTTGCGTGAAGCCTATTTTCTGGGAGCCAATAAAGATGCCTTTAAAAATCAGATTCGTAATGACTCAAGAGTAACCAATGTGACCACATCGGCTTTTGTGCCTTCAGGTAGGTCAGATATAAATATGACAGGTATTTATATTAATCATAAGTTTGATCGCCGCACTAATATTTATAATATAGATGAAGAATACATTCCTACCATGGGAATGGAAATTAGTAAAGGAAGAAATTTTTCAACAGCGTTCGGTGCAGATTCCTTGGGTGTAATTGTCAATGAAACAACCGTAAAGAAACTAGGTTTCGGCAATGACCCTATAAATAGAACAATTACAATCCATATCGGTGATATAGAACAAAACCATAGAGTGATTGGTGTTGTAAAAGATTTCAATTTTCATTCGCTACGTCAAGAAATAGCCCCTTTGATTATGCTCAATAAGCCTTACGGAGGTTTGATTGTGAGAGCGAATGTCGCTGAAATGGCAGGGCTTATAGAAAGTATCACAGCGCTATGGGACGCTTATAATGTAGAAGAACCCTTTAGTTATACCGTATTAAATGAATCCTATAAGGCAACTTACCTGGCAGATGATAGAATGGGAAACATATTGCAAATTTTTGCATTACTGACCATTTTCATAGCCTGTTTGGGTCTGTTCGGCTTGGTCACCTTTACAGCTGAACAGCGTTTTAAAGAAATCGGAATCCGAAAAGTATTGGGCTCTTCCGTGCCACAAATAGTAAGCCTATTGGCCAAAGACTTTTTAAAACTAGTAGTGATTTCAATGGGTCTTGCTTTTCCGTTGGGCTATTACTTTATGAACAAATGGCTTGAAGATTTTGCATATAGAATTGAAATTAAATGGTGGGTGTTTGCCTTGGCCGGACTTATTGCGGTATTTGTGGCATTTGCAACAATAAGTTATAGAAGTGTACAAGCGGCATTGATGAACCCGGTAAGAGCTTTAAAGGCAGAATAGAACTGACTTCTTTCTTTTTGCAATATCACTGTATAAATAGTGGACACTTTTTGTCAAACTATTTGACAGTTAAGAAGGTTTGATATAGCAAGACTAATTATAATCACCTGATTATAAGAATAGTACTTATATGGCATGAAATTGGGTTTGAATTTCATATCCTTTGGTATAAACTAGGTCAAGTGCCTGCTGATATCCAAGAAAACAGTTTAAAAACCAACCATGATAAAGAACAATCTAAAAATCGCATGGCGAAATCTTAGAAGAAACAAACTTCATTCTTTTATCAATATTGCCGGTCTCGCCATAGCATTTTCGGTCAGTATCGTGCTATTCTTAGCTGCTTATTTACATCTGAGCTACGATTCTTTCCATAAAGATAAAAGCCAATTATTCAAGACGACCCTCTTTATGAATACCACTCAGGGTATGGGAATTAGTTCATCAATGCCTTTACCCTTAAAATCGGCCTTGGAGAGTGATATTCCTGATATTGAAGTTGCTGTAAGAATAATGGGAGCGGTTGAAAATATTTCTTATCAGGATAAAAGTATAGAACGATCTATTACTAGAACCGACTCCGAGTTTTTTGAGATTTTCAATTTTCCGATTCTAGTCGGCGATAAGGCCACTGCCCTTTCAGGTTTACAAAACATCGTCTTGGATAAAAGCACGGCTTCGGCAATTTTTGGAGAGACCAATCCCATAGGCAAGGAAATACAAATAGGTAAAAAGGGAAATAAAAAATCATATACTGTATCTGCGATAGTTGAAGATGCTCCTAGAAATTCTAGTATTAGATTTGATGCCTTAGCTAGGGTTGAAGCACTTGAGGATTATGCTGTAAACAATACAAGATGGGACAATAATATCTCCAATATTTTTATCAAACTGTCTGATAATAGTAATCATCAGTTAGTGCAAAGTAAATTGTCTTCGTTGATTGAGAAATACTATCCTGAGCAATTGGCACAGCTGAGAATTGAGCACCCCAAACTTGAGAACACTTTAGACTTGATGAGTTTGAACTTGATCAATATTGAAGATGTTCATTTTTCTGGTCCAAGAAGTGCACCCTTATTATTGATTTATGCGATTATGGCATTAGGGGCATTCATTCTTTTAATCGCCTGTTTCAATTTCGTAAATCTCAATATAGCCCATGCTTTTAAGAGAAGTCGTGAATTGGGGGTAAGAAAAACTTTGGGTGCTTTTAGGGGGCAACTTTTTACCCAATTATGGGGCGAAGCTTTCTTGCTTTACTTTATCGGTTTTGTACTTGGTATTGCCCTTGCAACGCAGCTTGTACCCTTTTTTAATTCGCAATTTGGGGGTGGTATAAGCATTTCGACCTTGTTTGAAGTGGATTTTATTGCTATTATTTTTGGTATTTTTTTGATGGTTACTTTGATTGCCGGCGGATACCCTGCTTTAAAAATGACCAATTTTAATCTTGTTCAGATTTTAAAAGGAAACGTTTCTACAAAAAAACCCGGAGTGTTACGAAACACGCTGCTGGTGAGTCAGTTTGCAATTTCGAGCTTACTTATTTGTGTCAGTATAATCGCTGGCCAACAACTTGATTATTTACGACAAAAACCAATAGGTTTTGAAAAAGAACAAGTGGTGAGCATTCCCGTTGGTAATTTAGAAGATGGTCGAAAAGTGCTAAATCGAATGCGCAATGAACTGGCAACAGACCCTAATGTGGTTTCTATTACTGGCAGTGATGGTAATTTAGGAAGGGGAAGAGATAGAGTAACTTCTAGAGTTAATGAAGATTTTATATACAATCAAAACCGAATTGATACTGACCGGATTCTCGCAGATTTCGACTATCTAAAAACATTAGGCATTCCTTTGATACAAGGAAGATATTTTAGCCGCGACTTTGCAACCGACTCCATAAATGCTGTGGTGGTTTCAGAAAGTTTTGTGAAGGCCATGGGAGAAACAGATCCTATCGGCAAGTTCTTTGGAGGCGAAACCAGTACTTCAGGCAATCAAATAATTGGAGTAGTTGCTGATTTCTATGTTCATTCACCATCTGCTGAAACGCTACCTATTGTGATATTCCTTTCCTCTACTAAGGCTATCAATTATATTTTCATTAAAACACAAACCAATGACCCTCAGCTTGCAATGGATAAACTTTCTTCAGTCTGGAAGAAAGTAACTTCAGATTCAGAATTCAAGGCTTCTTTTTTAGATGAAAACCTTCAAGCGTGGTATGAGGCAGAAAAAACCATGGCCACCATTTTTGGTCTCGCATCTGCGATAGCTATTTTCTTATCCTGTATGGGGCTTTTTGCTATATCGTTATTAGTCATTGAATCACGTACAAAAGAAATCGGAATTCGAAAGGTAATGGGAGCATCGGTCAATAATGTGGTCAGCATGATTTCATGGCACTTTTTAAAACTAGTGCTGATTAGCCTACTGATTTCATTGCCCATAGCCTGGTTTGTTGCCCAAACTTGGCTTGAGAATTATGAACACCAGATGTATATGAGTCCGTTAACTTTTATTTTGGTAGGCATAGTAGTGACTTTAGTTGCATTGATCACAGTAAGTTACCATACGGTTAAAGCAGCAATTGTAAACCCGGTAGAAAGTTTGCGAAGCGAATAGTTTACAATAAACAATAAACAATAAACAATAAACAGTGAACAGTGAACAGTGAACAGTAAACAATGAACAGTAAACAGTGAGCAATAGAACGTTTTTGCGAGGCACGAAGCAAACTGTTTGTTATCAGTTGGCAGTGAACAGTGAACAGTGAACAGTAAACAATGAACAATTATCAATAAACAGTAAACAGTAAACAGTTAGCAATAGAACGTTTTTGCGAGGTACGAAGCAAACTGTTTGTTATCAGTTGAGAATTAAAAGTTGAAAGAGGAAAGTGAACAATGAGTGTTGAAAACAAACAATCTCACTACTTAGTACTCATTACTTAATATTAACATGACCATGACCATGACCATGATCAAGAACTATTTTAAAATCGCTTGGCGAAACCTCACCAACAATAAGTTCTATTCCTTGATAAATATCATAGGCATGGCGGTAGCGATTACCTGTTTGCTTTTTGCAGGAATTTATTGGAATGAGGAACATAGTTTTGATGATTTTCATGCCAATAATCCAAACTTGTACAGGATTACCACCAATTTGGTAGAGCATAAAGGAGCCATTGCACAAACCGTAGGAGGAACGGGGCAAGTGCAAGGAAAAGCATTTAAAGATGCCATTCCTGAAATAAAGAAGTATGCTCGAGTCTTGGGTGGCGAAATTTATTACGATGTCTCTACCGATGACAAAACACTAACTTCAAATATACTATTCGTTGATTCCAATTTTTTTGATGTCTTTACCTTCCCATTGTTGCATGGCGATATTAATACCGTTTTAGATGAAGTAAACTCGGTTGTGCTTTCTGAAAGTACCGCTATGCGACTTTTCAACGCTACCGATGTAGTGGGCAAAGTGCTGCGTATGGACCACAACCCTGCTTTTCAGCGCTTAAAAAAACCTTTGGTAATTTCAGCCGTTGCAAAGGATGCTCCAAAAAACTCTTCCATTCAATTTGAAATTTTACTTCCCTTCAGTTTTCAGGAAGTTACTTGGGTCGACACCAATTGGCTAAACGCCTATTTAGGAACCTTTGTGGTTTTAGAACCTTCAGCAGATCTAGCGGCGATAGAGCAAAAATTCAATCGTGTGTTTGCCATACATGCCAAAGACCAGGTGGAACAAAAGATAGCTAGGTATGGTTTTGATTCTGAGATTAGCTATGGATTACAAAATATTTCGAATATACACTTAAGTCCGCTCATGAAAGACAACAATTCTGGTATTGAGACTGGAATCGTAGACACTAGCAACTCAATATATTCTATTGTTTTTATCGTCATTGCCTTATTTATTTTGATAATGGCAGCCATCAATTTTATAAATATAAGCATTGCCTCAGCTATTAAAAGAGCAAAAGAAATAGGAATCAGAAAAGTAGCTGGAGGTAACAAAACTCAAATTATTTTTCAGTTTCTTATCGAGTCAGGCTTGCTTTGCGGTATTTCATTTTTACTCTCTCTTTTGTCTGTAAAACTATTGATTCCATTTTTCAATTCGCTAACGGCTAAACAGTTTGTATTTACACAAATGCTCAATTTTCAATCAGGGGTGTATCTGATTATAATTTTTGGATCTATCATTTTACTAGCAGGCCTTTATCCTGCTTTTGTCCTTTCTAAGCTGCGACCAGCTGAGGTACTTTACAATAAATTAAAATGGAGTGGTAGAAATTTGGCTGGCCGTGGACTGGTCGTTTTTCAATTTTCTTTGGGAATATTTTTATTTATTGCAGCCATAGTATTCCATACCCAAATGGATTATATACGTACCAAAGATTTGGGCTATAATCCCAATCAAATCATTACTACAACTATTTCAGGAAACCGAGATTACGCCGCCATCGGTAAGGTGTTGAAAGAAGAATTATTAAAAGAATCGGCTATAACGTCGGTCTCTTATGCCCAAAATCATTTTTCAGAAGGGGTAATTGTCAATAATAAACAAATAGAAGCTTCACTTATGCGTGTTGATGAAAATTATTTGCCTGATGTTGAAATTCCAATGCTCTTAGGGCGAAATTTTTCTTCCGATTTTTCAACCGATCCTACAAATTCAGTTATTGTAAACGAAACTTTCGTAAAAGAATTCAATTTATCAGACCCTCTGGGGGAATCTATAAGGTTAATCGAAAATGATGAAGGCAATCAAAATAAAACAATTATTGGGGTAGTGAAAGACTTTCACTTTGGTTCGCTTAGAGAACCTATCAAACCGATGTTCATTTCTATGTTACAAGCTCCAATTGGGAATATACTGGTCAAATTTGAAAAGTCAAAACAACAGGAAGCTATTCTGGCCTTGGAAAAAATTTACAAAACCATCATGCCAAATGCGGTGTTTACATACAATTTTTTAGATGATCAGAATGCAGAACAATACAAAAAAGAACAGCAATGGCAAAAACTGGTCAATATAGCCACTATTCTGTCTTTGATTATCTGTTGTTTCGGCCTATTGGGTATGTCTCGTTTATCTATAAATCAACGTATAAAAGAAATCGGTGTTCGTAAAGTTTTAGGGGCAACCGTTTCGCAAATAGTAATGCTGCACACAACTGATTTTCTTAAACTAGTCATCGTTGCTTTTATAGTAGCTGCCCCTATTGCTTGGTGGACAAGCGATTATTGGCTTCAAAATTTTGCTTACCGCATAGAGCTATCATTTTGGTTGTTGGCCTTTGCTGGAGCTGTTTCAGTATTTATTGGGGCACTAACCGTAGGTTTTCTAGCTATAAAATCAGCATTGGCCAACCCCGTAATAAGTTTACGAAGCGAATAGAACATGACAATAAACAGTAAACAGTGAACAGTGAA